>JAITDT010000003.1 GCA_031282425.1 Holosporaceae bacterium | reverse complement strand
AAATGTATAAAAAGCGAAATGTTGTGGAGAGACTTTTTAGGAGATTGAAGGAATTTCGACGAATATTTACTCGATACGACAAGCTCAATGTCGTCTTTGCGGGATTCGTTTATCTCGCTTTAGATATCATCATGATAAAATAGCGTTAACATATCCTAAGACAGAGCCTAGATAAATCTCAAGCTCTTACCTAACTCTCAAACACTCCCCTAGCCTCTCATGCTATCTCTTCAGATAAACCCCAACAACAAACAATTGCTGGGTCACCTTAGATCCGCTACAAAAGAAAACAACGGCCTATAAATTCACATTAAAGTTTATATCCTTTCGAAACGACTGATCCACAAACCATCGGGATTTCCATCCTGCATTTCTAAATACTCGTCGCGAATTTTAGCAACATTTTGTTCCAGTATACAATCCACAAAACGGACTTGGACATGCAGTGCCGCCAGTTTAACGAGAATGAAATTGGAAAATATAATATCAAAATGACTAAAATCGATATTTTTGATTTCCATACACTCAAGGTGGTTAAAATCCCACTGACTAAAGTTAAGACAAAAAGCTTCTAGATTCTTCTCAGAATCTATGATCAAGGGTACCCCTTTCTGAAATTGCCCGGCCTGTATTTTAAGCTCTGGACTTCCTTTTGGCATCTCAAACAGCCTTTTTGACATCGCCTCCCCCTTGGAATATACATCTCCGTCTTCAGCAAAGTCTGTAACACACATGGCTTCAACAAAGTCGGTAGCGAAAGAGGGAACGAGCAGAAGTCCCAAAAGTGCCGCCCGCGTGATGCTTCGTTGACGCTTTAGCGCGCTGCTCAGCAGAATTTTCTTTATAGTCATTTTCATTCTCCTTATTATTAATAATAATATTAATACATCAGAACAAAATATTTGTCAAGTAAAATCACAAAAAATTTTTATCTTTTTGAAAAAAAAATATTTGAACTGAAAATTTGCAAGAAATCCGTGCGCTACCGTTCGGAGAATTGAAAAATGCGTTTATACCATTGTTTCGAAATCAAATTGTGCAAAATATCGACTTTTCATGTATTCACCCGCGAGTATAGGACCCCCTCGCCCCCTCACGTTCGTTGGTGTAGCATAGGTGGCGTACGTAATTCCTGGAATAACATCTCCTGAGAACAAATTATCTGAAAGCTTTTCTAAGCAGCTTGAATACAAGCTCGCCTAGCGCTTGCTACGAAAAACTAATAATGAGGAATAGTATAAATTGCATTATACAATAATCATTATAATCTTTTTCATAATTCTACCCCTCTTAAAAAAAACAATATGCAAATAACATCAATAAAGTATAAATATTAACAACTAATGAATATTTTTTAGTTTTTTTGAAACTGATGAACTGAAGGAAACAGATAAGCGTAACGCTAGATTTTCAGATAGGGGTTTGCGAGGGATTACCGGTGAAAAAATGGCATTTTCATTCCGGGAGGAAGAAGACCGCCCATTTGCTCTGCCAGCTTTGCCTCCAGTTTTGATTTTGCATCATTGAAGGCGGCTACTACCAGATCTCCAATAACGTCGGCATCATCTGGAGATAGTAATTTGGGATCGACCGTTACTCTTTTCATATCGCCTTTTCCGGTAATAACTACCGTTACCATTCCTCCTCCGGAAGAGCCAACCAACTCCAACTCGCTTAGTTTATTTTGAGCTTCGAGGAGCTTTGCCTGCATTTGTTGCGCTTGTTCCATAAGCTGACTAAAATTATTCATATTTTCCTTCTTTCTATTGCTCCAGCTTTGCGCCTGGAAACATTTTAAACGCTTCCTGCGTCAAAGATTCCATAGCGCTTTCTGTATGAGACATTTTTTCATTTATTGCAAGCGGTCTACGCTGTTTTTTTACAATTTCATCAACCAATTCTCGAAGATCTGGCAATTCTGCGGCGTAGGTAATGCGGATCAGTAACATTTCTAGAATGATTTCTGGTCGATCGGAGAATTTCAGTTCATGAATACCCTTCAGAAGCATTTGCCAAATCCTAGAGACGGCCGCCAGTGAAACCGCTTTTGCTAATTTTTCTAATCGTGGAAATAAACCGTCAGAAACGATCATCTCCAGGGGGGTAACATGCGTTTTTAGGCAGGTCAATACATGAACATTGTCAACTAGCGCGTTGATAACTTTAACTGCGGATACGTTATTCGTGATTATTTCTCTGTATTTTTTAATGGTAGATTCTATGTTTGGAGAAAAAATAAGCTCCAGCAATTCCATAGTGTCGTTATCATCGGAAACGTTTAACATACTTTTCAAGTCGGCGGAGGATAACGCATTGCCCTCGGCCACATTTATTGCCTGATCCAAAACCGAAAGACCATCCCTAATCGATCCATCCGCCGCTCTGGCAATCATCGTCAGCACATCGGCGTTGGCCAAAATCTCCTCTTGGTTACAGATGGATGATAAATACTGGATCATCAACTCCATGTCCACCTTTTTCAAATCGAACTTGAGAACACGCGACATTACGGTTTCTGGAATTTTGTAGGTTTCCGTCGTGGCAAATAGAAATTTCACATGTGCTGGAGGTTCCTCTAACGTCTTCAAAAGAGCGTTAAATGCACTTTTGGAAAGCATGTGCACTTCGTCTACAATAAAAATCTTAAACTTACCGAAGGTTGGCGCGTACCGACTAGACTCGATAATCTCGCGCACATCGTCTACGCCCGTGTTACTGGCGGCGTCTATCTCGACGACGTCTATTTGGTTGCCTTGTAAAAAATTCCGACATGACATGCATTGGCAGCACGGCTCCGGATCAGCATCGGTGCGATTCTCGCATCGCCACGCTTTAGCGAGGATTCTTGCGATGGTGGTTTTTCCAATTCCGCGAGCACCGGAAAATAACAAAGCGGGTCCCAGCCTATTTTTCATTAGACCCCTGGTAATTATCCTAACCACCATGTCTTGGCCGACGACGTCGCTGAACTTCTGAGGCCTATACTTTGTCGCTAATGGAATGTAGACGCTCATATCTCTTCTCCAGCTGGCTGGGTAGTCGACCCGTTTGGTGTTCGCTACGGCTGCTTTCTTCCGATCCTGACCGAATTCGCAATCCTGAACGTCCAACCACCCGCCTGCATAGTATCAAAATTAAAGTAGTACGGAAAGCGCGGAGAGGAAAACAAAAATTATCTAATAATGCGAATTATGATAGGAATAGTAAAACATAAGCGCAGAATAGCTGGAGAAATTAAGTATCTTTGGCGGCAAGCTGTAAAACTTCTTCTAAACTCTGTAGATCGCTTGGGAAATCGCTTTGGATTTGCAGAAATTTTTTGGATCGCGGATGAATAAATTCCAGAAAGTACGCATGCAACGCCTGGCGCGGAAATCTTTGAATAACAGGATTTTTCTCAATAGAATAGTTTTTTGTCTTATAAAGTGCATCTCCAATTATAGAGCATTTGCGATACGACATGTGCGCTCTTATTTGGTGCGTTCGTCCAGTTTTCAATTCGCATTCCACTTTTGAGGCAAATTTCGAAAATGTTTTTAGAGTTTTATAGAAAGTTATGGCGTTTCGTCCGGATTCCGCCACCGCCATCTTGAGTCTATTGTTTTTATCTCTCCCTAGGAATGTTTCGATTTTCCCGTGAAGAGGTTGAAGAATGGAGTAGCAGAAGCAAATATATTTTCTTCTTATCGAGTGAATTGCAAATTGTCGAGCCAGCGCCGCATGGGTGAAATCATTCTTTGCGACCACCAAGACGCCGCTGGTATTTTTGTCAATTCTGTGCACAATTCCCGGCCTACAAGAATCACTTCCACTGGATAGCGACTTACCGCAATGGTGAATCAATCCATTAATTAATGTATGTGAACGGTTTCCTGCACCAGCGTGAACCGTTACTCCAGCCGGCTTGTCGATGATAAGTAGATCTTCGTCTTCATAAAGCACCGCAAATTTTACATTGGCATCCGGCGATAAGTTCGGCTTTTCTTCTCGAAAGCACTCGTTGGCAAGAATCTCATCTCTGTATTTTAAGTTATACGCAGCATCTGTTATCGACACTCCATTAACATAGACGTTGCCGCTCGATATCAACATCTGAATTTTACGCCGCGATACTTCATGCCATTGCGCCGCTAAAAACTTATCAAGCCGATTTCTTTTACAATCCAACATAACAAGTATTTTTTTCATGTAGTCTTAGTAGCTCGGCGTCTCGATGGCTTTTTTACAGCGGAAATGTACTCCGATGATGGCATTTTGGACTTTTTCGATGTTTTTACGATGGTTATTTTTTTTTGTTTAATTATTTGCTGCCCATCGACAATCTTTTTGATATCGTCGCCGGTAAGCGTTTCGTGTTCCAGCAGTCCTAGAGCCAATAGCTCCAGCGCCTTCTTGTTATTTTTAAGAATTTCCTTCGCCCTATTGTAGGTTTTATCAATGAGCGCGCGAATTTCTTCATCTATTATCTTGGCCGTCGAACTTGATATGTTTTTATTAGCGGACGTTGGGTGTCCCAAAAATACTTCCTGCGCGCCATCGTTGGCATAGGATAAAAATCCCAGCTTTTCACTCATACCGCACTCGAGGATCATATGTCGCGCCATCTTTGTTGCTTGGCTGATGTCGGCGGAAGCGCCGGTGGTTACTTTTTCGAGGCCAAAAATTATTTCTTCAGCTATTCGACCGCCGGCGGCAACGGATAAATCCGCCTCTAATTTAACGCGAGAAACCGAGATGCGATCTCGCGTTGGAAGACGCATAACCATTCCCAGCGCTTGTCCTCGCGGTATAATAGTGGCTTTGTGTATGGGATCCGATTCCGCGATATTTAGCGCGACGATCGCATGGCCAGCTTCATGATATGCGGTTAATTTTTTTTCTTCCTCCGTCATAACCATGGAGCGACGTTCCGTGCCCATCAGCACTTTATCCTTGGCGTCTTCCAATTCGTCCATACCCACAATGCGCTTGCCGCGGCGAGCCGCTAGCAACGCCGCTTCGTTGACTATATTGGCCAAATCAGCGCCGGAAAATCCCGGAGTGCCGCGAGCCAGCACTAACGGGTCGACGTCCGAAGACAAAGGCACTTTTCTCAAATGAACTCGCAAAATTTTCTCTCGACCATTAAGATCCGGCAGCGGCACCACCACTTGGCGATCAAATCTGCCTGGTCGCAACAACGCAGGATCCAATACGTCCGGTCTATTAGTGGCAGATATAATTATCACGCCGTTATTCTCTTCGAAGCCATCCATTTCGACCAGCAATTGGTTGAGCGTTTGTTCTCTCTCGTCGTTTCCGCCGCCTAATCCAAAACCGCGATGGCGACCGACGGCGTCAATTTCGTCTATGAAAATAATGCAAGGGGCGTTCTTCTTCCCTTGCTCAAACATGTCGCGAACGCGACTAGCGCCAACGCCCACAAACATTTCTACGAACTCAGATCCGGAAATACTAAAGAACGGTACGTTAGCCTCGCCGGCAATCGCTCGTGCCAGAAGGGTTTTTCCAGTTCCGGGAGATCCTACCAGCAGAACTCCTCTCGGAATCTTTCCACCTAGTCGCCTAAATTTGCTTGGATCTTTCAAAAAATCAACAATCTCTTCTAGCTCGGATTTTGCCTCGTCTATGCCAGCCACATCGTTAAAAGTAACCTTTCCTACTTTTTGGCTGAGGAGTTTTGCTTTTGATTTTCCGAAACCCAGAGCTCTATTCCCGCCGGTTTGCATCTGTCGCAGTGCGAAAAACCAAATCCCCCCCAAAATTATTAGAGGAAGCCAGCTGAGAAATACGTGCAGCAACGTGGAATGCTCTTCGCTAGGACCAGCCATAATTTTTACATTTTTAGCAATAAGCTTTTTTACCAGCTCCGGATCATTGGGGTCGTAGGTGGAAAAAAGATGACCGTCCAGAGTAATTCCCTCGATGGCGGATCCATGAATTACTACACTGGACACTTTTCCATTATCGACATCAGATAGGAAATCCGAGTATGTGATGCTTGTTATATTTTCTCTTCCGTTATTAAATGCTTGAAATAACAAAAAAACAAAGCAACCTACGGCGATCCAAATCGATAAATTTTTATAATTTTTACTCATCTCGTTTCCCTGCAAAGCTACAAAAATACATCAAATATATTTATTTTATTTAAACACGGTGAATTACTTTCTACGAATCCGGATGTAAGTCTATTATTTTGTCGCTCTAAAGACAACCCGCATTCTAGTTTGCCAAAATTTCTTCTATTTTCCCTAAAAAAGAAAATCTTATCCTTTTTAATTTTCCATAAACATCCACCTAACGTATTAATTTTTTTGCAGAAAATTTGATCGTAGCAACTTTTGCTTATGGTCTTGGCGTACTTCTTCCCACCTACATTCCAAATCACGCGTTTTAAAATTTCCGCCTGAACTGCCTTCTCTTCCAGAAGTAATTTATCTTTTTTTACCATGACATAGCCGCATTCGGAAAATTCGCAAAACTTTTTTAAAAAATAAACGGCTGCCGTTTCTATTTCGTTTCTTCTTTTTCCCAATTGAATTATGTCTTTGGAAAGATTTAAGATTTTATCTTCGCCATATTGTATGATTTTTTTGCGATAAAAAACCCGCAAGAAGAAATCTTGATCATTCATTGGATCCGTTATCCAGGAAATATTCTGACTTTTTAAAAAATCCTCCAAATGTTCTTTAGAAAAATGAAGGATAGGACGAAATAGTTTCAGCCACTCGGCCAGGGATCTGACTTGACTCATGCCGGCTAAGCCGCAAGCGGTACTGCCAGCATTTAGGCGCATTTCAAAAGTTTCCAATTGGTCGTTCCATGTATGCCCCACTAGCAAAACGGAGATATTATGATGTTTACAGAATTCAGACATTAGCTGGTAACGAGCTTCTCGCGCTAAATTCTCCAATGCGTTGCGCCGTACATAATAACACTCTCTATTCCACGGAATCGTCTTATGCCGTATTCCTCTGGATCTGCAAAATTCTTTCACAATTTCTGCTTCCCGTGTAGATTCCGGCCGTAATTTATGATCGACCGTCACCGCGTAAACATTGACGCCATTTTTTTTTGCCCATTCCGCCGACAGTAGCAGCAGCGCCGTACTGTCGGCTCCTCCAGAAACCGCAACACAAACGGAAACGATCGATTTATTTCCCACAAACGCCGTCAATTGTTCCATTTCGGCGCAAAAAAAATCAATAGTAAATCCTTCATTCACAAATCTTTGCAGAATTTGTGTCATTTGCGCTTTTTTAACTCCACCGAAGCTTTTTTTGCAAATTCGCCTTTGTAATCGCTAAGGATCTTCTCCAATGTTGATTTACATTTATCTTCTTCGCCCAACTGTTTGAAACAAAGTGCCAGCTTATACAAGGTTTCTGCCGCTTTAGATCCAGAAGGGTTGGCTTTAAATCCCTTCATATACGCCAAGGCGGCGTTTTTATAATTCTTTTCCACGAAATAACTATTTCCAACGTAAAACAGCATCATACCGCAATATATGCTTGTTGGATTCTTTGTGACAAAGGCATTCGATACCCTACGACATTCTTCCGTATTATTTTCTTCGAGATAATCGCGAGCCATTTGTAGAATCTCTTCCGGAGTTTTTTGCGAAATCGTTTCCATATCTTTTTGTATTTTTTCTTCTTGGCTATTTTTATTTTCCAACTCTTCAGCTTTTTTTTGCAAATCTATGACAACCTTCTCCAATTGTTCGATTCTCCCAGTGAGCTCCCGAACGGAATCTGACAGCTCCGTAATATCATTGTTTTTTCCGCTGGTTTCGTTCACAAAAGACACGAGTAACAAAAAACCTATTATCTTTTTCATGATAACCTCTCTGCTGCGATTCAATAAATATATAACATTCTTGACCTCAATGACAACAAGCTAAATTTAACGTGTTGTGCATTAAGTAAGCAACTGTCATTGGCCCCACGCCATTTGGCACTGGAGTAATAGCGGCAGCGAACTCGGATACCGCATCAAAAACTACGTCTCCGACAATTTTTTTCGATCCATTGCTTTCGATTCTATTCACGCCGACGTCTATAACTATGGCGCCGGGTTTTATGAATTCCTTGTCGATAAAAAGAGGTTTTCCCATAGCGCTGACAAGAATATCCGCCGTTTTGCAAATGGATTTTAAGTCTTGAGAATAGGAATGCAGAAGAGTTACCGTGCAATTGGCATTTAGTAGCAGCTGCGAGAGAGGTCGTCCTACAATAGAAGATCTACCAAGAACGATCGCATGCAGACCGGCAATCTGCTCCCGAACCGTACGTAGTAGATGAAGAACTCCCAGAGGCGTACATGGCACTACACCGGGCTCTCCAGCAAACAATCGACCTTGATTCATGGTGGTCAATCCATCCACATCTTTTCTTGGATCAATTAAATTAACAAGTTTTCGGAATTGAAAATTCTGCGGCAACGGCGACTGCAATAAAATCGCATGAACTTCCTTATCGATATTTAGCTTTTTTATCAATGTGATAAGATCATTTTCATCAATACTGTCGTCAAATTTATGAACTGTAGAAAGAATTCCCATCGTTGCCGCTAATTTTTCTTTTTTTGCCACGTATACGCTGCTTGCGGGATCATTTCCAACATTTATCAGAGCAATATGCGGATTGACGCCATGCCTTTTCAGCTTTAATGTTCGCTCTTTCATCTGTTCGCAAAATACCTCGGCGATTTTTTTTCCATCTATTATCGTTGCCATTGTTTTCATCCAGAATTACACAAATCTTATGAGAATGCGGTCAATGACCAGCTTTAAAAAAGATAAAAACAAAATAAGTATTACGGGAGAAATGTCCATACTTCCAATATTTACTGGAATCCTCCTACGAATCGGAGACAACATTAGATCAGACGTTCTCGAAAGAGAATCCACCAGCGCATACACAAACCGATTTTGGAAATTCAGAATGTTAGCAATCATAAGCCACCCGACTATAACATTGGCAACAACTACGGTCATCGCAAAACTAATGACGGACCTAAACAACAGCAACAATGGAACGAAAAAAATATCCACCTTACAGATCCACTTCTGTTTGCTTCATAACGCCATCCTTATCAAAGGATATTTGATTGATCCTCAGCTGCGCCGACTCTAATATATTATCGCAGTGCTTTTTCAACTTAGCGCCACGCTCGTAAAGATCTACCGACTCCTTTAGCGATGATTTCCCTTCTTCCAAAATTTTTACGATATTCTCGAGCTCCTTCATAGCTTGCTCAAATTCCATTTGGTTAATATCAAGGTCGTCAACCATATTTATATTATTCTCCTAAGTATGTTATAGGATACATAAGCATTGAACCTAGAAACAATGGGGCGCAAAAAAAATAATTTTCCTTTCGATGACGGCGTTTTTTTTATTTTGAACTTAATAGAGAGATACGGACATAAAGTACGCGTTGTCGGTGGCGCAGTGCGGGATTTTATCGCCCATCGGGAAATTTCAGATGTAGATATAGCCACAACGGCACGACCGGAAGAAATTATTGATATTTGCGTGCGGGAAGGATTGCCTGCTTTGCCCACAAGTCCAGAACACGGCTCCATATCCATCGGACTGCGCCATAAATTTTATGAAATAACAACGCTACGAAAAGATGTAAAAACTTTTGGACGCCGCGCTGAAGTGACATTTTCTCAATCTTTTAAAACCGATTCTCGTCGACGAGATTTCACCATTAATGCGATTTATATGGATAAAGAAGGAAGAATTTATGATTATCATTCCGGAATAGAAGATATTCGCGCCGGTAATATCCGTTTTATCGGGAGCGCAGAAAATCGAACTAGCGAAGATTATCTCCGAATTTTAAGATATTTTAGATTCACAGCCGCCTACGGAAATTATAGATGCAATCCCGAATACCTTAATATAATTGCGAAACTGAAAAGTAACATTAAAATTCTCTCTAGCGAAAGAATAATTACCGAACTGCTGAAAATTTTCAAGATCTCAGATTCTTATAAAATCATTCCCCCCATGTGGGAAGTTTTAAACGAACTATTTTCGCTGAAATTCAATTCCCTTTCAATTTGCGCGGAACTTGACATATTTGAGTCGCTGTCGGATCTTGAAAAATTAGCGATGCTGCTAAAATTCTCAGAAATGACTGATTTGGTGAATATGTACAATTTCCCTAGATCCGTTAGAGAGATGATTTTACTGCAACCTGTTGATTATGCTCATGTTTTCTTAAAATTAAAGCAAATGAAAAAAGAGTATCGAGTTTTTTACGCGAAATTTTTTGTGGTGAATTTATGTTTTCGCACTCATTATTCTAAAGCTAACGCCAAAAACTTACTTCAAGAATTGCTAGAATTTTGTCATTCCGAATATGCAAACTTTAAATTTAATCCGAATGAATTAAAAACATATGATTTAACAAACGAAGAGTTTAGCTCGCTTATGAAAGCCACAAAAAATTTTTGGTTAAACAACAATGTATCCCATTGCGAATGCAAGGAATTTGCTCGAAAGTATATCGATGAAAATTGTAAAAAACTTTTTGATTCCTCAAGTGAATAGATTGCTCATTCGCTCATACTTTATCCGAGATCCGCACTATTCCAAATCGGAGATATCGAGCTCCAGTAAATACAGTCATTATCACAGCGAGCCATAGCAGTACAATTCCGGTATTTTTTAGCACTGTGATATCCGGAAACATCGCCGAGCTGAGTAGACATGATACTGAAGCCATTTGCATCACGGTTTTCCATTTTGCATATCTGGTTACGGGTATTATTAGTTGCATCTGCGACATGAATTCTCGCAATCCGGACACTATGATCTCGCGCGCCAATATTATTGTGGCGGCAATCAAATGAATATCTGAGATAATTCCAATGCCAGACAACATCAGCAAGATGGTAGAAACCAATAATTTATCGGCAACGGGATCTAGAAAACGGCCGAACGCTGAAACCTGTTTCCATTGGCGCGCGAAATAACCGTCAAGAAAATCCGTAACGCAGGCGATCAGAAACAAAACCGTCGCCACTAAATGAGCCCAAAATCCATCGATATAAAAACACCCAATTATAAAAGGGATCGCAAAAATTCTAGACAAAGTTAATAGATTTGGAAGCATACAAAACCATTTTCAATATATTTGTATAGTAGCACAAAAGTTTTAGCCAATGGAAATCGATTACTACGTATACTCTGCTCATAATTCGCGTTTTTCAATTTAAGAAGCTAGTCACTCGCGTGCAATTGATTTTCGAAGCGGATAGATGTATTTGGATGGATAATCTTTGCTGTTCATTAACTTTTTTAGGGCGGAGAGATTTTCCAGCAGCGGAAGCAGCGGCGATTTTAACACGCACCTGAACAAACGACGCACGGGACGTTTGAAGGGAGTATTCTTGAATCCAGCCGACAATCGACGTAAAATAATAGGCAAACTGCAGAATCTTGCAAAAGTTGCAAACTCCATTGCGAACCATAATATCCTCGTAGAATGGCGTTTTTTCAGCGTAGTACCAATGGTCTATAATCTTTTTGAAGCTCTGCATGAACACAGGAAGTTTCCCTATGTCATTTTTGCCGTCTTCCAGTTGCCGCCGCTTCCGTTCCCTTCAGCAAAACAGCGGCATGTTGAACGGCCGCTACGTCGGCCCTTCCCTGTGCTACCGTTGCACCATCATCCGTCGTTAATTTCAAAACTGAAGCGTCCGTGCCGCTGCATCCGGCTTCGGCAAGAGTAGAAGTTACTCCGCGCAGCGTCCTGTATATTGTTAGATGATTAGTGTTGTATTTCACGATCAGCGCGTCAGCGGAAGCGTCCGTGATAGCGGTCGCCAATTCTATCCATGAATTTATTGCCGCTGTTGATAGGTTTACAGCCATAATGTTTGCGTCGTCGCCGTCGACCACGTTGAAAACACAGTTCTCGTGATCCGCCTTATATTCGGCGAATTCTCCTATGTCTGCTCCGCCGATGATATAACCGCCTTCGTCTACGGTTTCCTCCGAGTCGGACATATAACTTAAAGTTCCGTCGGTCGCTCCTATCGCCACCGTCGAAACC
>JAITDT010000064.1 GCA_031282425.1 Holosporaceae bacterium | reverse complement strand
TCGTCGCTTCCTTCTCGTAAAACCATCCTTCCTCAGCGCTTCGATACCACAAAACTTACATGCCATCCTAAAATCTCCTTAATAATAGCATTATCCTATCTATGGGGCGCAATCCCTTTGTTTAACTTCAATGGGCAATCCCAAAGCTAATACTCTGTGATGCCGTCTATATAAAATGGCGCCAATCCCAACTCCAGACGCTTTTTGTTTGCAAAAAGCGCGATGTAATTAAAAGAGTAAATCTTATTTCTCAGGAGGAACTGAAATGAATTCATGCGTTTTACCTTTATATCCACGGACGCTAACCAATCTATTATTTCCTCTGTACTACTCCAGTTACTTTGCTTATGAAGTTTATCTCTGCGGTATCTTTGGGATAAAGCATTATCGCTTATAGTTTTTAGAGTTGCTGCGACTTTAGATAGATCATGACGAGTAATATCAGAAACGAATTTAAATTTATGTAATTTTATCTTTTTTCTTTTTAAAGGGTGATATGTTTTCACATGGTTGTACGATTTATACATCGATAATTTGATTTTTTGAGATGAAGAATTTTTGTCATTGTGTGTTTTACACAATTGTTTTTTGCTCTGCAGATCTAACGCATTGTTTTTTAAAGGCTTCATGTGCAAACCATTGTCTTCGTATTTTAAATATTCAGCTTACAAAAACAACAAAAACACAAGTTTTTCAGAACATAACGCCATTTTAGTATGCTTAAAAAAACAATATTATCAATACACATTTTATTGCGCCAAACAAAAATGAAATATTCGATGTATTTTCAATAAGATAATTCAATAAAATATTTTATGTATTAGAAAATTTTTTTTTATGCATAATATATGTGGATTTTGTTTTTGTCGTTTGGTATACAATAAAAGTAGTTAAAGCAGGAGAAGTTGATATGGCAAGACAAAGTTTAAGTCCAATGAAAGAGATCGATTTTAATGACATAGATAGACTGGAGATGGGAATTCATGATCGAGTTGGCAGAAAAAGAAAAGATACTCCCATGACGCATTTGAAGTACTTGCGGAAAAGAAGTGGATATACGTTAGAAACGCTGTCGGAGATCACCAGTATTTCTATTTCGTATCTTTCCCGTCTGGAAGCCGGTTCGCGTAGACTTAACACTGATCTCATCAAAAGATTATCTCACGCATTCAGGTGCGATCCAGCGGAACTTTTGCAGGAGGCGTTTCATGATAGCAGTTTGGTTACGCCTATCGAGTTCAATCGAACCCGTAAACCAGATCTTCTGCCATCTCGAGAAAATAGCATGCCGTTGTATTGCATCGTGCAGGATGCCGACGATGAAATGAAGATGGTCATCAAGATATCTTCTCCGGCTGAATGGAAACAGCGACCAACGGAGTTGGCTTCTCACAATGATCTTATAGCACTTCGAGCTGGTTCTCATTTTATTCCACATTTCAGTAGCTCCTCAACGCTGTATATTGAGCCGTCCAGCAATCTAGTTCCAGAATCTCTTGTTGTGATCCTCAATAAGGGAGAAATACTGATAAAGAAGATTTGGAGCGTTACGCCGACGACTGTGCAGTTGTGTGATATAGCAGATATTGATCTCCTAAAAGCTGGGAAATTATCTAAGGACAAGTTACTGGAAGTGGAACTCGGCAGCGTGGACGTAGTTTATAAGGTTGTCGGATATTCGGATTTTAGTCTTATATAAGGAAGTAGCAACGCGTGCCTCCTCGCTGGAGGCGCGAAGGTTGTTTTCAACTTATTTTAGCTTAGTTGCGTGCGATAGAGAGTTGCGTAGGCGTCGTTTTTCTCAATTAATTCAGCATGGGTTCCTGCTTCGGTTATTTCTCCTTGGTTAATCACCAGGATTTTATCGGCGTTCCGCACTGTAGATAAACGATGGGCAATGACGAATACGGTGCGGTCTTTCATTAAATTATTTATGGCTTTTTGCACAATAGCTTCGGAGGTATTGTCCAACGCTGATGTGGCTTCGTCTAAGATTACTACAGGCGCGTTTTTTAGGAAAGCGCGCGCAATCGCCACCCGTTGTTTTTGGCCGCCAGACAGTAATACTCCTCGTTCTCCGATCTGGGTATGTAAGCCTTTGGGCAATTTTGAAACGAACTCATCTAGATAGGCTAATTTTACAACTTCATTAATTTCCTTTCGCGACGCGGAGCTCTTCCCTAGTAGAATGTTTTCGCGAATGGTTCCGGTAAATAAAAAATTGTCCTGAAATACAATGGCAATCTTTTCTCGCAGTGAATCCAACTCCAAATCCCGGATATCAACGCCATCAATCAGAATTTTTCCGGCCGTTATATCGTAGAATCGTGGTAATAGGTTCACAAAAGTTGTCTTTCCGCCACCTGAGTTTCCCACCAACGCAATAGTCTGCCCAACTTTTATGCTAATGTTAATCTTTTTTAAAACTGGCTGACCCTTCTCATATTCAAAATCCACGTTTCTATATTCAATTTGATCCTTTACAGATGTAAGTTGAATCGCATTTTTGCGATTAATTACCGCTGGCGTCTCCTTTAGAAGGGAAAGCACTCGTTCCATCGCCATCACGGATGTCTGGACCGCGCTAAAGTCATTACCGATGGTTTTTATCGGTTGGTAGAGCATGATAACGGAGGTGACAAACGCCACGAATCCACCCGCTGTCAGAAGATTATGCGTAATCAAATAGCTTCCCATCCATATAATAACGGCGACTCCGCCCCCAATCACAAAATGCATAATCGGCGATAAGACTCCTGTGCGTTGAACCATTTTCATGCCCAATCTGAAGGCGTAATTAAGAGCGTCAGAAATTTTTCGCATTTGGTAATCGTAAAGATTATAGGACGTTATGATTCTATTCCCGGCAAACGCTTCAATATAGTAGGTTGCTATCGCCGCTCCCGAAAAAACCGTTTGCCCGACAATACCGCTGATGCGTTTGCGTATGGTTGTAAGTGGATAAAGTGCAAATATCAAAATGACGATAGCGACAATTGCCAACCTCCAGGAAATTACAAACAGCGCTATTATCAGCGACAGCGAGTTAAAAATTCTCGTAGAAAACATTTTCAGACTATTCAACAGCCCGGCGCAAGCCGTATCCACATCGTTGTTAAACCTCACTTGGATAGTACCGGAGACATTCCTATCGAAAAATGATGCTTCACATTTCATTAATTTTTTGAAAAGGTCGTATTTTAAATCATTGCTGATTTTTATTCCGACCCAAGAGTTAACATAGGTTGCAACGTAGGTAAAAATGCTCTGTGCTATACTAAACACTAAAATCAGGAATGGCATATAAACGCTTATGGTAGAACGCTTTCCCGACGTCACGGCGTCCATATAGCACTTAAGCGCCCATGGAATGGCGGTATCCATTATGCCAACCGGAATGGTCACTAAAACTGCAGCCAATGTTCTGAATTTATATGGTTTTATATAGAAATAAATCCCCTTTAAATTCCTGATACTACAAAAACCTTTGATTTTTTTTATGGCTTTTTTTATCATAGAGTATCTCAAAATGTCGAAATTGTAGCATGTTCTTGATAAATTACACAATACTAACCGAGTTGATGGGATTGCACTATATAGATGACAGCATATGTTTATTAAGCAACAGAGCTATCGATAATTCAAGCATTTTCTATGATTTTGAGGAGCATTTAGTTTTTCTCCGAAGTCTTGCGAGTATTCGGAGAAAGTTCTTCGCGATAAATCGGATTTTCGTCTGTGCAACACTAAGGTTGTTTTCCTCAACCATATCTATCAATTTCATTAAAGTATCTGTTCACTAGCTCCTACTTCAGCACTAAAACACAGCCGGTTTCTAGCAACAGCTGTCCAGGATCTTATTTGCTTTTTTTTACATATAAAAATAGCATTATCCTATCTATGGGGCGCAATCTCGGGAAATCAATCTAATTTACTCTTGAGTAAAAAAAAAAGAGTAGATTGTCGATTTTCCTCTTGCAATCTGCCCAGTATGCAATATTATTCTTTTCGGATTTGGAGAAAAGTGTGATGTTTTATGAAAAAATTGTTATTCTATTATTGTTCGTTGTTATTGACGTCTTTGGAACCGAAGGTGAGTTAAAAGCGACTGATTCGGCGGCTGCGCAGGTTGTCGTGTCTAAATATAAAGTAAAATCCTGGGGCACTGTTGCTGATAAGGTTACTACCGCTCCGAAGATTCCAACCAAATATCCGGTAAAGTCGTTCGGGTCCGATAGCGTTGTGAAATCTATCAATTCATCGAGGGAAGTAAAATCCCTGAGTACCGCAGCTGATAAAACTGCTGCCGCTCCGAAGAATTCGTGGGCTGCCGTTGACAAGATCGCTGCCGCTCCGAAGGTTCCAACTAAATATCCAGTGAAGTCGTTCGGAACCGGGAAGACGGTAGAATTTGTCGATCCGTCTAAGGCGGCTTCGGAAGTTGCGCAGCCTGAACTAAAACCTTTGGACGTCGCGGTCGTTGTTGCAAAGACCGATTCGTCGGAAGGCAAGCCAACTTGCGCCCCTGATCAGTCGGTCGTTGCGGAAGTCAAACCGGTTGCCAAAACCCCGTCAGTTTCGCAGTTGAAGCCTGTTCTGAAGAAAATCTCCGAAATCCGCGGTAAGATTTTAGCTAACGAAAGCAAAATCTCGAAAATCCTGAACAGTACTGCTCGCGACGGCTCAATATCCGACGCGCGACTGGTTAATCTAACCAAAGCGGTTGATCTGTACGGGAAAATGTTGTCGTGGGAGAGTGAAATCGCAACGTTGCTAAGGAAAGTAGCGTCTGATCAGGAAAGCATCGGCGACAGAATTGCGGCGCTCGATAGGGTTACGGAATTGTATGACAATGTCTCGGCGCTGGAGAATCAGGTCAACAAGCTGTTGCAGTGAGGTGGTAGGTGCTAAAGCTTATTTACGCCTGCGGCTGTTTTTGTTTGTATGACTCTGTCGAGTCGTTACGCGGGATTAAAAATCTGACGGAACGCATTCCATTCGAAAATACCGGCGTTAGGACAGAGTCCCTGAAAAAGCTTAGATCGCTGCTGGAGTTTAAACGCGAACCGGTAAACCACAGGATTGAAACTCTGGCGAAGCGCATTCTGTTCGAAGACGCCGACGCTAGGACGAAATCCCTGAAAGAGCTTAGATCGCTGCTGGAATTCGAACGCGACGAGCCGGTAAATTCCAAGATTGAAAACCTGACGGAACGCATTTCATCGGAAGAGATTAACGCTAGAGTGGAGTCGCTGAAGAAAGTTAGGTCGCTGCTGGAATCCCAGCGCTGGAGGTTTCAGGGTTTTTATGTGGGGCTGGGAGTAAGTCGCAAGTATACAAAAGATAGCGTTTATTGCCCGATACCTGTGCCTGTTGTCGTCGCGTCTGTGCCGCTTGCCCGTCCTTATGTTGCGGGCCTCGTCGCTGTCGCCGCTGGAGCTGCTGATGGCGCTCTCGCTACCGCTGTTGCTGCTGGTGTTCTTGTTCCTGCTACGGTTGCTGCCGCTAACGCCGCTGTTACTGGTATTGACGTCGTTGGTCTTGCCGCCATTGCTGGTAATACTGCCATTGGCGCCGGTGCTACATTTATTGAAGTTGCTGCCGCTTATGCTGCCGCCGCTGTTGACGTTGGAGCTGATGCTCAAAATGCCGCTATTGCTGGTATTGGTTTTGCTGCCACCGCCTTCGGCGGAGGGGGCGGCCTTGGCGCAATTCCAGTAGATGATGTCGCCAAAGCCTCCGCTGCAGCTGCTATCGCCGCTGCTAATACAGTTGTTGGCGCTGGCGGTGTTGCTGCCACCGCTACTGCTAATGCCGCTGTCGCCGCTGTTAATGCCGTTGCGCCATAGGAAGGGAAGTCACATGAAGAAGTTTTTATTGTTATTTTGTTTATCAGTGGTTGGTGCGGCGGCGTATGAGACGGAAGAAAGAAAGGTCTCGAGTGCAGACGATGTCGCTTGCTTGGTTATGGGCTATGGCAA
>JAITDT010000063.1 GCA_031282425.1 Holosporaceae bacterium | reverse complement strand
TCGTCGCTTCCTTCTCGTAAAACCATCCTTCCTCAGCGCTTCGATACCACAAAACTTACATGCCATCCTAAAATCTCCTTAATAATAGCATTATCCTATCTATGGGGCGCAATCCCTTTTTTACCATCGTATGTAGACTGAAAATTTCAATTGTGGTACGGTCTGTACGGGTAAGATGGATGAGCGGTTTGGAGTATGCAGAGTTAGCTGCGGTTTTCCTGATGGGATTGTTTTTGAGAGATCTGCTGTCATGCCTTATAAAAATTCTGAAATCTAGAAATGATCATAGTACTACCAGAAGGGATTTTTCATATCGAAATGACGAAAAAGAAATCCACCATACGAGATTCGTCGGGTATGCTTTCGCCTCCAACGATGGAAAAGATGATCACGATTACGCGGCAACGCCGCTACAAGACTCTTCTAACCCTACAGATACGGCATAGCCATCATTCGATGGCCATTTCCGTAACTTCCGAGACTAGCTCCCCGTTATTCCGGATCAGTCTATCAATCTTGTCAGCTATGATCGGATTTTCCCGCAGATATTGGCGAGCCGCCTCTTTTCCTTGACCTAATTTTTGACCTTCAAAGGCATACCACGCTCCAGATTTTTCCACGACGCCTATTTTCACGCCAATATCCAGTAATTCACCAGTTTTCGATATTCCTTCTCCGTATATAATATCAAAATCCACAACTTTGAACGGAGGAGCCACTTTGTTTTTTACAACCTTAACGCGAACCTGATTACCTACGGCCTGCTCCTTTTCTTTCAGCGTCCCTGTTCTGCGAATATCCAATCGCACAGAGGCATAGAACTTGAGTGCATTTCCACCGGTAGTGGTTTCTGGATTACCAAAAAAGACACCGATTTTCATTCTTATTTGGTTAATGAAAACCATAATGCAGTTGGACTTGGAAACGGTGGAAGTTAACTTACGTAAAGCCTGACTCATTAAGCGAGCTTGCAAACCCATGTGCGGATCGCCCATTTCGCCTTCAATTTCAGCTTTTGGCACCAATGCTGCAACGCTGTCCACCACCAACACATCCACGGCGCCGGAGCGAACTAAAGTATCCGCAATTTCCAATCCCTGTTCGCCGGTATCTGGCTGAGATAGTATCAGCGAATCCACATTAACGCCTAAATTTTTCGCGTAGATCGGATCCAAAGCATGCTCCGCGTCAATATAGGCACACGTTCCGCCATTTTTCTGAGATTCGGCGACAACATGCAGCGCCAATGTAGTCTTTCCAGAACTTTCGGGGCCGAAAATCTCAATGATACGACCTCTGGGATACCCGCCAACGCCTAGCGCCATATCTAATCCAATGGATCCGCTGGAAATCGTCTCGATACCTTCCATTTGGCTCCGCTGCCCCAGTTTCATTACGGAACCCTTTCCAAAAGCTTTTTCTATCTGCGATAATGCTGCATCGAGAGCTTTTTCCTTATCCATGAAATCAATTCCTCACAAAAAAACAGATTGACGACCGAAGGCTACAGATTCCTTATCCCAGTTCTTTATACCCAAGGATGAATTGAGATTCAACAATATTTTTTAAAAAGAGTTCGCCAACTATGTATATTGGATGAATGTACGAACAAATTTAAGTTATATAATCTCGGAGATTTGCTGCTGCGCTTCTTCTTCGGATTTTGCCACACTCAGCTTTATCATAATGGATACCTCCGGATGTAAATCTATGGGAATATCATGCACTCCCAATGTCTTAATGGGGATGTTTAGGTTGATTTGATTTGCAGCGACAACAAATCCTTTGGCTTTAATAGCCGCCGCTATGTCTCGACCGCTAACGGATCCGTAAAGGATTCCGTGCTCGCTGGCTTGGCGAATGATTGCTATTGCGCACTCCTTCATTTCTTCCGCAACCTTCTGAGCTTCCGCTCGCGTTTCGGCGTTTGTCGCCTCTATTTGCGCTTTTCTATCTTCGAAGTACTTTATATTTTCCTTCG
Source organism: Holosporaceae bacterium (assembly GCA_031282425.1). Classification (GTDB taxonomy): domain Bacteria; phylum Pseudomonadota; class Alphaproteobacteria; order UBA3830; family UBA3830; genus JAIRMQ01. The sequence continues at coordinate 43,268 of JAITDT010000063.1, read as the reverse complement.
TAGCTCTCAGCGCAATTTTTTGCGGCAGCAAATAATTCCGCGCGAAACCCGGCCGAACGGGAATGACGTCACCGATCTGTCCCAATTTGGCCACCCGCCGCAGCAAGATTACATTTATGCGTTCCATCTCATGCTCCAAACAAATTCTCTAGTCGATGACTGTCAACGATGGATAATATATAGAAGACGAAGCATTCTTGCAATGGCGTAATTTCGCATGTGATTAGGCAATTCCATTCTGTGTTCTTATAAGAGGTGTCCTAATGCATAGTCCAGCCTTAATGCCTGAGCCTGACTACAATGTATAGCCACATTGCCATCAGTATCCTTAGCGAAATATGTTAAACCAGTACCGGTTCCTCCGAACACATCCACGTAGGTGCCACTTTGTACGATAAAATCCCACTGACTTTCCGTAAACGACACTTTTAGGAAGGATACTCCGCCTCGTGATAAATTGAGCATCTCACAATTCATTCCATCTCTACGTAATACGTTTACTAGGCAATCTTTCCCTACCTGTTCAGAGAGAGACAGTGGTACCCCCCCCCCCCCCTTTCATCCCATCTGCCAGTGGTGTCATCACAACAGCGGCTACTGCTAAAGCTATAATTCTTGAATTCATCATTTCATTTTCCTTTCATCAAAACACCGACGAATGCTACTGATGCCACTTCCCAATGTCAATAAATTTTCAAAGTAATTATTAACTAATTTTTTAATGATTTACGCTAAATATCAATTTTCTGAACTTAGATTAGGCGTTTATTTTCTCATTAAGTTCCTGGAACACCGCAGCTATTAACTCTCGAGAACCCATTTCGTTTAGTTCTTTCATCGTCCATGTTTGCTCGTATAGCGCGGATTTCGCAGATGAAAATTTCGTTCGCATAACATGAGCGATGGCAGTTTTTTCCAGCGGTTCTGCCATACCATGCATATTTTTTGCGTATTCCTCAAAGTTCGCTATATTTTGCGGAGTAACAGTATAGACGCTGGAGGTTGTATCGTTACTCTTCAGCAGCGCCGCTGTTGCTTTTATCAGCGGAGTTATTATTTCTTTTCTGGAACAGACGTCGGCTGCTTCTTCTTCCGGTATGTCTAGATTTACGCTGTTGCAAAGCGTGTACGGTAGCGCCGCTTCTCTCATGCCGCACGCTTTTTCCTCCGGTATGCGGATAATTTTAAATTTTGTATGCATCTTTTTACTTTGGGAGTCTGCAAACTGGACGTTAAGCTCGCCCAAACGCAGAGTTGCTCCAATCGAATTATTGATGCGAAGAGCTCTTGAACTCGACAAAACAAAAACTACGGGGATTTTGCTGGATTGAGCGAAGCTTATCAAACGTCGCGTATCCAGCACATTTTTCACGACGGCTTCCTTTAGATTATCTTCTCCGGAACGGAAAGATTTTATCGGCGCGCAATAGAAAAACACATCCGGCTTCGTTCCCTGTATAGGCAACAAATTTATGTCGGCAATTTTTATCTTGTAATTTTTGTTTGGACATTGGCGCGTCAATTCCTGCTCAGCTTCCATCATTAGTCTTTCTGTTTCGCAAAAAATTGTCAGACTTATGGAATCCGCAAGAGACATTTCTCGAATCAGGTCCAGGACGCAGCCCCTGCCGTCGTAGCAGATCCACACACGTTTATTCTTAAGGGCGGCAGCCAATGGCGCGCTATCCTCCGGTGCAGCCATAACGTCTTCGACGTCGCCGAAAGAAATCGGAGAGACGGCTAACGAATTATCAAACGTATTTTTTATCAGAAATAGCGGTATGGCATAATCTTCCGCCAATGCCAGTAATTTTATCAAATTATCATGGTTTGCTTTTTCTCCAAGATACAAAAGTCTTCGAGGCGTTGGATAAAATGGTAAATAATTAATCTTTCGTAGCCAGTTTCTTAAATCTTCTAGAGCGCGCAACGAACTATATCTGCAATCTCGTTGCTCTGACAAAACTATTAGTTCTAATATCTTGTATTTGCTGGAAAGTTTCTCTATTTTTTCTGCATCTTGGACACTCTCACAAATTGCATAAACTGGAATTAATGGAGAAAACAAATTACATCCGCGAATATACTCAAAAATAATAAATTCCAGAAGAATTACCAACAATAAACTCACTAACGCCACCATCGGTGGATTGTTTATAAACAAAACCGGCGCGACGCAGGCGGTTGTTCCGACAGCTACCCGGAACGGCGTTTCGCCCTCTATTCTATCCATGAACCAAAAGAAAATTGCGCCGTAGGCGCATAGTAAGGAGAAAATTTCCTTCAAAAAAACATAAAATTTGAATTCCGGATAGGTGAAAAGCGACGTTATCCCATATGATAAAATCAAAATAACGATATTTTTAATATGAGAAACGTAGTTTTCGGGAATAGAGTCAATTTTTTCCATTAATTTTCTAATCGGTTCAGCAGAGAGTTCATTGATTTCTTTTGTGGTCTTCGCTACCTTTTTTAACAAAAAATTCAACATTTTCCTGCTATTTGTAAATACGAATAAGAAGTATAAATTAAATTTTATAGAATGCCCACTTTTATCTGAGGAGCACACGGAATGATTTCACTAGAAAAAATTGGAATTGTGGGGGCTGGCTGTTACGGAACTGCCATTGCCCAATGCTTTAGTCGAAAAGCGAAAGAAATTCTATTGGTCAGTGATTCGAAAACGACAGCATCATCCATTAACAAATTACATATGAATTTAAGCGCTCTTCCGGGAATACCGTTGAACTCCAACATCTCATGTACGGATATTTTTTCTGAAATTCAAAGTTGTAGCATCGTTTTTTTCGCTCTGCCCGTATCTAGTGTTTTACTAGTTTGCAAACAAATAAGAGAATATGAGATCAAAGCGCCGCTAGTACTATGTTCCAAGGGATTTGACGTTGAAAATGGTCGATTACAAAGCGATACAGTGGAAGAAATTTTGGGCAATAGTTACGCCGTTCTTTCCGGTCCTTCTTTTGCACATGAAATTGCTCGAGGACTTCCGGCTGGCGTGAATATCGCAGGTAAAAACATGAAATTATCTCGACACATTGCCGAATGCTTATCGATCCCTACGTTCAAGATCGAAGCGATAGATGATTACATAGGATTACAAGTAGCTGGCGCGCTAAAAAACGTTTTAGCCATCGGCTGCGGAGTTTTATCTGGATTGAAATTCGGCAATAGCGCTATCTCAAAATTAATTGTGGACGGATTGCGTGAAATGGCTGAACTATCCAACGTTCTCGGCGGAAAAAAGGAGACAGTTTTCGAGCTAGGCGGCATTGGAGATGTAATCCTGACCTGCACCAGCCAGCAATCGCGCAACGTCTTATTTGGGGAGCATCTGGCAACGGGCGGTCATCTGAAGAATTGGACGGGAGCTCTAGCGGAAGGCATATCATCCGCCAAAGCAATTCCTATATTTGAGCGAAACTATAATATCTCCATGAAGATATTTTCAGAAATCTATAAAGCTATCCATGAAAGTAAAAATCTATGCGAAGTGATTTCCCAAATTACTTGACGCGTATAGCTAAAGCCCGATTTGGCGCAAAACGTCGGAAATGGTATCCCCAACGAGATTCGAACTCGTGTTGTCGCCGTGAAAGGGCGATGTCCTAGGCCTCTAGACGATGGGGACTAAAAGCTCATTTCTTGTAATATAAGTCATCTGTGTAAGTCAATATGATCCGTCTGTCTTTATTGGGCAATCCCCCCCCCCCCTTAAATCTGCTTTTTCTATCCTATGGTATATGCACTTTAACTCATAATTTGCGTAAAGAAGACTCTTCAAACGCTAATATCAGATCTGAACTCGTCACATGACGCTGAGTTTGCGGGCGGAGGTACTGAAGGTACTAACACTAGAGTTTGTTATATTGCGCTCTATACATCTATTTCTGACGTTATAGAGAACGTATTCATCGGCGCTTTGAATATTATAAATGCGCAAAAGCCAAATGTTGCCGTCCGCCGTACTACTGATTACATCCCAATTACTGAAAGTTTGGTTAAGGTAGCGGATGTGTGGCTCCTTCGATGGTTCAAATGGAGCGTGGTTTATTTTTTTCCCTTGATGAAGACTGATAATTAATGGATTTCCATTCTTACCAAAGAGAGCTTTAACATCCGACAATCTGAATTGCCCCTGTATAAACGTACTTTGTTGTTCTCCTGTTCTCAAAATTGTATGCACTAACGCTACTTTATTTTCATGGACTATAATTTTCCAACTGTGAGCCTCATCTAAAAAAACAATTTTTTCATTGACTCGATCCGCCGAGCCAGTTCCCACAATCTGCGTAGTTAAGTTATTTGGATTAATTTTGCAAGCGGAATACGAAGAACCAATATGGGAAATGGCGATAATCGCACCATTCGCCATTGTTACGTGAATAGATTTTGCATTTTGTGCCGGAGTCAGATCATTTTGCTCTCTAGTACGCAGATTAATCACTATTAATCTGATGCGTCCATCGGTGCCGCGAATAGTATAGACAATATGGGTATTGCCATAGAAACATATATCAATAATTTCCCCATTCATGGGGGTTATAGCACTATTATTTCCGGTATTGCGGTTATGTACACAGATGCGGTTATCTTTGATACCGGCTACCTGCTCCCCATTGGAACTTAGACAACGAGGGCGCATAGCAGTTTGAGTTTGTGCCCACCCTGCCCTGGGAACATTTCTAAATTGCTCGCGGCTTGCCGTTATGGCGCGACTTTTGGGGTTCGACTTGTCCAGAATACGTCGTAAAGCCTCTTCCATAACATTATCCATCGATGTTATGGAATCAAAAATTGTCAAAAAGCATAATAGAATATAAAATATACGCATAGTTAACTCCTGCAATCGGAATCATTATGGCATATAAAGGTTAACAAACAATTAAGCAGTTATAATATCGCAAGCGTAAAGAATTTGCCAAACGTGCCTTATATTCCCGTCATTTATGACGTGGATACAAAGCATTCAATACTTTTAATAGAACTCTCCCCAAAATCACGCTAGAATATACTGGAATATTAGTATATTATATAGCGTAATTCGTTTCCTTTAATTTCGGAGTAAGCAATTGTCTAAAGAACTTAGGAATCTGGCTATCATAGCCCACGTGGATCACGGTAAAACTACGCTGGTGGATGCGATGTTTAAACAAAGCGGAATATTCAGAGACAATCAACAAATAGAAACCTGCGCCATGGACTATAACGATCTGGAACGAGAGCGCGGCATCACGATTTTAGCAAAATGCACCAGTTTCATTTGGAATGACGCTAAGTTTAATATAGTTGATACGCCAGGTCACGCCGATTTTGGTGGAGAAGTTGAACGAATTTTGAGCATGGTGGAGGGAGCGCTTTTACTGGTGGACGCTTCCGAGGGACCAATGCCACAAACAAAATTCGTATTAACAAAAGCCTTGGCTTTGGGGCTAAAGCCCATTGTCGTAATAAATAAGGTTGATAAACAAGACGCTCGCGTTACAGAAGTCATTGACGAGGTGTTTGATCTGTTCGTAGCTCTGGAAGCTTATGAAGAGCAACTGGACTTTCCAATTGTCTTTGCTTCTGGTAGGAATGGATGGGCAGTGAAAAATCTAAATGACGAACGCAACGGTCTAAATCCCCTTTTTGAAACAATAATGATGCATATTAGTCCTCCGAATGTCGACATAGAAGCGCCGTTTCAGATGCTGGTTACCATGCTGGATTATGATCAATACCTCGGTAGAGTTTTAACGGGAAAGATTCTTAAAGGATCAGCCGCCATTAACAATTCTGTACACGCGATTCGCGAAACTGTCGGCGTTGTGGAGAGATCTAGATTAACGAAACTATTGTCTTTTGAAGGATTAAAACGCATTTCGGTGGATCGTGTCGAATGTGGAGATATAGTGGCCATAGCTGGGCTCCAGATAGCGACGGTAGCGGACACCATTGCATCAACAGACGTCTCTACGCCCATAAAATCCCTGCCCATTGATCCGCCTACGCTATCCATGGTGTTCTCCATAAACGACTCGCCGTTGGCAGGACAAGATGGGAAAAAGCTCACTTCTCGTATGATTTGGGATCGACTGCAGAAGGAAGCCGAGGGAAATATTTCTGTTTCTGTGAAAAGGTTAAGCGATCAGGATTCTTTCGAGGTTGCAGGGCGGGGAGAGTTGCAACTGGGAATTCTCATAGAAACTATGAGAAGAGAAGGATTTGAGCTTTCAATCAGTCGTCCCAACGTTCTATATAAAATCGACGAAACCACCGGCCAAAAACTGGAACCGATGGAAGAGCTCTGTGTAGACCTGGACGATGAGTTTACGGGAATTATTGTGGAAAAGATTACTCTTCGGAAAGGAGCGTTGTTGGATATGCGTCCATCGGGCGTGGGAAAAACGAGGCTGAAATTTTCCGTTCCAACTAGAGGATTAATCGGGTATCACAGTGAGTTTTTGACGGATACTCGAGGCTCGGGAATCATTAATAGATCTTTCAGCGGATATGAGCCCTATAAAGGATCCATCGAAGGCAGAGGCAGAGGCGTTCTAGTTTCCAATGCCGCGGGAAACGCAGTTCCCTACGCGTTGTTCTTTCTCGAAGAAAGAGGAACTTTATTCATAAATCCAGGAGCGCCGGTTTACGAAGGTCTTATTATAGGAGAACATAATAAAAGCAATGAGTTGGATGTTAATCCCACAAAAACAAAGCAATTGACAAATATGAGGGCTTCTGGAAAAGACGATAATATTAAACTATCTCCACCTCGTACTGTTTCATTGGAGCAAGCATTGTCCTATATTCAAGATGATGAATTGGTTGAGGTAACGCCGAAAGCCGTAAGACTTCGGAAAAAGTATCTGGATCAAAACGCTCGAAAAAAGATGAGTAGATTGAAATAATGAAATTGGCGTCTACCGGCGACAGTTTTATAAAAGCCTGTCTTCGTTTAAGAATTAGCGCTAGACTTTTTGTGGGATTTACCTGCGGCGTTCCGTTTCTTCTTCGGTTGACAGTTTTGGATCTTTGGCTGAAGGAATGCGGAGTATCCAACACAATCATAGGGTTATTTACTCTTCTGCAATGGCCGTTTACGTTAAAATTTCTCTGGGCTCCATTCATGGAAAAAACGGACTTTCCAGTTTTATCCAGGATATTTGGCAGACGTCGCGGCTGGGCTATCGCTAGTCAATTATTACTATTTGTCGGATTGATGGGAATGGCTATGGCAACACCTCAAACGAGCATCGTGGGTTTGATGAGCTGTGTTTCGCTTGTGGCGTTTGCAGATGGGTGCCAAGATATGTCTTTGTACCCTTATCAGCTGGATAAGGCGCGCGTGGAAATGTTCGGTCCCTTAGCAGGAGTTTTTGTTTTTGGATATAAAGCCGGTATGTTCTTTTCCAAAAGCATCACTCTCTACTTGGCGCACTATTACGGATGGAATCTTGCATATGCCGCTATGGCTTTTTCGATTTTTCTATGCACGATTTTTATTTTTTGCGTCAACGAGCCACAAATTTCCAAAACCAGTGAGATTAAACGCATAGAAAAAATGGTGGAATCTTATGGGAAAAGAGAAAAATCTCGATTCGAGTTTATTCGCATAATGAAAGCAACGATTTTTGAGTGCCTCGTATGTCCGTTTAAGATATTCATGGGACGGCGCGATTGGCGAGAAACTATTGCCATAATCATGCTGTACCGTGCAGGAGATAGAATGGCTCAAAAAATGGCCAAGCCTTTTTATGTGGATATGGGATTTTCCAAGCTAGAAATAGCCAATGTGGTGCAGGTATTTGGAACAATCGCCGCTCTTGTTGGGGGAATCATCGGCGGATACATCGTAAAATTGTATGGCATTAAAAAAGCGATGTTTTGGGCCGGTATAACTCATGCCGTCGGTTGTCTGTCCTACATGATCCTTTCCTGTGTTGGTCATAACATAAGAATGTTATATTTAACGGTATTTATTGAAAACATCACCTGCGGTGTCATAGCTACTGCGTTTATTGCTTTTCTCTACAGCCTGTGTAACAAAAATTACGCAACTACGCAATATGCGTTGTTATGGGCATTTTTCGAGTTGGGAGGAATAATATTTCGAACCATATCCGGAGCGATGGCCGACGCGCTGGGATGGACTAATTTTTTCCTGTTCATTCCTCTTGTGTTTTGTCCAAGTCTCTTAATTTTACACCGAATGATAAAAATGAACGAAAAAAATCAGTAAGAATAGGGAGAAAGACATGTTTTTTGTGTTTCCAGGTCAAGGGTCTCAAAAAATTGGAATGGGAAAAGACATATATGATAATTTTTCATCGGCGAGGGATGTTTTTCATGAAGTAGACGACGCTATATCCCTTAAATTATCCGATTTGATCTTTTTTGGAACGGAAGACGATCTAAAAAAAACGGAAAATACTCAACCGGCGCTAATGGCTGTTAGTATGGCGATGGTAAAAGTTCTTGAAAAAGAATTTAACGTCAATATTGTAGAAAAAGCTAAATTCTTTGCCGGACATTCTCTGGGAGAGTACACGGCTCTCTGCGCTGCTGGTGTAATTTCCATTGCTGACGCCGCTAGAATTTTAAGAACGCGGGGAATCGCCATGTCCTGTGCATTCCCACAGAATGGCGCAATGGCTGCGATTATTGGGTTGAATCTGGAAACTGTTCAGCAGATGATAGAGGAATGTTATTCGAAAGAAGAAGTAGTTCAAATCGGCAATGATAACTCAGCGGCGCAAACGGTAATTAGCGGCTATAAGAACGCGGTAAATAAAGTAGTGGAAATGGCAGCTAAAACCAATGCCAAGACCGTATTTCTGGAAGTTAGCGGTCCCTTCCACAGCGAACTGATGGCGAACGCCGTTGCCGCGCTTTCGGAAGTTTTGGAAAAAACAAACTTTTATAATCCTGCAAAGCCGATAATCTCCAATATTACCGCTCAGGCTGAGGTCGATAATTTTAAAGAATTGTTGATTAGACAGCTCACAGGTCGCATTAGATGGAGAGAAAGCATTCTGTGGGCGGAGTCCAATTCGGCCTCCCAATGTGTTGAAATTGGATCTGGAAAAGTTCTTCTGGGATTGGTAAAACGCACCGCTCCAAACATGACATTAATTTCAGTAAATTCTCTAGAATCGCTGGAGAAATTTGCAAATTATTAATCGTTGCTATGTTTTTATGTTCCCATGAAGAACATAGCAGTACTGATACCTTGCTACAACGAAGCGGCTACCGTTGCCGAGGTTGTAAAATCATTTAGAAAGTCGTTGCCTCTCGCGGATATTTATGTATATGACAATTGTTCCGAAGATAATACTGTCGAACTTGCCAGAAGCGCAGGGGCTACAGTTGTAACTGCAAAGATTAGGGGAAAAGGAAATGTCGTACGCAAAATGTTCGCCGATATTAATGCCGATATATACATAATGGCAGACGGCGATTTAACATACGACGCCGCAGATGCGATCCGCATGATCGAGACTATGTTGACCGAACAAGCAGATATGGTCGTGGCCGTTCGTCGAGAAAAATCAGAGGCAGCTTATCCGATGGGACACAAATTCGGCAATCGTATATTTACTTTTATTTTGGAGCTGTTATTTCATAGCACATTTCGAGATATTTTTTCTGGCTATCGGGCATTCTCCAAGAGATTTATAAAAACATTTCCGATAATGAGCAACGGATTTGATATAGAAGTAGAGTTATCGATTCATGCGCTAACGCTTGCTATCCCATGCGCCGAGATCGATTCGCAATACTTGGAAAGACCGCTAAACTCCCACAGTAAACTTAGCGCGTTTAAGGATGGATTTCAGATTCTCTTCAGCGTTATAAAACTCTTGGAGGAAACGAGACCGCTATTTTTTTTCGGCCTGATTGCTCTGTTATTACTTGTAATTTCGGTGGTAATATCATGCCCAATAATAGCTACGTTCATTGAAACGGGATTAGTGCCTCGGTTGCCTACCGCCGTTCTAGCTACAGGTCTGACATTGCTTTCGTTTTTAAGCTTAACTTGCGGCATTATAATGGATAGCATCAGCAATACGCGCCGGGAGATAAAGAAACTACATTATTTGGAGTTTGCCATTTAGGATAATTTTAATATATCTTGCTAGTGTACGAGGATCGTTTTTAAAAAGCACTTAATTTTACTTTGAAAAAAAATAGAAATTGAGGTTAAATACGGTTTTCTATGCATTGAAGTCATGAAAAACGTTTATCCAAAAATAATTAGTTATATCGTTCTATTTTTAGTGCTTTTATTAATATGCGTCTGCATTTTATGGGAATCCAACTGGGTTTTCCATAATGCCATTCCCGGTGATGATTATCAGTTTTTGATGACCACCGCCATTGGGAAGCCATCCCATGCCGGCACTTGGGACGCTAGATTTTGGCCGTTAGGATTTGGTGATTATTCGCTTTTATTATTGTTTCCATATGGCACAACGGCTCTTGGGCATTATATTTACACTTGTATTATTATGATATTGGCCAGCCTAATGCTGTTTACTTTTCTTCATAAAATTACCAATAACTACCTGATTTCCTTATTCTCTCTGCTGACATTATTTTTAGCTTCAGGTTTCATGCAGATACATATGAATTGTTTTTACAGCGAGCGAATGCTTTTTTTCATGCTGAGCGCCTTTATGCTATGTCGGCACAAGGCTCAAGTAGAGCAATCTACGGCGTGTTATATATTAGCTTTCTTGTCCGCCGTCTATGCAACTTATCTGAAAGAGCCAGTTTTTGGGGCGATAGCGATTATTGCGATCACAAGCTTGCTATTGGATAAATTATCTCACGAGGAAAAAATATTTAATTATGCATTGCTTCTAAATTCCGTAATTTTTATTGCCATTTACATCTACCGGTTATTCTTCAAAAAACATGAAAAAGTGTATGCGACGGTGGTTACGAGTATTTTGGACCTTCCTCTTCGTCAATTCAATTCTGAGCCGTTATTGTATTTGACTCTACTGCTTATATTAATAAGAGTCTGCAAGATACTTATAAAGAAAGACTGCGTAACGGAAACGGATTCTTTGCTATTTGCTGGCGAAGGGTACGCCTTTGCCTACGCACTCCTGAATTTAACGTCCAATTACTATTTTATTCCGACTGTCGTGCTATTTGTTCCGGCGTTTGCCGTATTTTTATCCAATGGCAAAAGACTAATACGCTACATCAGTATAGTAGCGGTGACCATAAGCGTCTGGAGCTCCTTAAATTACTCTAAAAATTTGGTGTTGGACGTATGGGAACACCGCAAAAGCGATTATTTGTTTTTTGAATATCTGGTAAAGGAACACAAATCCGGCAAAACGCTCTTTTGGCTGGGCGACCATCGTTTGGAAACAAGTGATCCGTGGTATAAATTTTGGGATGAAGTTTATTGTGGTAGATACCAACTTTTCATTAATTATTATAGTAGATTTGCCTGCGAATTAAAAAGAGTGTTAGATTTTGATAAATTTAATAGAAATTCACTAATTCTATGTTGGACCAGAACAGTTCAAAGCGATCAATTCCAGATGATTTGCGATAAATTGACGAAATTAGGCTTCAAAAAAGTTAAAGAGTTCAACGGCTCCGCCGCCGGAGTAATCGTCTTTGCTCATTAAAGCTAAAAAAAACAATGGTTTTTAAAAGTGTTGTGCTTTCGGCCTAAATCATGTATTCCATAGGCGAGAAGTTGCAAAAATTTCCTTATAAATTAAGAAAAAAGTTTTGATAAATTATTGGAAGAATTATGGCTTCATTTTAGCGAAGTCAAGCGACTGATTCTGTTGCAAAGGGGATCTTGTGAGGCAGTGTTGACAGAACACTTCTTCGATAGGGTGGCTAAGATCTCTTTTGTATTGCCCGACGCATTGCCTCTGTCGTTGTGACGCAACTGTGTAATATTCGGCCCGCTTCCTTTTCTTCTAGTCCTACAGTTGAATTTGTGACAACGGAGCATCCATTGGCGCTGGAAATCATGGACAATGGCTTCGCTTCACAAAAGAAAAGAACTCCGGGAAGCTAAAAAAGCCGGGTGTCATCCGGTCAGCCTCCCTATTCGCCGGATTTAAATCCAATCGAATATTTATTGGGTTGTTTGAAAATAAAAATTAGGTCATTAAAACTAAAATACGATTCTTTGCTCAATGCTAGTACGCATTATCATAACGAATTGTGTATAAGTCACAACCATAGTTATCCTCAAAAATAGGAACCTCTCTCTCGGTCGAATTTTCTAATGAAATTCTCCACCTGCGGAGCTACCTGTGATCGCCACTTACTGCCGGAGAAAACGCCATAATGGCCGACGCCGGGCTGCAGATAATGAGCGTGCATATCCGCAGGTAGATTTTTGCAGAGAGCGTGAGCTGCAAAAGTTTGGCCAGGAGCAGAAATGTCGTCTTTTTCTCCCTCCAGAGTTAATAGGGCGCAACGCCTAATGTTTCTTAAATCAACGGATTGCCCCTTATACTTCATAACATTGCGCGGCAATTCATAAGTTTGGAATATCTTCTCTATGGTTTCTAAATAATAAATATCATCCATATCGAGAACGGATAGATATTCATCATAGAAGATCTTGTGCTTTTCAATACCGGCTTCGTTATTGAATATCTTATCCTCCAGATATTGAATATGAGCTTTATAATGAGCGTCTGGATTCATGCTTATGAATGCCGTTAACTGCACAAATCCCGGATATACGCGCCGGCCTTCTCCGTCATATCCGGCGGGCACGCGTGTTAAAAATTTTTTTTCAAACCACGATAAAGAATGTTTCTCTGCAAGCTCGTTAACTTGTGTTTTTTTTACACGCGGATCAATAGGACCGCCCATGGGGATAATAGTTGCCGGCATACATGGATCGTCAGCCTCATCCATCAGAGCCGCAAGCGCCATGACCTGCACGGCCGGTTGACATACAGCCATCACATGGGTATTGGGACCTATTTTGTGCATGAAATCGATCAAATACGAAAGATATTCGTCCAATGAAAAATTTCCCGCTGCTGCCGGAACATCCCGCACGCTGATCCAGTCGGTAATATATACATCATGGCGCAAAACCATTCTTTTGACAGTGTCCCGTAGCAATGTTGCAAAATGCCCAGAAACCGGAGCGATTATTAGAACTTTCGGTTCTGATCGTTGGCCTTCTTTCGTAAAACGAACAAGGTGACAAAACGGTTTTTTTAGTATGGTAGTTTGATATACGATAATATTCTCTCCGTCGACTGTTACTTGATCTATGTTAAATTCGGGCTTTTGAACACGCCTTGTAGATCGTTCATACATGTCGGCCAACCCTTCTGTAAAGCGTCCAATGCCCACATCCATAATTTTCATGTTTGACCCCAAATGCAACCTCAAAAGTTGAGCGAATTTTCTTATGGGTTCCATCAAATAGGAAGCGGAATCGTGAAGTGCATACATTTGAAATTTCCTAAAAAATATACTTGCAACTAATGGGCGAACAGGACAGATTGCCAATACAGTCTCATATCATACCACCAGGAAGAGTCTGCATTCCCCCGCTACCTGAATAAGCACACCAAACGCGATAATTCCAGTTTTTAAAAGTTTTTTCATTTACTTTCTCCTAACAGTCGTTTCTATAGATGGCAATACCCAATCTGGATATCTGGTAAATAGTCTGTGGTCCCATGATCAATCTCCTTCCCCCTTGTTAAAAAAACTCCCCACGAAAACAACTAAAATTATTCGTAAAACAAAAACCATAGTACAAGTATATATGACTTTGACACAAAAGTCAAGAGGAAAAAACTTTTTTTTGCTTTTTCTTAAAAGGCAAGTGGAAGTTTAGTGAAAGATCAAGGGTCGTCTGAAGAAGATGGTATCTATACTAGCTTATCCAGCCAGAAAATTAACCTAATCTGCGACTTGAACCTAAATTAAGAGATTATTTTCGGCAGACGACGTCCAAGCAGTGGTTGTCTTCGCTAAAATTAACGGTAAAATTTCTTCTTTTCCAGAGATTTGTTAAGGGTACTTAATACGGCGCTTAATATGGATTAGTTAGAAGAGAAAATGAGGAATAGTGCGATGCGGACGCAGTGTCCATAATTTTTCAAATGATGATGGAGTCGGAGGGGATTGACTGTTTCAGCGATAATCGATAATATACTGCTCTTGTATCTTCTAGAAGGAAAGGGGCGTTATGCCGACTATTAATCAACTGGTCAGAAGTCCTCGTAAAGACGTGACCAAAAGAAATAAGGTTCCGGCGCTTTTGTTTTGTCCGCAGCGTCGAGGGGTTTGTACGCGCGTTACGACGACTACACCTAAAAAGCCAAATTCCGCTTTGCGGAAGATTGCTCGCGTCCGGTTAACGAGTGGTTTTGAGGTTACTTGTTATATTCCCGGAGAGGGGCATAATTTGCAAGAGCACTCAGTAGTATTAATTAGGGGGGGTCGTGTTAAGGATCTTCCCGGCGTGCGGTACCACGTTGTTCGTGGCGCGCTGGATGCTCAAGGAGTCAAGGATAGAAAACAGGGGCGCTCCAAATACGGCGCCAAAAGACCAAAGTAGGGGACAACATGGGACGTAGAAGGGCTGCGGAAAGAAGAGTAGCGCTGCCGGATCCGAAATTCGGGAGCGTTTTAGTTACTAGATTTGTTAATGCTGCGATGTATGACGGGAAAAAATCTGTTTTTGAAAAAATATTACATGGCGCGTTTGATATTATATACAAAAAATCCAGCAAACAGGGCATAGAGATCTTTGAGGACGCTCTAGCAAATGTGAGGCCGTCGGTTGAGCTAAAGTCTCGTCGCGTCGGCGGCGCCACATATCAAGTACCAGTGGAAGTTCGCTTCGAAAGAGCGCAAGCTCTTGCTATGCGGTGGATTATTGGAAACGCGCGACGGCGTACTGAGAAAACAATGATTCTAAAGCTAGCGGGAGAGCTTCTGGATGCTTGCAATGGTAGGGGAGGAGCTGTCAAAAAGCGCGAAGATACTCACAAGATGGCGGAAGCGAATAAGGCGTTCGCCCATTATAGGTGGTAACAATGTCGCGAAAAACTCCGATAGAGCGTTATAGAAATATAGGCATTATGGCTCATATCGACGCTGGCAAGACCACTACTACCGAAAGGGTGTTGTTCTATACGGGGCGTTCCCATAAAATCGGAGAGGTTCACGATGGCGCTGCCACAATGGATTGGATGGCACAGGAGCAGGAGCGTGGAATTACCATTACATCGGCCGCTACTACCTGCTATTGGAAAGATCATCGCATAAATATTATTGACACGCCGGGGCATGTCGATTTCACCATTGAGGTGGAGCGCTCTCTGCGAGTTCTAGACGGCGCGGTCGCTGTATTCGACGGCGTGGCCGGCGTAGAGCCTCAATCTGAGACAGTATGGCGCCAGGCGGATAAATATCATGTGCCGCGGATTTGCTTCGTTAATAAGATGGATAGAATTGGCGCGAGTTTTTATCGTTGCGTAGATATGATAGCGGATCGTCTGGGGGCTCGTCCGCTAGTCCTGCAACTTCCGGATGGCGCGGAGAACGATTTTATCGGAATAATAGATCTTTTGGAAATGAAAGCGCTTCACTGGAAAGATGAGACCATGGGCGCGGAGTATATGGTGACTGACATTCCAGCAAATCTGAAAGAAAAGGCGGAGGAGTACCATCATAAACTTGTTGAAATGGTGGTGGAGCAAGACGACGCAGTCATGGAGGCATATCTGGAAGGCAAAGAACCATCTGTGGCTGAGCTAAAGTCGTGCATTCGGAGGGGGGTAATTGAAGGCTCGTTTGTGCCGGTGCTTTGCGGCAGTGCATTCAAAAATAAGGGAGTTCAGACTTTACTAGATGGAGTGGTAGATTTTCTGCCGTCGCCGTTAGATATCGGCGCTACAAATGGCGTTGCCGTGGATGATGGAAAAGAAACGGTGAGAGAGCCTCGAGACGACGAGCCATTGTCGGCATTGGCGTTTAAGGTTATGACAGATCCCTTTGTTGGTACTCTGACTTTTGCTCGTATTTATTCGGGACGTTTGGAATCCGGTAGCTATGTGGCTAACTCTACCAAGGATGATCGCGAGAGAATCGGTAGACTATTACTGATGCATGCAAACAACAGGGAGGATATAAAAGAAGCATACGCCGGAGATATTGTGGCGATCTGTGGCTTAAAAGCAACAACCACCGGAGATACTCTATGTGCGCCTGGCAGTCCGATCTTATTGGAGAAAATGGAGTTTCCGGATCCGGTAATCGAAGTGGCGGTAGAGCCAAAATCAAAGGCTGATCAGGAGAGAATGGGTGTGGCGCTGTCCCGTCTTGCAGCTGAGGATCCATCTTTCAGGGTAAGTTCCAATAAAGAGACCGGCCAAACAATCATTAAGGGCATGGGGGAATTGCATTTAGAGATTATAGTCGATCGCATGAAGCGGGAGTTTAAAGTCGACGCCAATGTTGGCGCTCCGCAGGTGGCTTATCGGGAAACCATATCTAAAATGGCAGAAATAGATTATGTTCATAAAAAACAGTCCGGGGGGGCTGGTCAATTCGCTAAAGTTGTAATAAAATTCGAACCAGATGACTTTTCAAACGGATTGACATTCGAAAGTAAGATTTTTGGTGGTGCAATTCCAAAGGAATATGTTCCGGGTGTTGAAAAGGGGTTGAAAAATATTGCGGAATCTGGTTGTATCATCGGATTTCCGATTGTGGGCGTGAAGTGTACGCTCCTGGATGGAGCGTATCATGATGTGGATTCCAGCGTGTTGGCGTTTGAAATAGCTGCACGCGGCGCCTTCCGGGAGGCTATGACGAAGTGTAGCCCTAGGATACTCGAGCCAATAATGTTGGTAGAGGTTGTTACTCCGGAAGATTATATGGGAGATATCATTGGGGATCTCAATAGTCGTCGTGGGCAGGTGATTGGTATGGATCAGCGAGCAAATGCGCGCGTTATTTCAGCTGAAGCACCGCTGGCGGAGATGTTTGGTTATGTTAATACGCTGCGATCCATGAGTCAGGGGAGAGCCCAGTACTCGATGCAGTTTGCGCGTTACGACTCGGTCTCGTCGCATGTGGCGGATAAAGTTATAGCCGAACATAAGGGGTTGGTAAAAGAGAGTTAGTTGGAGGGAAGCGAATGAGTAAGGTAAAATTTGAGAGGTCGAAGCCTCATTGCAATATTGGTACCATTGGTCATGTTGATCATGGTAAGACGACATTAACGGCGGCTATCACGAAGGTATTAGCGGAGCGCGGAGGCGCAAATTTTACCGCATACGATCAGATTGATAATGCACCGGAGGAAAAGGCTCGCGGTATTACAATATCTACCACTCATGTTGAGTATCAGACGGAGGCGCGGCACTATGCTCACGTCGATTGTCCGGGTCACGCTGATTATGTCAAGAATATGATCACGGGCGCTGCCCAAATGGATGGCGCTATTCTTGTGGTTTCCGGAACGGATAGCGTTATGCCGCAAACAAAGGAGCATATTCTATTGGCGCGTCAGGTTGGAGTTCCAGCGTTGGTCGTTTTTATTAATAAAGTTGATATGGTGGATGATCTGGACATGCTGGAACTAGTTGAGATGGAAATTAAAGACACTCTAACTAAATATGATTTTCCAGCAAATGAGATTCCAATTATTAAAGGAAGTGCGCTGTGCGCATTGGATGGGAAAAATGATGAGCTCGGGAAGTTAAAGGTTTTGGAATTGATGGATGCCATCGATAGATATATTCCACAGCCGGATCGTCCTAAGGATAGGCCGTTTCTAATGCCAATTGAAGACGTATTCTCCATTTCCGGCCGTGGTACTGTGGTAACAGGTCGTGTGGAACGCGGTATTGTGAAAACCGGCGAAGAGGTAGAGATTGTTGGTATTAGGGCTACTCAAAAAACTGTTGTTACCGGTGTTGAGATGTTTCGTAAGCTTCTGGATCAAGGAGAAGCTGGAGATAATCTTGGGTGTCTGCTGCGTGGCACTAAGCGGGAAGATGTCGAGCGAGGGCAGGTGCTGGCAGCTGTCGGTTCCATCACGCCGCATACGAAATTCGAGTGCGAAGCGTATATTTTAAACAAAGACGAAGGAGGTCGGCATACGCCGTTCTTCAATGGGTATCGTCCGCAATTCTATTTTAGAACAACGGATGTAACCGGTAATGTCACTTTGCAAGAAGGTGTGGAGATGGTTATGCCGGGGGATAACGTACGACTGAGCGTTGAATTGATCGTTCCAATAGCCATGGACGAGGGGCTTCGGTTTGCCATTCGTGAGGGTGGTCATACGGTTGGAGCCGGCGTCGTAACTAAAATAATTGCCTGAGGGGTAGATCATGAGCACGCAGTGCATTCGCATATGTCTTAGAGCCTATGACCACAGGATTCTGGATTATTCGACCAGCGAGATTGTTGTTACGGCAAAAAGAACCGGAGCACGCGTGCATGGGCCGGTGCCTTTGCCTACTAGGATTGAGCGTTTCACGGTTTTGCGCTCGCCTCACATCGATAAGAAATCGCGAGAGCAGTTTGAGTTGCAGACGCATAAGAGATTGATTGATATTTTAGATTGCCAGCCACAAACGGTTGATGCGCTCATGAAGTTGGAGCTTGCTGCCGGCGTGGATGTAGAAATAAAGCTTATGGATTAGGGATATGCGTTCAGGATTATTAGGGAAAAAGCTTGGGATGACACGTATTCTTGCTGATGATGGTCGACAGTATGCTATAACGGTCTTAAAGATTGAACCGCATCAAGTATTATCCCATAAAACTATTGGAAAACATGGTTACGAAGCTATTGTCGTGGGAACTGTAGAAACAGTAGAGAAGAAATTAACTAAACCCATGCGTGGTTATTTTAAGGCGCATGGTGAAAAGTTTTTTAAGATTCTTAAAGAGTTTCGCGTGCCGGCTAGTGTTGCTCCGACTATTGGTACAGAGTATAGCGCAGAGCTTTTTGAAAGTGGGCAATTAATTGACGTTTCTGGCGTTTCCATTGGCAAAGGTTTTGCCGGTGGGATGAAGCGACACAATTTTGGAGGTCTGCGAGCATCGCATGGTGTTTCTGTGTCTCACAGGAGTCATGGTTCCACTGGAAATCGTGAAGATCCCGGGAAGGTATTCAAGGGCAAGAAGATGGCCGGTCATATGGGAAATAGGAATGTTACTTTGCAGAACATGAAAGTATATGGCGTAGATGGAGATTTGCTTCTTGTCCACGGGGGAGTTCCAGGCGCGAAGGGTAGTTATGTTGTCGTGCAAGACGCTGTAAAAAGGACACAAGTATAATGAAATTTCAGGTGATGAAATTGGATGGCGCAATAGGCGGAGATATCGAGTTGAACGACGCTATATTTGGTATAGAGCCAAAGACAGAATCCATGGCGGACGTAGTTAGGTGGCAGTTGGCCAAGAGACAGTCTGGCACTCACTCGGTGAAGGGACGCAGCGATGTTAATCGCACAACTAAAAAGCTATTTAAGCAGAAAGGAACGGGGCGAGCTCGTCACGGTGCGAGAACAGCAAATATTTTCGTGGGTGGCGGTATAGTTTTTGGACCAACTCCGCGTTCTCATGATTTTAAAATTAACAAAAAAGTGCGAGCATTGGCGATAAAATCATTGCTTTCCATCAAAATGAAAGAAGACAATATAATTGTGTGTGAAGATTTGAAAATTAAAACTTCTAAAACGAAAGATCTAAAAGAATGCCTGAGCAAATTAAATTTAAAGTCTGCTTTGTTTGTGGATTCTGTAACAGATTATGAAAACTTTAAAAATGCTTGCGCTAATCTTTATAAAATCGATGTGTTGCCGATTGCCGGTTTTAACGTTTATGATGGCCTAGCGCACGAAAAGATAGTTTTTACGAGAAGTGCCGTTGCTGGTATTCAAGAACGATTATTGGGATAACGGGTATGACGCAGGAGTACGATTGCTTAATTGTTCCGGTAATGACCGAGAAGACGATGAATTCCGGAAAAGGTGGTGTTTACGTTTTTAAGGTCGATGTTAATGCCACAAAGCTTGATATTAAAAAGTCAGTGGAAAAGGTTTTCGATGTTAAAGTCGCTAAGGTAAATGTGTTAAACAGAGGGGGTAAAAAGCGTGTTTTTCGCGGGAAAACCGGAAAGACAACGTCGCGGAGACATGCGGTTGTTTGTCTATCCGCCGGTGTTATTAATTTTGAGGGTGGTATCTGATGGCTTTAAAAGCATATAAGCCAGTGTCGCCTGGAACGAGGGGATTGATATTAGTAGATCGCTCTTCCCTTTGGAGAGGCAAGCCCCATAAGGGACTGACTTATGGTAAATCGGCTACTGGTGGTCGTAATGCTCATGGTCATATAACCTCGTGGCATCTGGGAGGCGGTCATAAAAAATTATATAGATTTGTGGATTTCGGAAGAAATAAGGTCGATGTTGAAGCTGTCGTGGAGCGTATAGAATATGATCCGAACAGGACGGCTTTTATCGCTCTGATCAAGTACTCAAACGGCGAGCTCTCTTACATAATTGCTCCACAGAAATTGTCCGAAGGGGATAGAATAATTTCTTCCGCTAAAGCAGACGTAAAGGTTGGCAATTGTATGAAGATGATAAACATTCCGGTCGGTACGATAGTTCATAATGTCGAATTGCGTATAGGGAAAGGAGCTCAATTGGCTCGTGCAGCTGGCGCCTATGGACAGGTGGTAGGTCGCGACTCTGGAAAAGTTCTCGTTAAATTATCTTCTGGAGAGGTGCGACTGATAAATGGGGAATGTCGTGCCACAGTTGGCTCCGTATCCAATCCGGATCAAAAAAATACGAATCTTGGTAAAGCTGGGCGTAGCCGTTGGTTGGGTCGTCGTCCTGTAAATCGTGGATCTGCCATGAATCCGGTGGATCATCCACACGGCGGCGGAGAGGGGAAGACCAAGAGTGGAAGGCAGCCGGTGACTCCGTGGGGCAAACCTACGAAGGGGTATAAAACGCGTAGGAAAGCCAAGCTATCGGATAAGTTTATATTGACAAAAAGAAAGAAATAGGTGTAGATGTGGCTCGATCACTATGGAAAGGTCCGTTTGTCGACGGGTATTTGATAAAAAAAGCGAAGGTTGTATTGGAGTCAGGGCGGCGCGATTCGATTAAAACTTGGTCCCGTCGTTCAACTATAATTCCTGATTTCGTAGGTGTTACTTTCTCAGTTCATAATGGACGTAAGTTCATTCCGGTTTTGGTAACAGAGGAGATGGTTGGTCATAAGCTTGGCGAATTCGCGCCTACGCGAACCTTTCTTGGCCATTCTGGAGATAGAAAAGTAACGAAAAGGGGATAACGCATGGCTCAAAGACTCCAATCAAATTCGACGGCGCGTAGCGCCATAGCTCGAGATAGGATGGTTTTAGCGTCGCCACGTAAAGTAAATCTAGTGGCGCAGATGATTAGGGGCATGACGGTGTGGAAAGCGCTTGATGTTCTAAAATATTGCAAGAAAGCAGTAGCGCAGGATGTGAGAAAGACTCTTCTTTCGGCCGTGGCAAATGCAGAAACGAATTATAGTCTTAATATAGATTTGTTAGCGGTGCGAGAGGCCTATGTAGGAAAGTCTATTGCGCTGCGGCGATTTATGGCTCGAGCAAAGGGCAGCGGAGCTTCAATTCGTAAGAAATTTAGTCGTTTAACCGTTGTTGTGGGCGAGGTTGGAAAATAGCATGGGACAAAAGGTAAATCCAAATTCTCTACGTCTTGGTATAATTCGCAATTGGAACTCCAGCTGGTACTCCAAGAGTGGTTACGCGGCACTATTGCAGCAAGACCTTGAATTGAGAAAATTTTTGAATAAGAAGCTTGAGCAAGCTGGAATTTCTAGAATTTTTCTTGAACGATTGGCTAAAAAAGTCATGGTCACAATTCATACCGCCAGACCAGGTGTTGTGATCGGCAAGAAGGGAAATGGAATTGAGAAATTGCGTTCGGATTTGATCGCGTTGGTTGGATCTGATGTATCATTGAATATTGTTGAGATTCGAAAGCCGGAAGTGGACGCCAGATTGGTCGCCAGCTCAATTGCCGATCAAATTAAAAAAAGGGTTGGATTCCGAAGGGCGGTTAAGAGAGCAATACAATCAACTCAGCGCGCCGGAGGGCTTGGCATAAGAGTGAATTGTTCCGGTAGGCTAGGCGGTGCCGAGATTGCTCGGATGGAATGGTATAGGGAAGGGCAGGTGCCTCTGCACACGTTAAGGGCCGATATCGACTATGGCGTTGCCACGGCGAACACCACGTATGGCTCAGTTGGCATTAAGGTATGGATTTACAAAGGCGAGACCTACAATGTAGCTCCAATCTTTTTGCCTCGACGCATTAGCGGCGACAAACGCGAAAAGGAATAGGGTATGTTATCTCCGACTAAAACGAAGTTTAGGAAACGTTTCAAAGGAAAAATACATGGGATGGCTTCCAGTGGCTATCGTCTGAGCTTTGGTTCTTACGGTTTGAAAGCTGTAGAGCCAGCGCGCGTTACAGCAGCACAAATTGAAGCGGCTCGACGGACCGTTACTCGTTGCATGAAACGCGTTGGGAAAGTTTGGATACGAGTTTATCCGGATATTCCTGTTACCCAGAAGCCGGCAGAGGTGCGAATGGGTAGTGGAAAGGGCGGCGTTGAATATTGGGTTTGTCGCGTGTACCCAGGAACAATAATGTTCGAGATGGATGGTGTTGATGAAACCACGGCGCGGGAAGCGTTATCGTTGGCAGCCGCTAAGTTGCCGATTCAGACAAAAATTATCATGAGGGATGCTTAACTATGTCAAAAAAGAAGCAGAGTAAATCCGTAGCTTCAGAAGTAGAAACCGCAAAACGAGAATTCATGAGAATTCGTTTTCGCAGAGTCTTGGGCGAAGCAGTTCCGGCGCATATAATAAAAAATGCTCGCAAAAACATAGCGAAGTGTGTAAGATTGCAAAACGGAGAAAATAAGGGCCATGTCTAGGTTTGTTTTGGATGGAGTTGTTACCAGCAACGCATGTGCTAAAACTGTCACTGTTTTGGTAACGAGACGTATAATGCATCCTAAATATAAGAAATACGTGAATATTACCAAAAAGTATCATGCCCATGACGAAGGTAATAAGTGTAATGTTGGCGATAGGGTCATCATTCGTGAGACGAATCCTATATCCAAAACAAAATGTTGGATCGTTGTCGGTAATGGCGTTAACGGGAGTGTTCAGTCATGATCCAGATGCAAACCAGATTGGCTGTAGCTGATAATTCTGGCGCTAAGGAATTGATGTGCATCAAAGTACTGGGGGGAGCTGGCCGACGATACGCTGGAGTCGGCGACGTTATTGTAGCATCCGTTAAGGAAGCAATTCCTCGCGGTAAAGTGAAGGCTGGAGAAGTGGTTCAAGCTGTGGTGGTAAGGACCGCCGCGGCTGTTTATCGCAAGGATGGTAGTGTAATCCGTTTTGATAAAAATGCAGCTGTTTTGATAAGCAAACAAGGCGAGCCCATCGGAACACGTGTCTTTGGTCCTGTTACTAGGGAATTGCGCGGTAGAAACATGATGAAAATAGTTTCTTTGGCTCCGGAGGTTTTATAATGGACAGGTGGCGTATCAAAAAAGGTGATACCGTTTTAGTGATTGCCGGCAAAGACAAAGGCGCAAAAGGAGAAGTTCTCAGTGTTTTGCGCGAGGAGCGGAGGGTTACTGTAAAGGGAGTAAACATCTGTTTACGGCATAAGAAACCGGCCATGAATAACCCTGGCGGACTTGTTAAGATCGAGAAATCGATACATGCGTCCAACGTGATGTTAGTTGACGCTACGGATGGTAAACCGACGCGTGTCGGTATAAAATTGATTGATGGGAAAAAAGTGCGCGTATCGAAGCGTACCGATTCCGTCATAAGCTAGGTGTGAGAGATATGGCTCGTTTGAGAGATTATTATTTCGAAAAAATAATTCCGCAATTGAAGTCGGAATTGAAGTTTGTCAATGATTTGGAAGTCCCATGTTTAGAAAAGATAGTTCTCAATATGGGAGTAGGGCAGGGGATTGTCGATAGCAAGTATATCAAACAGGCTGTTGATGAGTTGACGTTGATTTCCGGCCAGAAAGCGATTGTAACTTCCGCGCGTAAATCTGTTGCGGGGTTTAAGCTTCGACAGGGACAGAAAGTCGGAACGATGGTAACGCTTCGACGACACAGGATGTACGAGTTTCTGGATCGTTTGATTAACATTGCTCTTCCGCGGGTGCGGGACTTTCGAGGATTATCTAAGAGGTCGTTTGATGGTAGCGGCAACTATTCTTTTGGAATTAAAGAGCAGATAGTTTTTCCAGAAGTTGCGGTTAGCAGCGTGGAAAATATTCATGGTATGGATGTTGTGATTGTTACGAATACGGATAATGACGTTTATGCGACGGCGCTGTTGAAAGCGTTTAATTTTCCATTTGTTTCATGAGGGGATAATATGGCTCGGTTAAGTAGTATTGAATCGATGAAAAGAATTCGCAAAAGAGTTGCTGCAAAAAAAGCTAAACGCGCTGAGCTTAAGGCCATCATTAGCGATAAGACTCAACTTCTCGATAAGCGCTTTGCGATGCAGCTAAAGTTAGCAAAGATGCCAAGAACATCTTCGGCCACAAGAATACGTAATCGCTGTATGGTTACGGGTCGAGCACGAGGAGTTTATAGGAAATTTAACATTTCGCGCATCGTATTGAGAGAAATGGCGGCTGAAGGTATGATCCCAGGCGTTCGCAAGGCAAGCTGGTAGGAGAGTAGCAACAAAATGATGACAGACCCAATTTCGGATATGCTTGCGAGGATTAAAAACGCTTGTCAACGCCGTTTTAAAACAGTTGACATACCCTCGTCGAAGGTTAAGGTGGGAATTCTGCAGGCTCTAGAGAGAGAGGGTTATGTGAATGGTTTCGAAGAGGTCAGCGATGGGTTCAGCAAAGTTCTGCGCGTAGATTTACGCTATTATGAGGGAAAGCCTGTCATAAATATGCTTGATAGAGTTTCAAAACCAAGTCGTAGAGTTTATTCGAAGCTGAAAAAAATTGATTCTGTGTATAACGGTTTTGGTGTTTATGTGTTATCAACTTCAAAGGGAGTGCTATCTGATGCTGAAGCAAAAGAAAGCAATGTAGGCGGCGAAATTTTGTGTAAGGTGTTTTAAAGATGTCTAGAGTTGGAAAACATCCAGTGGAAATACCCGTTGGTGTTGAGGTCATTCTGCAGGATAGGCTTTTGACCGGCAAAGGGAAGAATGGGAAGTTTGATTTTAGAGTGCACGACAGTGTGAATGTTGAAGTCGTTGAAGGAAAGATAGCATTTAAACCTCGGAATGAGAGCAAAGAGGCGAGGTCCATGTGGGGAACCTGTAGAGCTGTTGTTTCTAATGCAGTACGAGGATTGGCGCAGGATTTCATCAAAAAAGTAAATTTGGTTGGCGTTGGTTATAAAGCCAGCATTCAGGCACAAAATTTGGTTATGCAGTTGGGGTATAGTCATGATATTGTGTTCGAGATTCCAGTCGGTATAAAAATTGTTTGCGAATCTCCGACGGTAGTGATTATTTCTGGGGCTGATCGACAGAAGGTCGGTGAAGTTGCAAAGATGCTTCAAAAATTCAGAGCTCCGGAACCCTATAAAGGGAAAGGAGTTATTGCCGAGGGGCAGTATGTATATCGCAAAGAAGGAAAGAAGAAGTAGCTATGGCCAGATTTGATGAAAAATTCAGGCGACGAGCGAAGCGAGTTCGCCATAAAGTGCGTAGTAAGTCTTTTGGTAAGCCGCGGTTTACTGTTTTTCGATCTGAGCGTCATATTTATGCTCAAATTATAGATGATTCTTGCGGTCGGACTTTGTGTGCAGCATCAACGCTAGATAAGAGTTTCCGAGATGCTGAAAAAGCGGTAGGGTGCGTGGTTGCCGGTAAAGTAGGCGAGATGATTGCCGCTAAAGCGCTGAAAGCTGGAATCAAGGAAGTGGTTTTTGACCGTGGTGGATACAATTATCATGGTCGTGTAAAGATGTTAGCCGATAGTGCGCGCAGCGGTGGATTATTGTTTTAGGGAATGTTTTTATGAGTCGTGAAGAAGTAGCCTATACAGAGAAGTTAGTGGCAATAAATCGTGTTGCTAAGGTCGTAAAAGGGGGAAAGAGATTCTCTTTTTCCGCCTTGGTTATTGTGGGAGACGGAAAGGGTAGGGTAGGGTACGCCGGCGGAAAGGCTCGAGAAGTGTCTGACGCTGTTAAGAAAGCGTCGGAACGTGCAAAGAGGTTCATGATTAAAATTCCCATGCGGGAAGGACGTACGTTGCATCACGATGCAAGTGGAAGATTTGGCGCTGGTAGAGTTATCCTGCGTTCAGCGACGTCGGGAACTGGGATTATAGCGGGCGGTGCTATGCGCTCCGTTTTCGAAGCGCTGGGAATACAAGACGTAGTTAGCAAATGTATTGGTTCTGCAAATCCTCATAACATGGTGAGGGCTACCTTTGATGCACTTTTATCGATAACGTCTCCCAAATACATCGCCGGAAAGCGTGGGAAACGCGTAGCCGACGTTATTTCTCGTAGAGCGTCCAGGGGCGATAAATGACAAAATTAAAGGCAAAGGAAAAATATTTGTGCGTTACCCAGATCGCCAGCAGTACGCGGTGTGAACGTGGGCAGGTTCTTAGTCTTAAGGGACTTGGTCTGGGGAAAATCGGCAAGAAGGTTATGCGAGAAGATAACAACTGCATAAGGGGGCTTATAAGAAAAGTTTCTCATCTGGTGAAAGTTGAGGATTCCAATGGATAGTTTCAAGCTTAATAAACTGAAACCCCGCAATGGCATAGATAGAAAGGCTTTGGGGCGAGGTATCGGCTCCGGTTGTGGAAAGACATGTTCATATGGTCACAAGGGCGGCAAAGCTCGCTCTGGTAGAGGCGCTATCAGTTGGTTTGAAGGCGGACAGATGCCGCTCTATAGAAGATTGCCCAAAAGAGGATTCATATCTCTGCGCGATAGAACATCAGTTGCTTGCGTAAATCTGGGAGTTTTGCAGCGATTGTGCGAAGCGCAAGTCCTTTCCGCAGGGCAGGAGGTGAATATCGAAACTTTAAAAAAGGCCGGTGTTGCGCGGAATTCTGCTTCCACATTACGCATCTTGGCAAAAGGGAAATTGCAAACATCTTTGCATATTTTTGCTGCTTATGCTTCGGCAGCTGCAATTCGTGGTGTAGAAGCAGTTAGGGGAAAGGTTGAATTTAGATAGCCATGGCAGGTACTGTTTTCGATCAAAATCTAAGTCTGGAAGCTCTTTCAAAAGCTTCTGATTTAAAAAAGAGATTGCTTTTCGCTGTTCTTGCTCTTTTCGTGTACAGAATAGGCACTTACATTCCGCTACCTGGATTGGATCCGGTGGCAATCGCGGAGTTGGCTAATCGACATTTGGGCGGTAGCGGTCTTTTGAATATGTTTAACATGTTCTCGGGCGGCGCATTAAGTCGTATGACTGTATTTGCCTTAAATTTGATGCCATATATATCATCTAGTATAATTATTCAATTATTTACTATGGCGTCTCCGACGCTGGAGGCTTTAAAGAAAGAAGGAGAATCCGGAAGAAAGAAAATATCGCAATATACGAAGTACCTAACTATTCTTATCGCTGGATTTCAGGCCTATGGTATCAGTCTCTTTCTAATGTCGTCGCCCGGTAGTCCGGTTGTTATTGGCGGTCTTTTCCCGGTTATAGCGATACCGTCCCTGATTTGTGGAACATTGTTTCTGGTATGGCTCGGCGAGCAGATTACGTCTCGCGGCGTTGGGAACGGGTCGTCGTTACTAATTTTTTCTGGTATCGTTGCGAATATGCCGGCCAGCATCGCTAATATTTTTGAATTGGGAAAGGCGGGCGCGCTATCAGCTTTTTCCGTGATCGTCATATTTGCGACAGCGCTTGCTGTAATTGTATTCGTCGTTTATATGGAGCGAGCACAACGTCGTGTTACTATCAGCTATCCGCAACGTCAGGCTATGATAACAAAGGGAGGGAGCGTCGATGGCAATCATATCCCATTGAAAATTAATGTGTCTGGCGTTATTCCACCAATCTTTGCCTATTCGTTATTGTCCATGCCATTGATGCTAGCAAATCTTGTAAATAATACTGATAACGAGTTGTTGAAGTCCTTTATTGCATTCTTTAGTAGAGGTGGGGTACTGTTTTCGATGATATTGATCTCGTTGATAATATTTTTCTCGTTTTTTTATACGGCCATTGTATTTAATCCGACCGAGACAGCGGATAATCTCAAAAAAGCTGGCGGCTTTATTCCTGGGGTG
This sequence comes from Holosporaceae bacterium, assembly GCA_031282425.1. GTDB lineage: Bacteria > Pseudomonadota > Alphaproteobacteria > UBA3830 > UBA3830 > JAIRMQ01. Next base: position 14,889 of record JAITDT010000063.1, on the reverse strand, counting down.
CGGCCCGGTCAAGCTACCGCCGATTATCTTGATTACATTCTTACTCGTTTGACGGTAGTAGGAGCATTATACATGTCATTTGTGTGCATTCTGCCGGATATAATGAATGCCCAGTACGGAATACACTTTATATTTGGCGGTACTGGTATTTTGATTATCGTGGGCGTTACGATGGATACGATTTCGCAAATATACACGCATGTTTTATCGCATCAGTATAAAGGTGTTCTTAGAAAGATGGAAAAGAGGCGGCGATGACAAGCAGGCCAGTGGTATTAATCTTGCTCGGAGCGCCTGGTTCCGGTAAAGGGACTGTTGCACAGCATTTAAAGGATAAGTATAATATGTGCTGTGTTTCCGCTGGAGATCTGTTAAGAGATGAGATAAAAAAAGAGTCTAGCATTGGTCGTGATATTAAGCCGATATTAGAATCTGGCAGCTTGGTTGGCGATGATGTAGTTAATGAACTCGTCGAGCAGCATCTAAAAGAGATAGTCGCTGTTGGTGATGGTGCTGTTGTCCTACTGGATGGTTTTCCAAGAACGGTGGAGCAGGCGATTTTTTTGGATAAGGTGTCGTCCAAGTATAAGGGTGAAACGTGTGTAATTGCGTTGGATGTTGAAGATGACGAAATAGTGTCTCGGATAGCGCATCGCCGCATATGCAATCAATGCGGGAGAGTATATGGCCCGCGTGATGGTGCAGCTGATATTTGCATTTGTGGTGGGAAGTTGGTTCGGAGAAAAGACGACGAAGAATCTACCGTTCGACATAGGCTTAGTGCGTATAGGGAAAAAACTCTTCCTGTGCAGCAGCATTATGCCAAGCGGTTAATAAAGATTTGCGGCAATAGGTCGCCGGAAGAAGTTGCTCGACTTGTTGAAGAACGTCTACAGGATATGGGAATAAAGAAAAGGAGATAGATGGTGGCGCGTATAGCTGGCGTTAATTTACCTGATAAAAAACGTGTTGAGTTTGCTCTGCGGTATATTTATGGCATAGGAGCTAGTCGCTCCTCTAATATCTGTCGTACTTTGGGAATTCCGGAGTCCAGAAGAGTTTATGAACTCACCGACGATGAGGTGTTAAAGATTCGAGAGGTAATCGATCGTAATTATCAAATAGAAGGTGATTTGAGGCGGGTTGTGACGATGAACGTCAAGAGACTGATGGATCTGGGCTGTTATAGGGGACTTCGTCACAGAAAAGGACTGCCCGTACATGGTCAGAGAACCCATACCAATGCCCGTACCAGAAAAGGAAAAGCCAGAGCTATTCCTGGTAAAAAGAAAGTAACAAAGTAGAAAGGAATTTTATGGCCTATAAAAAGACCCAGAAGCTGAAGAAAAAGGACAAAAAGAATATCGCCGCCGGGATTGTTCACATAAAAGCGACATTCAACAATACGATGATTACAGTTACAGATGCGCAAGGGAATACGATAGTGTGGAGTTCCTCCGGGAGCCTAGGATTCAAGGGGTCACGAAAATCTACTCCATATGCTGCGCAAGTGGCTGCAGAAAAGGCAGCTTCGAAGGCCATGGAGCATGGCATGAAAACCGTGGATGTGGAAATTCTGGGGCCAGGTTCAGGTCGGGAGTCTGCATTGCGGACTTTTCAGTCTCTCGGGCTAGTTGTTGGATCTATTCGAGATGTAACCACCGTTCCACATAATGGATGTAGACCTCCTAAGCGGCGCAGGGTTTAAATAATAAAGAGGTTAGTATGATTCAAAAGCAATGGCAAGGTTTAATCAAGCCCTACAGAGTTCAAGTTGTAGGTTCTGACTGTGCAATCGGGCGAATGTCTGAAGTGGTGGCGGAGCCTCTGGAGCGAGGATTCGGCGTAACGCTGGGCAATGCGTTGCGCAGGGTTCTGCTATCTTCTTTGAAAGGAGCTGCCGTCACGTCCATACGCATAGATGGCATTGTTCATGAATTCTCCACCATTGCAGGGGTTTTGGAAGACATTACGGATATTATCTTGAACGTGAAATCCATGTCTCTAAAAATGGACGGTGAAGGTTCCCGTAAAATGAGAATTAGCGTTAAGGGACCTTGTGCTGTTACGGCGGGAATGTTTGAGCTGGGATCTGAGCTGAAGGTTTTGAATCCTGATCATTATATTTGTACGGTTGAGGAGAATATTACTTTTACAATGGAAATGGAAGTTGCAGTTGGTCGCGGGTACGTGCCTAGCGTGTTAAATCGGGAGGATGGCGCTCCCGTGGGAACTCTTTTTATTGATTCTATATTCAATCCCGTGAAAAAAGTTTCTTATAGAGTTGAAAGTACTCGTGTTAATCAAGTTACTGACTATGACAGATTGATTATGGAAGTAGAAACAAATGGTTCTATTTCTCCAGAAGATGCGGTTGCCATGTCTGCCCGGATCTTACAAGATCAATTCCAAAAATTCGTTAATTTTGAAGATGAAATGGAAACTGAGGAGGAGAAAGAACAGTCTACGCCGTTTAATACCAATCTGTCGCGCAAGGTGGAGGATTTAGAGCTTTCGGTTCGCTCGATGAATTGCTTGAAAAATGATAATATCGTTTATATAGGTGATCTCGTAAAAAAAACAGAGAACGAAATGCTGCGTACTCCTAATTTTGGAAGAAAATCTTTGAATGAGATAAAAGAAGTTCTTTCTCAGATGGGGCTTTATTTGGGAATGCAAATAAATGATTGGTCTTTTGAAAATATTGAAGATGTGGTAAAAAAACCGCATAGTAATAAACCTTAGGGAGACATGCGATGCGCCATAGAATCAGCGGTAGAAAATTCAATAGAAGAACCTCCCAAAGATTGGCGTTGTTTAGTAGCCTTGCCAAGTCTCTGCTTAGGTATGAGCAGATTGTTACAACTCTTCCAAAAGCCAAGGATTTGAGACCGCTAGTGGAAAAGATGATTACTCTCGGAAAGACTTCATCCATTGCTAACAGAAGGAATCTATTTGCAAAATTGCGAGATAATGAGTTGGTAGCTAAAGTGTTTGGACCTCTAGCTCATCGGTACTCTGATAGAAATGGCGGATATACGCGTATAGTGAAGTGCGGTTTTAGAAAGGGAGATATGGCTCCAATCGCCGTCATAGAATTACTAGAGCGAGATCAATCTGCTAAAAAAGGTTCTGAACAGGCGATTGTGCCTCCAAAGACTACGACCGCCGAGGCCTGAAACTTTATATTTTTTCAATTTACTTCTTCTATTTATTCGGTGTTGTTGGTATTATTTCTGCGTTTGCGGGGAGTAGTAGATGCGGAAGGTAGCTGCCATTTTAGCTTTCGTGTTGTATGTTGGTGCGGAAGCTACAAAATTTGAGAGTACGAAAACTTCTGATGATTCCATAGGTACTGAGCAAGCGATTCTTATGGATTATGAAACCGAATGCTGCCTTTTCGAAAAAAATAGCAAAGAGAAGTGCGTTCCATCTTCTATGACTAAGTTAATGACGCTGTATGTGTTGTTTTCTGAAATTGCTTCCGGTCGCGTAAAACTAGAAGATGAATTTCCCGTCAGTAAAGCCGCTCAAAAAATGAGGGGATCTCGAAGCTTTTTTCAAGCTGATACAGAAGCAAAAGTAGAGGATTTGGTACGAAGCATCGTTGTTCATTCTGGAAACGACGCCTGCATCGTAATAGCGGAAGGCATATCTGGAGATGTGGAGACTTTTGTAAAAAAAATGAACGAACAAGCAGGAAAGTTTGGACTAAAAAACACAAATTTTACAAATCCGTCTGGACTGCCTAACGACGAGCATTTTTCCTGCGTCTATGACATAGCGCTTGTGGCCAAGAGAATTATTGCTGATTTCCCGCAATTCTATCATTATTTTTCGGAGAAAGTTTTTACGATCAACTCCATAACTCAGAAAAATCGCAATACTCTTTTGGGAAATGCTCTCAAGGTTGACGGACTAAAAACTGGTAAAACCAATTCCGGCGGCTATGGAATGGCAATATCCGCGGAAAATAATGGCAATCGGTTAATCGTCGTCGTTAACGGATGTAAATCGGCTAAAGCGAGAGCGCGAGAAGCTACTAGATTGCTGGCTTTCGGTATTAAAAAATGCGCTCCGATTAAAATAATAGAAGCTGGAAAACCCATTACGGAAGTTTCCGTCGTGTGTGGCGAGAAAGCTACCGTTGCTCTTTGTACCCATGAAGATGTCATTATTGCAATTCCAAAGGAGTATAGAAAGCAGCTAAAGGTGGAAGCAATTATGCAAGAACCGATAGATGCTCCTATCGCGCTGGGAACAAAGCTCGGAGAATTAATCTACAAATACGGGAAAGTTGCGTCAAAAAAGTATGATTTGTTTGCCGTTGAACAGATTGAGCGCGCCAACTTCTTCCAACGAGCAAAGGTTTGGTTGAGGCGTCTCATTTCTGGAAAGGAAAGCGTTAAAGAGGTAGTAAAAACTCCCGTTTGTAAAGATACTTTTCGTGATTGACATTGACGGTATGAGCTCTAAAGGGAAATTTATCACTTTGGAAGGAGGGGAGGGGGTTGGGAAATCGACACAGACGCAGCTTTTAGCAGAGCGATTATCTAACCTACGACAAAAAGTTAAAATTACAAGAGAGCCGGGAGGGGGTGTCATTGGAGAGCAAGTTCGGGAAATTTTGAAAAAAAATTCTGCTGAACTCGATTCCATATGCGAGATTCTTCTTCTATTTGCCGCTCGGCGCGATCATTTTGTGAATTTAATATCTCCCTGGTTGGAGGAAGGGTATTTTGTTATTTGTGATAGATTCTACGATTCTTCGTTGATTTATCAAGGACTTTTGAAGGAAGTCGCCATTGGAGATATTATGGAATTAAAGCGCATGGCAATTGGAAATTTTGAACCGGATCTTACATTTGTTTTGGATGTTAATACTAATGTTTCACTCCAAAGAGTAAAGACGCGGCGTTTGCTCAATGACGAATACGATCAAATGAGTCGGCAAAAATACGATATCGTTCGCAACGGTTTTCAAAAAATAGCAGATATTTTCTCATTTCGCGCAGTTTTGATAAACGCTGAAGGATCAGAAAAAGCTGTTTTTTCAAGGATTTGGAAGGCATTCGAGAAAAGAATAAACATTGCCCCCGTTGAGGAAGAGAAAATTGTCTAGAATTTTGGGAATTGATCCTGGGTTGCATATTACTGGTTGGGGAATTGTGGACTTTGATGAATTTCATTTGAGATATGTTGCTCACGGTACCATAACGACCCTACCTTCCGAAAATATTGGTTCACGACTTAGTAATATCTTTAAAATGTTGTCGAATATTATCGAAGAATACTCCCCGACGGAAATTGGTATAGAGGATGTTTTTGTCAATAAAAATCCATTTTCGTCGCTGAAATTGGGCATGGCGCGTGGCGCAGCAATTTGCTGTGCCGGCGTTTTAGGATTGAGTATTTGTGAATATACTCCTAATAAAATAAAGAAGTCAGTTGTTGGCACAGGTCACGCCACCAAAGAGCAAATATCGATTATGGTCCAAAAGCTATTAAATTGTGGTAATGTGAAACTCGATGCGGCGGACGCTCTTGCGGTTGCAATCTGCCACGCTCATCATAAAACGTTTTTCGTGGAGAAAAGATGATATCCCATATCAAAGGAACTGTGGAAAGAATTATGGAGAACTCCATAATTGTTGATGTTAATGGCGTTGGCTATTGCATACTGTGCTCTTCCAGAACAATAAATGAAGTTCGTAGTTATTCTGGAATAGTTCACATTTTTACAGCACTTAATATTCGGGAGGATTCCTGGACGCTGTATGGTTTTATTTCCGAACGCGAAAGATTTTGGTTTAACATGCTGACCTCAGTGCAGGGTGTAGGTGGGAAAGTGGCGATCGCGATCTTATCTGTCCTCTCAGACGACGATATATTCAATGCGTTTTTTACCAGCAATAAAGATGCGTTTACAAAAGCCGACGGCGTCGGAGCAAAACTTGCAACTCGCATAATTACCGAGCTGAAGGAGAAGGTTGTCGGCAAAATAGACTTTAACGCTGCAATCGGAATTCCAGTTGCTGGAGAATCCGGCGTAGTAAATGACATCATTTCAGCTCTTTTGAATCTTGGATACCAAAGAGCGGACGTTTTACGAGTGATCTCAGCTATGCAAATTGACTCCGAGGTTACTTTTGACGTTTTGCTAAAGCGGATTCTGGGTAAGTTATCATCCGGAGTGTGATATGAAAAAAAATGAATTGAATCCGGAGCTGCTGGAGTTGGAAACCGGCGAATATTCTCTTCGTCCCACCAATCTAAATGATTTTATCGGACAGGAAAGCGTTAAAGATAATCTTCGCATATTTATTCAGTCAGCCAAAAAGCGTAATATTTCAATGGATCATACGCTATTTTTTGGCCCTCCGGGGTTGGGGAAGACCACGTTGGCTCAGATTATTTCCAAAGAGCTTGGCGTTGGATTTAAGGCAACTTCCGGTCCTATTCTGGCGAGAGCTGGAGATCTTGCGGCTATTCTTACGAATTTGCATGAGAAGGACGTGCTTTTTATTGATGAAATTCACCGAATGAATCATTTGGTTGAGGAAATCTTATATCCGGCGATGGAGGATTTTCAGTTGGATTTAATGATAGGAGAGGGACCTGCTGCTCGCTCCATAAGAATTGATTTGCCGCACTTTACTTTAATTGGAGCTACAACGCGATCCGGTATGCTGTCATCTCCTTTGCGCGATAGGTTTGGTATTCCACTGCGCCTGGAGTTCTACACGCCGACTGAGTTGCAGATAATTATTACAAAAAATTCTGAATTACTGGGCGTTTCCATCTCCAGCGACGGTTCCGAAGAGATAGCGAAAAGATCTCGCGGCACTCCGCGAATTGCCGGACGTCTTTTGAAGCGAGTTAGGGATTTTGCTATAGTTGCCAACGCCGTTGTTATCGATAAAAAAATTGCCGATCTTGCCTTGAAAAGATTGGAAGTAGATGAAAATGGCCTTGACTTAATGGATAGAAAATACTTAAGATGCATTCTAGATTTTTATGATGGCGGTCCCGTTGGCGTTGAGACTCTAGCCGCTGTATTATCTGAGAAGAGAGATACCATAGAGGAAGTTATAGAACCATATATTTTACAAAATGGGTTGGTGCAAAGGACTGCCAGAGGGCGGGTCCTTACGATGGAAGGGTATCGCTACTTGGGGGCGTCCCAAAAAGCCAAACAAGATTTGTTATACGAGGGAGATTTACTATGAGCGGCATAGAAGAAGTAGCGACCGTAGTTGGCAATGGTCATGATATGTCGCTGATGGGACTTTTTACACAGGCCTCATTTACGGTTAAAATTATCGTTATTTTATTGATGGGGTGTTCATTCTGGAGTTGGACAATTATTTTTGCAAAGTTCTCTTTTTTAAGAAAAATAAAGGTGCGAGCCGATAAATTTGAAGAAATGTTTTGGAATTGCGGATCCATTGAAAGCTTTTTTGATAGTGTTAGTAATAAGGGAGAGGACCCTTTTATATCGGTTTTTGTAGCCGGTATGAAGGAATGGCGCAGAGCGAAGGCGAAAGTTAAAAGTACTCTTGGATGTATCTCGCTAAATGAACGCGTTACGAGAATGATGCGCGTTACCATAGGGCGGGAGGTCGAATATTTGGAGCGGTACCTGGGATTCTTGGCTACCGTTGGATCGACGGCTCCTTTCATCGGATTACTAGGGATGATTTTAGGAATTATGGATACCTTCAAATCCATTGGATTAGATAAAAGCACGAATCTAGCTTCCATTGCTCCAAGCATAGCGGAAGCACTGTTTGTCACGGCTCTTGGTTTGGGCGTGACAATTCCAGCGGTTGTTGCCTACAATAAAATCTCTTCTGAAATCAACAGATATCAAAATAGACTAGAAGCTTTTATTGATGAATTTTCTTCGATTATTTCCCGTCAAATTGAAGATACCGAGGTGTAAGTGGCCTTTATTCCTGATAAAAGAAACAATTCACGTCGACGAACTCTAATGAGCGATATGAATGTTACTCCGATGGTCGACGTTATGTTGGTGTTATTGGTGATATTCATGATTACCGCTCCACTTTTGACGGTTGGTGTAAAGGTAGATTTACCCAGCGTCAATGCTCCGAACATCAGTGGCAATGAAATTCCGATAATTGTGCACATTAACAAAGGCGGCATAGTTTTTATCGGAGAAGTGGAGGTAGACGCTGAGACTCTGCCAGACAAACTTCGAGCCATTACGCACGAAAGCGTGGAGAATACAAAAATCTTCGTAAAGGGAGATAAAACGATTCCTTATGGCACGATTATGGAAATTATGGGGCGCATTAGCAGTTCTGGGTTCAAAAAAGTCGTTCTTGTAACGGAATTACCTCAGAAGCAGGGATCAAATGCGGCGAAAAAAAGGTAATTTTCAAATAATACGAGCCATCATATATTCGATACTGGTGCATCTGGCGTTAATAGCATTGAGTTTGACGTCTATTTTTGTACCAAAAGAAAGTAATCTGCTCCAGATGGACGTTCAAATTGCCGGAATAGAAGAGTTGCCGCAGGCAGCGGTTGAGCAAGAGATATCGTCGAATTCTATTCCGGAGAATCCACTAATTCCAGAGGAGGAAAAAAAGATAGAAATACCTCAAGAGCCCTCAAAAGAAGAATTTGTAAAAGAAGATCTTCTCAAGGAGGAAAAGACTCCTTCGCCGGAGAAAGTACAAAATGACCCTTCAGTGGAAGAAACCACTACTGCGCCAATCGCAGATGATTCTCCGCCTCCTGAACCTCCGGCAGACATTCCTGAACCAAAAAATGAAACGAAAGAAGAACCTTCCAAAACTGATATTGAACCAGTCCCTGCAGCGGAGCAAGAGCCGAAGAAACAGGTTAAGGCAGAGCCTCCTAAACTCAAAAAACGCGATCGAAAAGCGCTAATGGACGCTATAAAAAATGCCGAAAAAAAGAAAGCAAAAGAAAACAATCGCAAAAAGTTACTGGAGATGGCAGAAAAAGATTTCGCAAAAAGAAAAAGAGACGATACTTTTGATAAGATGCTAAACAAAAGCATGAGCAGCTTTAAGAAAACTTCCGGAGAAAGCAAAGCCTACGGAAATAATGGTGGTTCAGGGTTAGGAATAGGCTTGGGCGACAATGAATCCATCGCCCATATAATAAATGAACAAATTAGGCCGTATTGGAACGTACCATCAGGCATAAAGGACGCAGAAAAACTAATAATAGAGGTGGAGTTGGTATTCGACGATGTTGGAGAAGTAATTCCATCCAGTATAAAGATTGTTGATGAAAAGCGGTACGCTATGGATTATATTTTTAAAGCAGCGGCTGATAGCGCCCGTAGAGCGATCTTGGGAGTAGGGCGTTTTAGAATTCCTCGCCAAAAATTAGAGTTGGAAAAAAGGTATCGCTTTAGATTTAATGTGGCGGATGCGCTTCGAGGAACCGGAGGATAGAATGATAAAGTATATCAAAACGATCGTTTTTGTTTTATGCGCCCTATTTGAATTTCGTGGCGAAACCGTCGTTGTGGATATTACTAAGGGCGTTATGAAGCCAGTAAATATAGCGTTAAATCTATATGATGCGGCTAATACTCTGGAGGCTAATTTCCTGGCTGTTATCAGTAATGATTTACAGGGAACTTTCCTGTTTAGAGTCATTCCCCAGGGCGCCGCTATGCAGCAATTGCGTGGGATTAACAAAAAACCTACATATTCCCTCTGGAAACTTATAAACGCCCAATACCTGATGAATGCCGAGTTGAAAATAAACGGCGATAGTTTGAGCGTATCGTTGGTCCTTTACGACGTTCTATCGGAAGCGCCAGTTGGAACTTTATCCGCTTCGGGAAGTATTAAAGAATGGCGGAAGCTTGCTCACATAATGGCTAATAATATTTACGAAAGGATTACCGGAGAAGTCGGCTATTTTGATACGAAAATATTATACGTTGCGCTCCAAAAACAGCCACGCGGCGGAAAAATCTATCGTTTAGCGATAATGGATCAGGATGGCTATGATCATAAATACCTGACCAATGGAAGCACGACTGTTTTAACTCCGCGTTTTTCTCCCACCGGAAAGGAGTTTTCTTACTTTGCGTATCGGGAAAAGATCTTAAACGGTCGCAGGATACCTCTTTCTGCCAGTGTCTATCGGTATGATTTCAGTACTAAGACGACAAAGCTTATTGCTAATTTTAAAGGAATGACTTATGCGCCAAGATATTCTCCTGATGGTAATTTTCTTATTTTCAGCCTTTCTAATCGCGGGTCGTCTTCCATCTATACTTTTGATCTTGTTACCAAGCGATTGACCCGCCTCACCAAAGGTCGGTGCATCGATACGTCTCCATGTTATTCTCCGGATGGCAAACACATCGTCTTTAACTCGGATAGAGGGGGAACGCAGCAGCTGTACATAATGGATGCCGATGGCTCCAACGTTAGAAGATTATCTTTCTCTGCCGGCAGATATGCTACTCCGGTATGGTCTCCCCGCGGCGATTGGATCGCTTTCACAAAATTTGGTCGTAGCGGATTTTATATCGGTATAATTCACCCAGATGGAACAGATGAGCGTATGCTCGCTTCTGGATATCTGGTGGAAGGGCCGACATGGTCCCCTAATGGTCGCGTCATTATGTTTTCACATCAGGATTTTGCCCGTCGTGAAAAAATTTTCAGTGTAGACGTTACCGGATATAATAAACATGAAATAGCTACGCCGCATAATGCCATAGATCCGGAATGGTCCGCCAAAAGTAGGTTTCAGTAACAGCAAAAGTGTCGTTTTTGTGCAACTCTAACAGATAATTATTCTGTGCTGGCAATTTCAGAAATTCGTTAAGATATATACACTATGATTAGTGCGATATCGGACTCAGTTTTAGATATCTAGATTCGCTGATAGAGGTTTGTTTTTGGGCATTTGAGCATGAATTGGACGATAACGAAAATTGCATCTGTTGTGTTGTGCGCAATGGGAACGGGATTGACGCTCTCCTCGTTTGGTCATTCGCCGGTTTTGGGCTACATCATTGCCGGAATAATTCTTGGACCATCTGGGTTTCAATTCATCGTAGATCGCGAAGCGGTGGAGTTATTTTCCGAGATGGGGATACTCTTCTTGCTTTTTGTCATCGGTTTAAATTTGTCGTTTGAAAAAATTCGCAACATATGGAAAACCGCGATTGCGACTACGCTGATTTCGGCGATATTTATATACATAATTGTGCTCGGAGCCGGGTATTTTCTGAACTTGACCCATAATCAGGTGGTCCTTATTACTTTTTGTGTGACTCTGTCGTCAACTGCCGTTACGGTGAAATCGTTAGATAGGTTAAAGGATCGCGATGATAACGTGGAAGAAAATACCTTCGGTATTTTGATCGCGCAAGATTTAATCGCTTTGGTTATGGCGCTTGTCATAAATTTTTTGGGCTTTCGACAGGGAACTGATCACCATCTGCACCGAATAGTGGCAGTATTGTTGTTTGTGTCCGGGCTTGTGTTTTATTTTTCTTGGTATCATCGACATATACATAAATTAACAAGTTTCATAAAAAAACATGAAGATATGTTGACGTTGACCATATTTGGCATGTGTCTGGGTGGAGCGGTTATGGCGGAAATCGCAGGATTATCCGCGCCGTTTGGAGCTTTTATCGTGGGATTGATTCTGGGCAATTCTAATATGCGGGAGCAGGTGAAAAATATCGCGGCTCCCATTGAAGAAATTCTTCTAATGACATTTTTCCTCAGCGTCGGGTTGCTGGTGGATTTGAAGTTTATTACGCACAATTTGTGGATTATTCTTTCGTCATTAATTTTTGTGACGTTCGGCAAAACTATTATAAACATCTTTATCTTGAGACTTTATAGATTCCCGCTGAAGGAATCGTTTGTTATTGGCGTATTGTTGGGGCACATCGGAGAGTTTTCGTTTATGCTTTCGTATGCGGCCCAAAAAGTTGGCCTTATTGATGTGTATGGGGTCAAATTTCTACTTAGTTTGACGGCTTTGAGCCTATTTTTAAGTCCATTCTGGTTGATTTTTGCGGAACGATGCCGAGTGATAGCTAAAACCGTTAACGTCGCTTCTTCCTGGGAATTTTTCAAACTTGCCAGCAGTGGTGGAGCAATTAAGTTACGGCGCGTTAAGTTGTGCGTCGGTATATTCTGCAGATATCTTTTGTCTGTATTTTTCAGATTGAAAGAATTATTACTTTGGTGTCGTCGGAAAAAATGAACTTAACCTGGTATGATGAGAACGAGATATCTCCGGATGACAGCATTGGCATCGATGAAGTAGGACGCGGTCCTCTAGCTGGGCCGGTGGTGGCGGCAGCCGTTTGGATTCGGCGATCGTTGGTCATTGAGCTAGCGCACAGTAATCTGACGGTGCGAGATTCTAAAAAAATGACGGCAAATCAGCGAAAAAAAGTTGTAAATTGGATAAAATTGCAATGTCCGGGAGAGTTTCACTATTCCATAGCTACCGTAACAGCGGCGGAAATTGATAAAATCAATATATTAAGAGCAACGTTGCTGGCAATGGAAAAATCCCATAAATTATTAGGAATTTCCGTTGGTCACGTGCTAGTAGACGGCGATAAGGCTCCGAACATCGTCCATGTTCACACAATTATAAAGGGCGATAATAAAGTTCCATCCATATCGCTAGCTTCCATTATAGCCAAAGAGTACCGAGACGATCTTATGCGAAAATTAGCGTTGAAATATCCATGCTACGGTTGGGAAACAAATGTCGGATACGGAACAAAAGAACATCTGAAGGCTATTTTTAAATATGGTGTAACTCCCCATCATCGTCAGACTTTTTCCCTCAAGCGTTCTTGCCTGGATATCTAAAGTCAATACTTTGCCACTACTGCTTATTTCTTAATGATTCTATCTCTTCAATCGAAAGGCCGGAAGTTTGCGCTATAATATCTACATCTACGCCAGCCCGCAACAATTCAAGAACCATCTCAATTTTTCCTTCCGCTTTTCCTTCGTCTTTAGCGCATGCGATATCGTTGGTGTAGTCACGCAATGCTTTTTCTCTGGTCTCAATTAGCGCGCGAGCCTTTGGATCAGATTTCGCCTTTTCATATATTTGCTTTGCTTCTTTAATCTCTGGCACGTAATCGCACAGAGCTTTAACGCTCTTGGAATATGGATCTCTAAAAAACTCAACCCAAAAAGTTATCGGACTTTCTTTTTCCACCTGACGTAATTTGTTCAGCTCTATAAACTGCATTTCCAGCAATTCTGTAATATTTCTCTTCGTTTCGTCGTCGGTTATATGACCTTTGCGCCAGTATCTTTCATCGTCGAAAAGCCTGAAATCCAAGATATTAATGGAAATCGTTCGCTTCAGCTTGTAATATTGATCGCTAACTTCGATCTGTCCTGCAAACATTCTCGACCAATAGAAAAGCGCCCGCGCAGCCATATGTCTATCGGCGCCACATTGCATCTCTACATTTATTAATTCACCATTCTGAGTTTTTGCTCTGACGTCGAGACGCGAGCCCTTTTGCCACACATATTCTGGAGTTAATTCAGTATTTGTTATTTCAACGCTGGTTATTGGAGTTTCAGATTTTATGGCGGCGTTCAGAAAATGAATCAATAGCCGAGAGTGCCTGGGATCTCCCAGAATAATCTTGAACATCACATCGTTTGTAGCCAATATCTCAGTATCTTTGATCATTTTTACTCCACTATCAATACAATGATACTACATTTCACAAATTTTGGTACTTCTTTCTCACTCAAAAGCTGAGAGAAAATAAATTCTTTTTTATTAAAGTTTTAGTAAGCTTTGTGGCGTTTACTATAAAATATAGAGAGTTGGTTTTTTCAAGAGGAGTTATGAGAATGCTAAGAAAAGTATCTAAATTTTTAAAAGAATCCGATGGTGCGGCGCTTGTGGAGTACGCCCTCATCGCTAGCCTGATAGCTATCGCCGCCATTGCTGTTATGAAGGAATTAGGTGGTTCGCTCAATAATAAGTTTACTCAGATTCATAATACGTTGAGCACACCATGATAAGCGTTGATAAAGGCCTGAAGGTGCTTTTGCAGCCGCTCAGACTGGTCGTCTGGGCAGTTGATCTTTGATGATTTTACCTCTCGATCTGTTCATTTGTTCAAGAAGATGCCGGTTGAGCGGGAGATATTTTGTAATTATTTACTTTGAAAATTCCGCCAAAGCTGTGCAGTAGAGTGTATTTTTATGGTTTCTATCCAAGGATTGTTTAAGTAAGCATAGCAATACACAAAATCTGTTTGTTTTTTTTCAATCTTTTTTAGAATAGATTTCCCGCAGGTGCGGTATATTTTTAAGGAATTCAAGTATATTTGAATGGTAATTTTTCATTGAATTTTAAGTTATTTTTTAGTACTCTGAATATTGCGTGGATTATTTTTCTTATAATTGCCACGAGGATTTGTTTGGCGACTTTTTTCTTGCTTTCAAGAAGTAAATCTTGCAAAGCCTTCAGTGCAGCCGGTAAAGGACTTTTCTCATAATTGCATTTCCGATTTTGGGGAAGGCTTGGAATGAACTGATGTTCCGGAATTTTTATGTCTCGAAGTAACTCCTAGGTTGTATTGACGCTATTTTATCATGATGATATCTAAAGTGAGATAAACGAATCCCGCAAAGACGACATTGAGCTTGTCGTATCGAGTAAATATTCGTCGAAATTCCTTCAATCTCCTAAAAAGTCTCTCCACAACATTTCGCTTTTTATACATTTATCCTCCATTTTAGGAAGCAGCACCTGTAAAACTTTTATTTTAACCTCTATGTTTTTCAGTAAATCCAGTTCTAAATAAGTAAAGATATTGTATTTATCACGATAGTAATCACT
>JAITDT010000061.1 GCA_031282425.1 Holosporaceae bacterium | reverse complement strand
TCCAATAGAACATTTTTGGGATTGGATGAAAAATAAAGTCAGATATATTGCCCATTTATATGAAACACTAGAACTTGCCATTATGGCTGCGGTGAATTCTAAGTGAAAATGATATAAATCGCGAGATTAAAACTCTAGCAAAGCGCATTTCATTGGATGCTGGCGCTAGAGCAAAGTCCATGAAAGAAGTGAGATCGCTGCTGAAATCCAAATCATGATTGGAAAGTTCTAGGGTTCTGACATCTGATACTGGTTCGTTTGACGGCTTTTACGTTGGCGCTGCTCCAGGCGCAGTTGGTTTATTGGCAGACGCTACGTATACAAAAACACTAAAGCGCCCAATAACTGTGAGGAGGGGCGGTAATTTCAACGCCAGATTGATGTTTTCCTACTATGTTAGAAACTAAGAAAAGCGCATCGCCCGTTTCATACGCTTAGATTTACCAAAGGTCTTTTCTCCAAATTTTCCACTGCTGTTTTGTTATATACAGAAAGACGATTACCGTTGAGAAAAATATAAACGCAGCGCTACACAAAAATGCCATATATATCAGCCATTTAACAGATTTTGTTCCCATATCGTGGCTCCAAAAGGAACTTACCATTTTCTGAAGAAAAAAGTATGTCGCCGAAGCGGCCGCTATCTGAGAAAAAACCTTGTACCAAAACATTTTTGTTCGCTTGAGGGAAAATTTTCTCGCTGGTAAAATCAACATAATTGCATGAGAAACCGCCGCCAGCGATGTACTAAGCGCTATACAAAAGTATTTTCCAAATGGCACCAACAGCAATAGGAATAGCATGTTTAAAAGAACCGAAAACATACCGGAAATTACCGGATACTTCGTATCTCCGGCGGCAAAATATAAGGTCGAAAAGATTTTCGTTAGCACATAGGCTGGTAGTCCAATGGCAAAGCCGACGACAGCATCTGCGGTGATCAGCGTCTGTTCTCCCGCAAACAACCCTCGCTGATAGGCAACCGAAACAGTCGGCTCAGCTAGAGCTATCAGCACTACGGTTGCCGGTAACGTCACAAATAGCGCCAGCGTCAAGCCCCGCTCGAACGCCTGCGCGGCCATGGCGTATTCCTGACGGGCAATAGTATGGGACAGTAGTGGTAGCAATGCCGTACTCAAGGCAATCCCGAGAGTACCCAACGGAAATTGATTCAATCTATCGGCAAGATTTAAACAGGTGATTGTTCCGGCTGGTAGGTAGGAAGAAATGGTTGTGTCCACAAGCAGATTTAATTGCCAGACTCCAGCCCCAATAATTCCTGGAATCATATTCTTTATTATATCCTTCACCGTCCGCGTCCAGCAACTAAATTGAAAGCGAATTCGGAATCCATGCTGAGATATGGAGGTAAATAAAATGTAAAATTGGACAACGCCGGAAAAAACGACGAAATGTATCACTACATGAGCCGTGAGGCAATGAGATAAATTACAGAAATAACCCACAAGTAGCCCAATTGTTGTAAAAATGCTCAGTATAGAATGAACAACTGCCGGCAATGTAAATCTATTTATCGCATTTAGTACGCCGCAAAAAAGCGAAGCTATGGAAATAAAAATTAAATATGGAAAACAAATTCTTCCAAGGATGACTGTTAATTGAAATTTTTCGCTGTGCTCATCGAATCCAGAAATCAATAATTGCAGGAACGATGGAAAGATTGCAATGATAATTATCGAAAATGGAATTAAAATTAACAGCAGCACGCTAAAAACGTCTCCAAGAACAACGTTGGCCTCCTCTTTCCCTTCTTTGCTTAGAATTCTGGAAAATCGAGGCAGGAAAGAAGCGTTAAAAGCTCCTTCCGCAAAGATTCTTCGAAAAGTATTGGATATACGAAGCGCTATTAATATGGCGTCCGAATAAATACCAGCTCCTAAGCAAAATGCCATCACACATTCGCGCATGAATCCAATGACTCTACTGAAAAGTGTAAAAACCCCCACGGTGGCGGCATTTTTGACTATATCCAAGAAAGCTCCTAGTTGTTTAATCTCCGGATGAAAAAATCTAGCTCTTCGAAATTTTTAAAATTTATTTCAATGATCCCACCGCTTCCATTTAATTTAACATTGGACCTTAGTCCTGTCAGAGAAGAAATCTTATCAGCCAAGAGCAAGGTTTCTTGGTCAATATAATTATCGCCTGACGAATTGCTCCGTTGCCGTCGAGCAAGATTTTCTGTTTGTCTTACGGTAAGGGAGTGTTTCACCACATGATCGGCGATGGAATCGGCGTCTTCCACGCCCACAAGAGCGCGCGCATGCCCAAAAGATAGCGCGCCAGTCTTCACGTATTTTTTTACATCTTCCGGCAGCGTCAATAATCTCAGCATGTTGGCGATGTGGCTACGGCTTTTACCGAGAATTTCCGCCAATTCCTCCTGGGTATGGTTGAATTCGTCCATGAGTCTTTTGTAGGCATGCGCCTCGTCCAGAGGATTTAAATCTTCCCGCTGAATATTTTCCAGAATCGCCACTTCCAACTGATCTTCCTTGCTCATATCGGCGATGATGGCGGGAATCTCTTCCAACCCGGCGATTTTGGACGCTCGTAGCCGACGCTCTCCGGCGATGAGCTGATAACTATTATCCGTCAGCTTATGCACTAAAATCGGTTGGATAATTCCTTTTCTTTTTATGGATTCAGCCAAGGAATTGAGACTATCTTCGGCGAATGTCTGGCGCGGCTGAAAGGGATTTTTTTCTATTGAGTCGATAGCGATTTTGACGACTCCTTGATTTTCAGGATTTTGCGTATCCATATCCAGGAACGCTGATAATCCTCTCCCTAAACCTTTGGTCATTTGCGCTCCCTATCTAAAAATTCTCTTGCCAATTCAATATAAGAAATCGCTCCGGCAGATCTTACGTCGTACAAAATCACCGGTTTCCCATGAGAAGATGCTTCGCTAATTCTAACATTTCTGGGAATTACTGTGTTAAAGACAAGATTCTTGAAGTGCGCGCGCACGTCGCTAGCCACCATCGAGCTTAAACTATTTCGGCGATCATACATTGTCAATAGAATTCCGGAGACTATCAAATCACGATTTATGGTATTTCTCACGCTTTGGATGGTACTGAACAATTGGGCAAGCCCTTCTAGAGCGTAGAATTCGCACTGCAACGGCACAATAATCTTATTGGAAGCATTTAAAGCATTTATATTGATTAAACCAAATCCCGGCGGACAATCTATAAATATGTAGTCATATTCTACAAGATCGAGAATAGACTGTTTCAATTTTTGATCACGGTCTTTTTGGGAAAACAACTCAATTTCCGCAGCCGCGAGATCTATAGTGGATGAAATAATGAAAAGCCCGCTGACGTATGTTTTTAATATCACTTCACGAGGATCCGTTAACCCCAGCAATACGCCATAGCTGCTCTGCAATCCTCTCCCCTTAGAAAGGCCGAATCCTGTAGTAGTATTTCCCTGAGGATCAAGATCCAGAACCAGAACATTTTTCCCAATCGCCGAAAGCGCGGTCGCCAGATTTACGGCAGTAGTAGTTTTTCCAACACCACCTTTCTGGTTTATTATGGCAACGACATTCGGCATTTACTATCTCAACAGAATCGGGAGTAAGTGTAATTGGAAAAAGAAAAAATCTCAATCAATTAAGTGGATAACTTTGCTCAAGATTCTCTGACATAGGCCATCGCGGTCGTGGTGAAAATTTCAGATCGCCGTACTGATTTGCTAAAAATTTTTCCACTCCAAGCCAAGCGATCATAGCGCCATTGTCGGTGCAGAGATTAATTGGAGGAGCTAAAAAATTTAATCCATAATCATTGCAAATATTTTGCAGTGCCGTTCTGATAGCTTTGTTAGCCGCCACTCCTCCGGCCATTACTACTCCGGTAAGATTTTTATTTTCGCAAATTTTTAGAGCTTGCTCTACTTTATAGACAAGGATATCTATTACAGCTTTTTGAAAGCATGCGCATAGATCAACTTTGTCTTGTTCAGTTATACATTTTCCCTCGGCTATTCGTACGGCGGTTTTCAGTCCGGCGAATGAAAAATCGCGCAATCCTTTGCGGCAAAGGGGACGAGGCAACGAAAATCTTTCATTGTTTCCGGCGGCCGATGTTTTTTCGATAGCGGAGCCTCCTGGATATCCCAATCCCAATAATTTCGCTACTTTGTCGAACGATTCTCCGATGGAATCATCAATTGTCTTGCCGATTACTTCGAAGCGATCAATGGCATGCACAATGCACAATTGACAGTGACCGCCGGAGGCCAACAAAAGCAAATAGGGGAAGTCGATATCTTCCGTTAGCCTAATAGATATCGCATGCGCTTCTATGTGGTTGACGGCGATAAATGGAATACATCTCGCCATAGAGATAGCTTTGGCAAAGGTTGCTCCAACGATTAACCCGCCAATGAGGCCGGGACCACAGGTTCCTGCGACGGCGGAAACCTCCGCTATTTTCAGATTTGCATCATCCAGCGCCTTTTTTACGACCACATCAATTTTTTCCAAATGCGCGCGGGCAGCTATCTCTGGAACAATGCCTCCAAACAACTTATGTTCAGTAACTTGAGAATATACGATGTTGGAAAGTATTCTTCTGTCCGCAGTTACGATCGCCGCAGCGGTTTCGTCACAGCTGGATTCAATTCCTAGCACATAGATCAAGTTATCGCTCTACTCAGTTATTTCGTAATTATCAGCTTTTTCGAAAAGCGCGCGTAAAATCATATTATTCATTTTATGGCTGGGGCAAAAACTGTCAAATCTAGCTCTGATGGCGCATTTGGCTAACGATAAATCACCAATGACATCAAGAACTTTATGGCGAACCGGTTCCTGAAACACTCGAAAGCCCGTTTTATTGAGTAATTGTCCGTTATCATCGAAAACAATGGTATTTTCCAATGACGCTCCCAGGGCTAGATTGTTTTTTCTTAAAAATTCGACGTCCGAAAGAAAACCAAACGTGCGGGCAGGCGCTATTTCATTTACAAAGTCGTTATTTGAAAAATCAAATGAATAGGGCGAAGTCCCCAAACCTTTGGTATTAAAGTCACACTCTATATTTATACTGAAGGAGTCAGATGGACTCAGGGACGTCCATTTCTCGCCGTCTTGGACTTTCACAGGTTTCAACACTCTTAGTGTACGAAATTTCTTCTGCTGTATCATTATTCCAGTCGATAGAAATGCCGACACGAACTGACATGCGCTCCCATCTAGTATAGGAATCTCGTCGCTTTCTGTGGTAATTATGGCATTTGTTATTCTCAATCCATAGAGGGCGGCCAAAAGATGCTCTACCGTCGCAATGCAGGACCCATGCGTTCCGATCAATCTTGTACTCAGCGTAGTTATGAATACATTGTCGTAAGTGGCGTCAATGCTATCTTTTCCCTTAAGAATTACTATTCCTGCATCTTTTGATGCAGGCGATACGGAAATACAACAACGATCTCCGCTATGTATGCCAATTCCCTTGAAAGAAACTTCTGATTTAAGAGTAGACTGATACAACTAGCGACCTTTCATGTTTTTGATAACTACCATATTAATTTACCAGTTGATTTTTATCAAACTCTATTATATTATTTTAAAAGAGGTTGAGCCGTAGCATATTGTTCCTCCTTTCTGTTTGTGCATCGTGTTTCTTGTACTACGGTTCGCCTCTTCTGTTTCGATTAGGAAGAAAGTATGTAATGCATTCAAGCGATATAAATAAATTAAAGCAGTACATTGAAAAAATTGAGAATTTAGAGGTCGAGAGGGTAGAAATTCAAGAGCAGATTTCGGATATCTACAAGCAAGCGAAATCAGATGGTTTTGATCCTCGGATTATGAAGAGGGTTATAAGATTAAAAAAAATGAAGACGGAAGATCGGGAAACAGAGGACGTGCTTTTGGATACGTATATGTTGGCTTTGGGGCTGCTTCCTCCCCGCGATGCTGAATAGAGGTGTTGTCGAATAGATCGACAAAGATCGTTTCTGCTACAGTTGATTACGGATTTTACGGAAGAAAATACGGAAAAAGTGTCGGGCTTTACGCGTCGTTAAATTGTAGCATGTTTGTTGGGGACGATTATGCTTCAGTTTCCAAAAATCTTGATATTGTAAAAAATGAATTCCAATGCAGAAAATTAGTTACTTTGCAACAGGTGCATGGCAATCTTTGCATTAGGGCAGATCTGCAAACATCATCGATGATAGAGGCCGACGCTCTAGTTACCGCAGAATCTAGCGTTGCAATAGGTATTCTGACAGCTGATTGTGCTCCTATTTTATTCATGGACAGAAAAAATCCGATAATAGGCGCAGCTCATGCTGGATGGCGCGGCGCTGTGGCCGGGATTATTGAAGCGACAGTTGAAAAAATGACAAAATTGGGAAGTAGAGCAAGCGATACAATAGCGGTCATTGGTCCTTGTATCCAGAGAAACAGTTACGAAATAGATGATGATTTTAGGCAAAATTTCAACGACGAAGATGATTGTTTTTTTAGCATAGATCATAAAATACATTTTGATTTGCCCAGGTATTGTTATCGTCGTCTGATAAAAGCTGGATTAAACGCTGGTAATATAGATGTAATAGCAACAGATACCTACGCTGACCCAGAAAATTATTTCAGCTATCGTTTTGCTATAAAAAACACTGGAGGTATTTGTGGTCGCAACATTTCGGTCATTTGTTTGATGGCGGAACATGGAAATAATTCATACTAAAAACACAAAAGAGCTTGCTAACGCTCTTGCGGAAAAGCTGATATTGCCAGTATTTTGCGCCTACGTTCGGCGTTACGACAGCGGCGAGATTTCCATTTTGCTACCCAAGTGCTTCAGTGATGTTATTGTGGTTGCTTCAACTGTTACTCACGACGATTGGATGGAATTATTTCTGCTGCTGAACGCTCTGCGAGATTCAAAAAACATTATTCTATTCTTGTCTTACGTTGGTTATTCGCGGCAAGATATTCAAAATTCTAACGAATCTTTTGGGGCAGGCTTATTTCCACTGTTATTGGAGACTGCTAATATTTCCCAGTGCATTGTTTTCGATAACCATTGCGAGCCATTCTTCCGAATTCCGACAGTCCACGTATCTAGCGCGCAAATATTTGCTTCAGACATTGTGGGAAGATATGACGCTGATAAAGTTATCGTTGTTTTTCCGGATGTCGGAGGCGCTCGTCGAGCTAGCACCGTGGCGCGGCTCGTTGGGTGCAGTTTCGCAATCTGCCATAAGACGCGTGATGCGTTCGGCCTGCTGGAAAAATCTGATGTCGTCGGAAATGTTTCTTCCAAAATCTGCGTTTTAATTGATGATATTGTCGACTCCGGAGCTACTTTATGCGCAGCAGCTGACGCTCTTATGAAGGCCGGTTGTGCTGGTGTTGTCTCCTATTGCTCTCACGGAATTCTTTCAGGTGAAGCAGTGGGAAAGTTGGATAGATCGGAAATAACAGAAATTACATTGACCGACAGCATTGAATGCAGTAGAATTCTTCCGATGAAATTTAAGAAACTATCGATTGCTTCGTTGATAGCGGAAGCAATTCAGTGTATATTGCAGCGATATTGAAAGGAAATTTTGCCATGGCCAGCGTTATTTTAGAAGCAAAGGTCCGTGAAAAGTTTGGAACTGGAGCGGCGCGTTCCGCTCGTCGGTCTGGTTTTGTTCCGTGCGTAGCTTATGGAAATGCGATGGCACCGGAGTCCATATATATTTCGGAAGGCTTGCTGAATAGATACGGTCATAAAACCAATTTCTTCTCTACGATTTTTGAAATAGATGGCGTTGGCCAGAAGGGACAGAAATTCATAGCGAAAGATATTCAATTTCATCCGGTAACGGACAGGACACTTCATGTGGATTTCCTGCGCGTCGGGAAAGGAAGCAAAGTTGCTGTGCGCATTCCTCTTGCGTTTATCAATGAGTCTGCATCTCCGGGATTGAAATTGGGCGGTGTTTTGAACGTGCTGGTTCATGAAATCGATGTGGTTTGCGATCCGGAAAGTATTCCAGAAAAGATAGAAATCGATCTGACAGGATTTGAATTTCACCGCACAGTGCATGCGCATGATGTGGAGCTTCCTAAGAATATGAGTCTGCCGGTGAGTAGCAAGAATTTTACCATAGCGACGGTTGTTGCTCCCACAATAATGAAGAAAGATGCAACGGAAGAGGCTGCGGCCGCTCCGGCAACAACGTCGTCCTCTTAATCGTTTATGGATGCGTTACTAGTGGGTCTTGGTAATCCTGGATCCCGATATGAATGTAATAGACACAATGCCGGCTTTAAAATAATCGAGTTAGTTGCGGCGACAAATGTTGTTTCTTCTTTCAAAAAAATAGCCGCTACAGTTGAAGTTTCTTCTTTCTACATGAATTCTCTTAAAATTACGCTAGCGAAGCCATTAACTTTTATGAATCTATCAGGTCAGGCCGTTCGTTTTTTAATGGATTTTTATAAAATTCTTCCGGAAAAAATCTATGTATTTCATGATGATATTGACCTACAGCTTGGGCGTGTGAAAATAAAAAACGGAGGCGGTAGCGGCGGCCACAATGGCATAAAGAGCATCGACGCTCTGATCGGAAACAATTATTGGCGAGTTCGCATGGGGATTGGTCGACCGCCCGAAAACTTCTCGGTATCATCATATGTGCTGGGGGATTTTTCTGAAGATGAAGAAAATGTTCTGCAGGATGTATTTTATAAAATATCCGAAAATATTTCTTTGCTTTTTAGCGATTGTAAAAAACTGGAATCTATCCTGTTCCCACCTAAGTTGCAACAATAAATTTCAAAAAGCCATTTTGCCTCTTTTCAGGATTGCATTAAGTTGAGCGGTTATTTTTCGCAGCTATAATCGCGATCATTT
>JAITDT010000046.1 GCA_031282425.1 Holosporaceae bacterium | reverse complement strand
GTGTTCCAGTTCTTACTTGCAATGTCTTTAACTCCAGAAAATTTCTTATTGTTTTCTCCATTAATTTTTTCACGGGGAGAACATCTTTTTGCGTAAGGGCAGCAACAGCAGCACCTCTCTCCGCCAATCATTAGTTTTTACCCGTTCAGACAAAATCAGAAACATAAAGAAGAGAGTTGAGAAATGAGAAGAAAAGCATTTTTAATTGTTCATTATAGTTCTAAAAAAATCGCTTGCAGCCGGAGAATTTTGTATCCATAATCGTATCCATAAAGATTGTATCCATAAAGACTGGGAGGCATTTGGAGTGCTGACTGATACGAAATGTAAAATGGCGAAGCCGATGGATAAGATTATGACCATTGCAGATTGCGGCGGTATGTATCTAGAAATCCATCCAAATGGAGCTAAGTACTGGAGGCTTCAGTACAGACATGCAGATAAGCATAAAAGAATATCGTTGGGAGTTTATCCGAATGTTTCTCTGAAAGATGCGCGCGAGAAGTGCGATGAGTTGAGAAAGATTATCAAATCTGGGGAAGACCCGTCTTTACTAAGAAAAAAGCAAAAGATAGAGACCAGAGAAAACGTAATCAACACGTTTGAGAACATTGCGCGCGAGTGGTTCAAAAAGAACGCTGGCGCAATGGCGGAGCGTCACGCGTTTTATGTGATTAGAAGGCTTGAAGCTAATATCTTTCCTTTTCTCGGCGACACTCCGATTAAGAAGATAACGCCCAAAGAGTTATTAGCGGTTATTAGGGAAATAGAAGAACGCGGGTCGCTGGAGGTGGCGCACAGAACTCTGCAAGTAGTTGGGCGGATTTTTAGATACGCGATTGCTACCGGAAGGGCTGAACATGATATATCCGCTGATTTACGCGGCGCATTACAGTCCAGGAAAGCGGCCAATTATTCATATTTCTCAGGAAAAGAGTTTTGTGAATTTCTGAAAGGATTTTCTGATTTTAAAGGGAATGTTGTTACGAAATTGGCTTTGCGACTTTTGATATTAACATTTGTGCGTAGTGGAGAACTTCGCGGAGCTCGTTGGGAAGAGTTTGATTTTGAAAAACGTGAATGGCGAATACCAGCTGAGCGTATGAAGATGAAAGAGCTGCATATCGTTCCTCTTTCAGATCAGGCGATTGTTGTTCTTGAGGAAATAAGGAAGTTCAGCGGAGATTCTTCGCTGTTATTTCCATGTAGAACGTACAAGTCAAAGCCGATTAGCGATAACACGTTGTCGAAAGCTTTCAGAGATCAGGGGTACAAAGGAAAAGCGACACCGCATGGGATGAGAGCGACAGCGTCCACGATTCTGAATGAAAATGGATTTAAACCGGACGTTATAGAGCGTCAATTGGCTCACTGCGAGCGGAACAAAGTAAGAGCCAGTTACAACCACGCCCAATATCTACCGGAGCGCAGACAAATGATGAACTGGTGGGGCAATTATGTTGAGAAAAGGTGGAAAAAATGACGTTAGATATATTTGAAGCAAATATGGACGAGTTTAAAACGGATGAAGAAGACTGTATGTTTTTTTTGAGAGCGAATCGTTGCAGAAGTAATGATATTTTGTATTTTATTTTGGGAATAAAAGTATCGAAAAAAGAAAGATACATAAACAAAATCAAGAAGATGATTTTGGACACAAGTACTGAGGAAGCGAGAAAAAAGAATTCTATAAACAATGCCCTCATTAATCCGAAAGTTATGTACCGTCCCATAAATACAGATGAATGGTTTGAAAGGAATTTTTTTAAGGGGTTCCGTGGAGAGGTAAAACAAATGATAGATGAGTGTTCAAAAAATGAATGGATAAATAAAAAAGATACATTAGAAATAATTCGCTATCTCAAAAAAACTAATCCCACCATTGTTGAGCATATATCAAATTGTTTTCTTGAAGATGATGGTGAAGAAGATAAGCAGCCTAGCTCAAGCGAAAAGTCCGCAAATGAAGGGAAAAATCCTCCAATTTCTTCTACGAAAGACAAGATGATCTGTTTTTTGGCGAATTATTACCAAGAAAAAGAAGCAAAAGCGATGAAAGAAAAATATAAGGTGGAAAAGCAAAGTCCGTCTCCATCTTATTCATCAATACTATTTAAAGAAATGGATGAATTTTTCTCTGGGAAAACGCAATCTCCTACTGATAAGTCTATAAGAGACGCACTCAAAAATGCGCAAGCATACCATCCTATAAATGATGAAATATTTGTGTCACTCCGCAAAACAAACGAATAAAATTTATAATTTCCGTAATGACTGCCATTTCCGTATCTGAATTATGGGATTCGAACTGAGCCATAACATATTGTTTTAATAAGATATTTTGTATTTTAGATACGGAAAATTGATACATTTTCCCTATCTGTTACGGAAATTTCCACATCTGATAAAAAAAATCCACTAGTTTGCTTTCCCAGAAAGGCGCGACGGTTCGCGCTTAAATTAAGGAGAACGAAATGACCAATAAAAAACACGGCTATCCGAATTTGGTTGACGCTGGCAAAGCGTATGGATTTTTGAGACTGCCCCAGGTGATGCAGTTAGTGCCGATAGGGAAGACTTCGATATACGACAAGATAAAAAAGGGAGAGTTCCCGGCACAAATCAAGCTAGGTACGAAAACTAGCGTGTGGCGCAGGGAAGATATCGACGCTTACATTGAGAAGATGAGCGAGACAACCCATGAAGTACTTTAAGCCAGTTGGAGAGGTTTCGAATGAGATTGTCAAAAGACTCGCTCTCCAAAGAGCAATCGAGGAAGTCCTGCAGGCGTTGGGAATTAACGACCAAATTATCATCCCAACGACCTACAAATCAGACAGTTTCAAACCACAGCAAAACAAATGAATAGGGGAAAAAACTATCATGAACAAATTAACAACAGCAACAATAGTTGTAAAGGACGACATAAGCGGGAAATCGTACGCTTATTATCCAAAAATCGGGCTGTTTTGCGATAACAAACTGATTTGTAGGCAGTATGTGGCAGTAACTGCTTTTGTTCGAACTTCGAATGGCGACGAGTGGGGCAAACGGATTGAATTTGAGAATCTCAGCGGAGAAATTTGCGCTGTGGATGTTCCAA
>JAITDT010000045.1 GCA_031282425.1 Holosporaceae bacterium | reverse complement strand
TTGGAACATCCACAGCGCAAATTTCTCCGCTGAGATTCTCAAATTCAATCCGTTTGCCCCACTCGTCGCCATTCGAAGTTCGAACAAAAGCAGTTACTGCCACATACTGCCTACAAATCTGCTTTTGGTTAACAATCCCGTTGAAATATTCTATGAATTGATAGAATTGTGTGCCTTTTAAATGTGGAATAATTCTATTTATTTTTTCCTTTCTAAGGCTTTTTGCTTCTTTGCTGCTATTTCCTCTAGATTCAGTTTTATCGAACATGTTCTTCATCGCATTTAAGACAGTATAATAACTGAAACCCTTAGGTGCTTTCTTTCCACTTGGATTATAACAAGGATTTTCATTACTTCCCCTAATACAAATATTGAGTATAAAAGAAACGCACTCTACTGCTTCCGAAGGAGTCAATTTTTCTCCTAGATCATTTGTTGTTTGTTTTAGCGAAATTGCAAGTTTTTGCAAGAAATCCTGATTGCTTTTAAACAATCTTCCATTCTCAATATTTTCATTTGTAAGAAAGCTATCAGGAATATGCCCATATCTGCTGGGATTTTTTCTTTTAAGCTCAGCAGCTATTTCTCTAAATCTATCCTTTTTTAGTGCTATCGTTTCCGGACAGTATGCATCAAAATCTTTTTCAATTTCTTCGAAAGAAGGAAGGTGAAGATAATCTATAATATAATCCTTCTTGATCTCTGCACGAATAAAATAATGGTTGTTACTTTTTTTAGTAATACAACTCTCCTCGATCTTTATCATCTTAAAAAATTTTTCTAAAATGACCCTCTCTTCTGGAGAAGCTGGATATTCTACTGGTGCTCCTGAAGTATACTTGCTGAGTAATCTATCTAGTATATGCCATAATTTATTATAATTTATACAATTTTCCCATATGATTGCGTTTATCTCTGATTTTTCCCCCGGCTCAATACCTCCAAGAAGTGAAATGCATTCATTGTATGTATATGTATTAAAGGCCTTCCAACGTTCCCAGTTAACAGAGTATTTATCTCTAAGTTTTTCCAGTGAATAAAATTCCTCGTCAAGCGTTTCATCTGTATCGATCTCTTTCAAAAAATTTTCGATTTCCAGCTTTAAGGCTTTTTTGTAATCTTTATTCATATACTTTTGTTTGTAGTGATTGCCTATTATATCATGTTTTGAGTAGGGACAAAGATCAGCCTAAAACTGTTTCGTTTAAAAAAAAGCGGGACAGGAGCGGGACAAAATCAATTTTGGCACTATTTATCTCTCATTTTAGTAGGTGAATTTTTCTTAAAATTCTAGGTGGTGCCGGACGTCGGAATCGAACCAACGACCTACTGATTACAAATCAGTTGCTCTACCAGCTGAGCTAGTCCGGCATAAACTGAAGCTAAAGTATCAAAAAAAGCTGTGAACGAAAAGCGTATTGAATGATGATCTTTTTTAGGGAAGCAGTTTATTGTTGTATTTTAAAAATGAGACGCTAGAGTTGGAAAGCGTGCCGTAAGGTGTGAGCGCATGGCTGAATTTATTTGTAATACTCTGAAAGATACCCGAAATGCGGCGGAATATTTTGTACAATTTGCAAAAATTGGTCAATGTTTTTCTCTTTATGGCGATTTGGGCTGTGGGAAGACGACTTTTTCCAAATATCTTATCAAAGCGCTTAATAAATCTGCCGAAGATATCCAAAGTCCTACGTTTACGCTGGTGCAGACTTATAATTCCGCGATTGCCGAGATATGGCATGTGGATTGCTATCGCTGGCAGTCTGCAGAGGAGTTTTGGGAATTGGGACTCGAAGAAGCGCTGGGGAATTGCATCGTCATCGTCGAATGGCCGGATATCATTCAGCATTTACTGCCCCCCAACGTCATAAAAATAAAGTTTTTTTTTGACGGTAAAATTCGCAGGCTTGAGTATGAAATTCTCGGCAGGCAGTAAAACATTTTTGGCGGGAGAGTATTCCGTCGTCTTTGGCGGGAGCGCAATTGTTCTGATAACTCCACCGCTGTTTGAGCTTCATGTGGCCCATGGCGAAACAAGCCTTCGCGGCATTGATCAAGCGTCTCCGGCGCATATGTTTTACCGAGCACACGACTTTCGCAACATCTCCGTCGAATTTTTTGATCCCCATAAAGGCGCTGGCGGATTCGGAGCTTCGAGCGCGCAATTTGCGCTGCTGTACCAGCTATATCTGCGCTTAACTTCAGCGCAATTTGATATCGATTCGTTTTTAAAAGAATATCGAGGACTTTCCAAAACCAACAGTGGCGCAATCCCGAGCGGCGCAGATGGCGTTGCGCAGTATTTTAATCATAATATTTTTTTCGACGCTAAAACCAATATCGTTGAAAAATTGAACTGGACGTTCCCCAGCCTCGATTTTGCAATTTTAAAGACACCTTATAAAGTTGCAACACATTCTCACCTTCGTGATATAAAGTTTTTCGATATTGCGAACCTTCAAAAACAAGTTCTCAATGTGAGGAAGAGCTTTCAGCACAATGACGAAGAGCTTCTGGTACAAAGCGTACAGAATTTTTTCGATATACTAAAAGAGCGTGATCTCGTAATTGCTCCAAACATCGCTACCATTGACAAACTGCTAAAAATCGACGGGATAAAGGCCGCCAAAGGATGTGGGGCGCTGGGAGCGGACGCTATTCTCATAATTTTCGAAAAACAAAAAAGAAATGAACTGCGGCATATTCTTCAACGCCATTGCGATGCGTTCGTACTTTGGCCGTAACGATTTTCTTATGCACCGTAATTGCCGAATATCGAGAGCATTTAAATCGCTTCGATTATGAATTTCACCTCCCTTAGCTTCCAATTCTCTATGGTAATTGAGATATATTCGTAATATGTACAGGAAGTTTCCAGTTGGCCACTAAAATAACATCATATCTCGAGAAATTCCGCTCTAGGTTTTTGTGGTAGTTCATGAAGATACCAGAAGCTCGTTGAATGCGTCGCAGCTGTTTTGCGGTAATGGCATTGTAGCATTTGTCAATATTTTTGCGACACTTCACTTCAACAAATATAACGACGTCATTTCTTTGCGCTATAATATCTATTTCTCCACAGACAGTTTTATATCTGCGGGCTAGTATACGGTATCCTTTTAATTTCAGCAGACAGACGGCGATAAATTCTCCCAAATATCCTTTTTCTTCAGTTGTGTTCATGAACTTTCTCGTTTAATTTCAAGCGCTTTGTCATAGATCGCCTTCTTGGATATTTCATACTTCGAAAAAACTTTCATAACGGCATTTTTTAGGGTTTCAGTTTTCAATTCCGCCGATAATTCTACGAACGCCGCGCCTTTATCGATGCAAATCTCTCGTTTCCCCGAAATTATCACTAAAAACTCTCCAATCGGTTTATTTTTTGAAAAATATTCGATCAACTCCGATAAATTTCCTCGCCTAAATTCTTCGAAAATTTTGGTTATCTCACGGCAAATACAGGCACGTCTATCTCCGAAGATTTCCAGCATATCCTGCAGGGAATCCAAAATTCGCTCCGGAGATTCCAGAAAAACGGCAGTTGACGTCATATCCTTAACGATATCCAATCGAGATCGACGGGCACGCGCTTTTGACGGTAGAAAACCATGAAATGTAAAATTATCCGTTGGAAGGCCGGCTGCACTTAATCCGGCGATGGGAGCGCAAGCTCCTGGTACGGGGAAGACTTCTATCTGATGCTTAACGCACCAGTCAACAATCCTATATCCCGGATCGGAAATTAACGGAGTGCCAGCATCTGAAACCAACGCATAAATATCATTTGGTTCTATTTTTGAAATAACAGAAGGATGATCTTCATTGTACTCGTGACAGGTTATTAGCGGAGTTTTTATTTCATAAAAATTCAATAATTTCTTCGTTTGTCTGGTATCTTCCGCAAAAATATATTTCGATTTTTTAAAAATATACAATGCGCGAAGACTAATATCTAATATGTTTCCTATTGGAGTTGCAACTACATATAGTCCTGGTTTATGCTGCTGATCGTGCAATTTTTGGGATATTTTTTCTCCAAGAACGGATGATAAAAGTGGGTCGGTCAATAAAATTATTCCTTCTGGTATGTTTGACTTCCTGTTTCTCCGGCAAGGATATGCAGCATATCGAAAAAATACCAGTTCCGAAAGCTTCGTCCGATGAACTTTTCGATAGTCGCTTGAGAATATTCGCTCCTAAAGAAAATACAGTGCTGCTGTTGCTACCATTATCAGGTAATAACGAGTCAGTTGGTAGAGGTATCTTGAACGCTTGCCTTTTGGCCAGTGGCAACATCAAAAACATAGATTTTCATGTGCTAGATACCGCTGACCGTGGAAAACATGTCGCGCCTCGTTATTTGAGGCATAAGAACTTCGCCGCCATAATTGGTCCGATATTTTTTCAGGAAGTCGCGCAGTATGGCGCGTTATTGCCGCATGTGCCGATATTGTCGTTTTCCAACAATTTAAAAATAAACAATGGCCATATTTTCGCTTGCGGATTATCTCCGGAAGATGAAATCCATGCTCTATTTGCCTATGCAGATTCTCAACAAATCAAAAGTTTCTTGGTTATGCTGCCAGATGGAGAGCTGGGCAATCAGATTCAAGACATTATTAGATGCGAATTAAAGAAATATGGCGTGGAAGAAGGCGACGATTTGGAAATCCTTCGCTATTCCAGTATTTCGAGAAAAGCTGCAACAAAATATGCAAATAACTCAAACAAAAAAGCCATTTTCGTTATCAATCCGATCATAAACATATCGAAATTAGAAAATGCGCAAGTTTTTACTTTAAGCTCGGCGGCATTGTCTCCTGGCGATGCCTGGGAAGGCGTAATTTTTGCCTTCTCTGATAATCCAGAACAACGAGAGTTTATTGAAAAATATCATGCAGTTTTTGGCGTACAGCCTTCGGTTTTGGACATGGTGGGTCACGATCTTGTGAAAGTTGTAAAGGAATCCATAAATTACGAGCATCCGATTGTTCAAAATCTTTATTTTGGATGTCTGGGAGAATTTCTCATTGATAAACAGAACGGACTTCGACGGAAACTGAGTATTTATCGCCGAACCGATTCTGGAAAAGAAGAACTATCTTGTACCAATTAAGATTTAATTTGAAAAATCGGAGAGTATTCAAATATAGATAAGAGTATTTTTTGAAAATTTTCGAATATCTGATTATCTTGTAGAGAACAAACTAATTTCAATATAATTACGTTATTGTCAGCGACACAGGTCCCCCTCCCCTTAGAATCGATAGTTTTCATACATTTAGCATATCTCTTCCGACAATTTCCAAAGGCTATTTGTCTTTCTTGAATCCCATGCCGAACCATATCTTAAACCCTAAAATATCAATGACTCTGTGTTTATAAGTTTGGCAGATTACCATTTTAAATATGTTTGACTTCCACAAAGACACACCGTATCAACGGGCAATTATTTATTGGACATATCTCTCTAAATATTATCTTCAACTCGAAATATGCAATCTACGGTTTTATATTTTTTTGCTACTAAAGTTAATAGAATTATAAAAAAGATCGTATATTTTCCTGTGTTTTGCTTTCTTTAATTGGTTAATATTTTTTTTTATTCATTTCCAATAATGTAGATATTTCAGTATGTTAATCTCACAATGAAGACTTTGGGATTGTCGGTTTTATTCCTCTATTTGAAGATAAATTACTTCAGTGTTTGTTTTGACTTATCGTCCATTATTCTTTTATATTTCTGAGGTTTAATATATACCATAAGTTGTAAAATTCTCTTTGCAATTAGCCAAATAATTATAAATTATCCATATAATTCAGATTATTCATTTAAAATGAAGCTTTCTACAAAAAGGGATGTTTTATACCTTTATTATCCATCAATATTTTTTCTAATTGAAAAACGAATTTCTTTGAGTTAACGTACGACCGTTTGTGTGTTTTTAGTGGAGACTTATATGGCCGATTATTCTGAATTAGAAGCGAAACTTCCTAAAGATAGCATTGATTTGCATATAGGGAAACAAGTAAAAGCTCGAAGATTTTTTCTCGGTATTAGCCAAGAAAAATTAGGAAACTATCTTGGCGTTACGTTTCAGCAAATCCAAAAGTATGAAAAGGGAACAAATAGAATTAGCGCTGGTACGTTGTTCAATATTGCGAATATATTGAATATTGACGTAAATTATTTCTATAAGGGATACCAACAGGTGCCGTCGCTAAGCGAAGAAAGCAAACCGGTTTATAATTCAGATCAGTCAAAGAGTAAGGAGACATCGGAATTACTGCGCTCTTTCTATAAGATAACGGACGTAACGATCAGAAAAAAGGTGCTGGCCCTGATAAAATCCATCGCTTTCGCCTCCAAAAAGTAATGCAATTGGGGTTACCCAATAAGCAAGATACAGAAAATCTGCTTATTTTTCAATGAATTACGTCGCTGCCAGCGACATTATGATTGTGATTGGCATTTTTGTTGAAAATTCAGAGATTTTATTAGGTATCACCCATCTTTAATTGGGCAATCCCAGGCAATTGGCAAAACGGCGTCAAACATGCTATTTTAAATTTGTAGGTTCGGCGGAAAAAGTGAAGATATTTTTTATTTGTTCTTCAAATCCGAAATCCAAGAGCGCTTTCCGCTTAATGACCAGGCAGTATGGTCAAGCAAGCGTAGATGAAGCTGCATGTATAGTAGTGCTCTCCGGGGATGGTATGGTTCTCAAGGCGTTTCATGAAAATTTTGATAAAAAAATTCCCGTTTATGGAATGAATCGCGGGAAGACAGGATTTTTAACCAACAATTATTTCAAAGAGAATCTTACGGATAGAATTCTGCAGGCCGACGAAGTGAAATTTCATCCGTTAAGGGTAATTGTGGAGAAGGATAATGGAGAGATGTTTAGCGATATCGCCATAAACGAAGTTTATCTACTGCGAGAAACTCACCAGTCGGCAAAGATATCTATAAAAGTTAACGGAGTACTGCGGATGCGAGAACTAATCTGCGACGGGCTGATATCCGCAACGCAAATAGGCAGTACAGCCTACAATTATTCGGCCTCTGGACCGATACTTCCGGTGGGATCTAGACTGATGGCAATCACTCCAATTAGTCCGTTTCGACCGAGAAATTGGCGTGGAGTCGTCTTACCTGCAGACTCGGTGTTGAACCTGGAAGTCATCGATCATGTAAGAAGACCGGTTTGCGCCGTCGCAGATTACGTTGAATATCGGCAAGCCGTTCGGGTAGAAATTTTTGAAGATAAGACCGTTACTCTGTCTTTATTACTGGATAAGAAGAATTCTCTTGAAAATAAAATTCTCAATGAGCAATTTACAATTTGATTTTTTAAGACAATCTATATACGATGAAACCATATTTTATGGGGTGTTATCATGGCCAAAACTGCAGCGATGACGGTGAAAATGCTGAGTTCGGCTGGTACGGGGTTTTTTTATGTAAAAAAGCGGAATCCGCGCAAGCAGCCGGAAAAAATGGAAATGAAAAAATACGATCCAGTTGTTCGAAAGCATGTCTTATTTAAGGAAGCAAAAATTAAATAGGCGAAAATGAAAAGCGATATTTCTGGATTTCCAGAATTCCTACCACAAGAGCAGATAGCGTTCAATCGAGTAGTCGATGTTATAAAAGAGCAATTTGAGCTTTATGGCTTTGCTCCGTTGGATACGTCAGCTGTCGAGCGCATAAGCACTTTGCTAGCCAAAGGCAACGACAACGAAATTTATGGACTCTATCGACTGGCTGACGAGGATAGCAAAAAGGATATCGGACTACGTTTCGACCTCACAGTCCCGCTGGCGCGCTATGTGGTCTCCAACTCCGGGCAATTGGTATTTCCTTACAGAAGGTATCAAATATCGCCAGTATGGAGAGGGGAGCGTCCGCAGCACGGCAGATATCGACAATTTTATCAGTGCGACGTCGATATTATCGGCGATGGAAGTTTGTCCATTGAGCACGACGCGGAGATCATATCCTTGGTGACCAGCGCGCTACAGGCTCTTGATGTTCCCAGCTTTTACACTAAATTGAATAATAGAAAGGTTTTGTCTGGTTTTCTTAGGACCGTAGTCGCAGAAAACAAAATTATAGAAGTAATAAAACTGATTGATAAGATGGAGAAGATTTCGCCGGAGGAATTTGATAAATCCGTAGCGGAACTCATGACTTCCCAAGAAAACGTTTTACAATTGAAGACTTTCTTAAGCGCTGGAAAAGAGCGCGGGAATTTTGAGCTGCTGAAGTGGCTGAAGACCTTGAATTTCAACGAAGAGTATAATCGCGGTGTCGCCGAGCTAAGCAAAGTTCTTCAGATCTTACAGAAGCTGGAAATTGAAGATAATCTGGTTCGAATTTCTCCACAATTGGCGCGAGGATTAACCTATTATACCGGTACAGTTTTTGAGACTGAATTTGATGGAGATATGAGCGATATCGGGAGTGTTTCCGGCGGTGGTCGATATGACGATCTTACGGCGATGCTATCCAATAAAATATTTCCCGGCGTTGGCGCTACCATTGGAATTTCCAGGCTGGCGCCAAGGCTTATGGAAAAGGGACTGTTGAAGATAGATAAGCAATCTCCCGCGACAGTTCTTGTGACGGTGCAAAATCGGAAATTCATCTGGAATTATATGAAAATTTCCAATAATCTACGAAAAATAGGCGTCAAGACGGAAATATATCTGCAAGATAAAAATCTTGGCGCGCAGTTGAGCTATGCCGATAAAAAAGGATACGATTTTGTAATCATTGCCAATGAATCTGAATTTTTGGAAAATAAAGCGCTCGTTAGAAACCTCAAAACCAAAGAACAAAATGTTATTTGTACGGATAATATGAACAAAGAAGTTTTTGACTTGCTTCACCCTACATAGGGTACTTGCATGAATAATAAAAGCTCTCTGGCCGAATGGACGCCGGAGATATTTATATCGATCGGCAGTCGTTATTCTCTGAAATATTTTTTCAGCGACGTGCGCGCGGGTTTATTAATATCAGTGGTGGCTTTTCCGCTCTTTATGACGTTTGCCATTGCGTCGGGGGCATCTCCCTATGTCGGCATTGTCACAAGCGTGATTGCCGGTACGTTAGCGTGTTTGTTTGGTGGCGCTCGTTTCCAAATTGTCGGACCGACGGGAGCGTTTGCAATGCTTGTGGCAGATATCATTCGGGTCCACAGCTATGGCGGCATGACCTGTGCGCTAATTATGGCTGGCGGTCTAATGATTGGATTTGCGCTATTGCGCATAGGAGATCTTATCCACTATGTGCCATATCCGATCACGGCGGGGTTTACAGCTGGTATAGGATTGTCGATTATTGTGGCTCAGATGGGAAATTTTCTAGGATTGCATCTGGCCGCCATGCCAATGGACTTCTTCGGTAAATTGCATTACTACTGTGCGCAACTAGATACTATCACTCCATATGCGGCAACGTTGGGTTTTTCATCGCTACTGTTGCTGGAGCTGTCGCAACGATATTGGCCGCGATTACCGCGATATTTGCTAGTATTGGCATGGGGTATTGCATATGCGCTGGCTTTTGACGATGTGGGGCTTGAAACCGTTGGCAGTAAGTTTGGCGATGTCTACTGTCGATTGCCGAAATTTTTCATACCTGAGGCATTTTTTTCATGGATACACCTAAAAAAGCTATTTCCGTCCGCGTTCGCTTTGGCGTTTCTCGGAAGTTTGGAAAGCCTGTTAGGCGCAGTAATTAGCGATAATTTGTCCGGCCAAAAGCATAGATCGAATATGGAGCTGCTTGGTCAGGGAATAGCCAACCTCGGATCAGCAATATTCGGAGGCATTCCCGCTACATGTGCTTTGGGAACTACGGCTCTGAACGTAAAAGTTGGCGCAAAGACGCCGGTAGCCGGGTTGTGCAATGCGCTGCTGCTGTTTTTATACGTTCTGTGTTTGGGAAAAGTTGTAAAAATAATTCCGCTGCCTTGCTTGGCGGCAATGCTTCTATCTACAGCGTGGAATATGGCCGCTCTCACGAAAAATAAGTATATATTTTTGGCTCCTAAAAGCGACTGTTCTGTTTTTGTGGCAACAATTCTTGTGACGCTTCTGACGGACATTGTCATTGCCGTCGAAGTCGGGCTGATCATGTCGGCGTTTTTGTTTATTAAAAGATCTGTGGAAACCACTAAAATCGAAATTTTCTCCAAAATTATTCATGATGGAGCCGGTTTAGCGCGTGAGTGTGAGGGAATTAAAGTATGCGGTCATTTATTTTTCGGCGCCGCTCCGGTATTGAACAACGCGCTAAAATCTTTACCTAAAACCCATGATATTATTTACATTGATATGCAAAACGTGCCATTCGTCGACGCCAGCGGAGCGAAAGTCCTCAAAGAATTCGTCACCGAAGCCAAGGAGAAGCACATCGAAGTGATCATTGGTGGATTGGATAAGAGAATCATGAAGGTTCTCCAAAAAATGGATACAAATAAAGATCTCCAAGATCACCTACTAACGGTAGATGAGGTTCTATAACACAAAACAATCCGACATATCTTATCTGCCGCGTCGTAAAACCATGATATTTATGCCATGGATATAAGGTACTCCATATTTTTATAATTTAATCTACGAATTTTTTCTCATTTTCTTTGTTGCTCCTTTTAATTTATCCAACCATTTTTAAGTAACTACCATAGATGAGTTAATGCCCTCACCTTCAGGCGACTACTTTAGTATTATTAGGCTATGGAATACAAAAGAAGCAGCCATAGTTTATTTAAAATATCACGTTGTATTTTATACAAAACATCTATCCTGTTCCCATATAAGTTGCAACTTATAGTTGCAACTTATATGGGAACAGGATAGATTGCCTGGTAAGTATAATAAGATGCAGAAAAGATTTCCGGTACAATTTTCATCCTAGTTAAGACACATCTATATAGTTTACGCAGTCAAGCTGAGATTGTATGTAGGGAAGATGGGTATAGTTAATCCACCAGGAAGCTACTATGATAATGTAAGCGAGAGCTTAAAAACAAAAGAATTCATTTTCATTTAGATTGTCTTCTCATCAGACAAGTTCGAGTCTATGATTAGTGCGAGTTTCTCAGACTTTTTCTCCTGAAGCATTACAAATCTGAGCAGCTGTTCTTATAGTTAGTTGTTGGGCAGTCACGACCTCCGATACTCTATTGTACTAATGCAATCATTAAAATATAATATATCGGTTTGCGAGGATATATTGATTCTAACTTATCAAAAGATTTTAAGTAATGTGGAGAATGGAAATATCCACATTACTCCGTTTGATAGGGCGATGCTAAATCCCAATAGCTGCGATTATCGTATTGACTGTAAGCTTCTGGAGTTAGCGGATCTGCCGGTAGATCCTAAAAAACAAAGCTCCTATAATGAGATCAATTTTACGGATAGGGGATACGTTCTATCTCCCAACAGAACTTACCTTGCCAATACGTTGGAAGAAATAGGCAGCGACGTGTTTGTGCCCTCTCTGATAGGGAAAACGTCTCTTGGACGTTTGGGTTTGTTTTTGCAAATTACCGCCGATCTGGGAAATCTCGGCGCAAAGCATAAGTGGACGTTGGAATTGAAGGCTGTTCAGCCGATAAAAATTTATCCGAAGATGAGAATAGGGCAAGTGGTTTTCTGGAGTACCGCCGGCAATATCGATAGGAAGTACGATGGGAAATATGGTAAGTTTTCAGTAGCGAAATCTAGCGAAATTTATAGGGAATTTTAAGGCAAGATATGATATTAACCGGCAGCGAAATCTTGAGAAATGTGGAAAACGGCAAGATAATAATAGATCCATTTAATACTTCGCAATTGAATCCAAACTCCTATA
Organism: Holosporaceae bacterium; assembly: GCA_031282425.1. Taxonomy (GTDB): domain Bacteria; phylum Pseudomonadota; class Alphaproteobacteria; order UBA3830; family UBA3830; genus JAIRMQ01. The sequence goes on along the minus strand of JAITDT010000045.1, from coordinate 2,115 downwards.
ACTTCACGTTGGGAACTAAGCTAATGATTTACAATAATTATGTATTGGACGCTAAAAAAAACAACGAAGCACGCGAGATTGTAATACCGGAAGAGGGAATTACGTTAGCCAATGGAACTGTCTATCTGGGACATACTCAAGAGGTCATTGGTAGCGATAATTTCGTTCCAATTATTCGAGGACGATCCTCCATCGGTAGATTGGGGTTATTTATAAATATTACCGCTGATCTGATTGATTTGGGATCAATAAATCAATTGACACTGCAGTTGAATGCGGTACAACCAGTTACGATTTATCCTGGTATGCAGATAGGGCAAGTTACTTTTTGGACGCCCTTGGGAGAGATAAAAAAATACGAAGGACGCTACAAAGGATCCGCAGGACCTGTCGCGTCGAAAATGTATCTGGACTTCAACGACGATGGAGCGTAGGGGCGTCTGGAACAGGCCTTTTTTACGGAGCGGAGCACTGGGAATAATATCGGCGCTTTCGTTTGCTCCATTCAATATATTTCCGATATTTATAGTGACCTTCAGCTGGCTATTTGGGAGAATAGCCAAAAGTGATGATATCAAGTCCCTCTTGGCGGAGGTCTTTTTCTTTTTTTTCTGCCTGCACATAGCTTGTCTATACTGGGTTGCGTATCCGCTTACGTTGGATCTAGCCGTTCATGGAATGTTAATTCCAGTCGCTCTCGTATTAATACCATCCTATTTATCGACATTTTTGTTAGCTCCAGCATGGGTTCTCGCCAATAAATTTGCTGCCGCCCATTCCCTCTTCAACCAACCAATAGCGTTTGCATCGCTCTTTAGTTTAACCATGATGTTTTACGGCAATTTTTTGCCAGGGTTTCCGTGGGTACTGCCGGGATATATTTGGTGCTGCCACGAAATCTTTCTGCAAACGCTCAGTATTTGGGGAATCCATGGTTTGGGTTTTGTCACTATGCTGATCTCCGGTTTTTGTGGACAATCTTTCTTGCATTATGAACTGAAAGATCTAAAAAAAGCAAAAATTTCCGCCGTCCTTTCAATTTTTATTTTCGCGGCGATGGTGTTGTTTGGATGTGTCAGATTGGCAAATAATCCAACAACGTTTACCGATAAGAAAATAAGGATAATTCAATGCAATATCCCGCAGAAAAATAAAAACGACAGTAATCTAGCGTTTCAAAATTTTAAAGAGCATCTACTGCGTAGCAGACATGAATCAAAAATAGATCTCATTATTTGGCCGGAAGCTTCTATTCCATATCTATACCATGAAAATTTCAAACAACTGCACGATTATCTCAAATCATTTTTGCAGAAGTCGGAGTATCTATTGGCGGGAGCGGTAAGAAAAGATTTACGCACCAAAAGAATTTATAATAGCGTCGTTCTGATAAATCACTGCGGAGAAAATATCGGCAATTATGATAAATCGCGGCTACTACCGTTCGGAGAATACGTTCCGTTTCGAAAATACATTACTTTTCGAAGCATCGCCAGCACTGTAGAAGATTTCGACGTTGGAGAAAGCGCGAAGATTTTTGAAGTCGATGGCGTTAAAATTATCTTCGCCATTTGTTATGAAATCGTATTTCCCAACGGTTTTGTTCCAAAAGAAACGAGCGCAGGACGATTTTTTCGCAGCAGCTGTCTGGCGGATCTTATCATCAATTTAACAAACGACGGCTGGTTCGGATTTACGACGGAGCCATTTCAACATTTACAAATCACGAGAGCGCGAGCAATTGAAACGGGTCTACCGGTGATACGAGCGACAAACTACGGCATCAGCGCGGTTTTCGATCCTTGCGGACGGGAACTTGCGCAAATACCTATAAATCAAAGCGGCGTTCTGGACATTAATATTCCACACAAGATGCATTCCGTTTTCTATAATTTAGAGCAAAAAACGCTACTCTTTATTTTGTTAATCCTGAGTCTGTGGTCATCGATCATGATGTTTTTCAAAAAGCAATCTAAGACTTAAAATAACAGTTGCATTTTGCTAGGTTATGTTGACGCTATTATTTATAAAAAGAGGTAATTGCCTATTTATTGGTGTATGGAGCTAACCTTGGAACAGTAGGGGGAAATAAAGAAATATTTACCGACTCAAAGA
>JAITDT010000041.1 GCA_031282425.1 Holosporaceae bacterium | reverse complement strand
AGCGCTATTCGCTTTAATGAATCCATTGTTAATTTCTACAACGCCAAAAAACAGGAGAAAAACTGTAAAATGATCGCGATTATAGCTGCGAAAAATAACCGCTCAACTTAATGCAATCCTGAAAAGAGGCAAAATGGCTTTTTGAAATTTCCTAAAAAAAATATACTTGCAACTAATAGACGAACAGGATAGATGTTTGATTGCCTAGTTTCTAAAGAATTTCCATGCAAAAATTGAATTGATTGTCAATCCCCTCTCCCCTCTTTATGAGGAATATGGCTTTATTGGAAGAAAATGAACAGATACCTCCTTTCAGCCTTACTACTAGCGGATACTCGCTATTTGGCTTAAATACCTTCAAAGCGCCTTCTTTAAGCGTGGTAATGATTGATATATGATTGGGCAGTAGGCACATTTCACCGTTAGCGGCCGGCAGTACCACCCGTTCTACTTCGCCGTCAAAAAGTTTTTTCTCGAGTTCTAAAACTTTAACTTTCAATTCGCGATTCCCATATTGGTTGCTTTTTCATAGACGTCTTCAATAGCACCAACCATAAAAAACGCCATTTCCGGCAAATGATCGCATTCTCCGGAAATAATTGCATTGAATCCTTTGAGGGTGTCTGCTAAGCTGACAAATTTTCCGCTCATTCCTGTAAATACCTCCCCCACATGAAAAGGTTGAGATAAAAACCTCTGCATCTTTCTCGCTCTCGCCACTACGAGCTTATCTTCCTCTGAGAGCTCGTCCATGCCGAGAATTGCAATGATATCCTGGAGAGATTTATAACTCTGGAGTACCCGCTGCACTTCGCGCGCTACTCTATAATGCTCCTCTCCAACAATGTAAGGCGACAACATCCGAGATGTAGAGTCCAGAGGATCCACCGCCGGATATATTCCCAACTCTGATATTTTTCTGCTGAGAACGGTGGTGGCGTCCAAGTGCGAAAAAGAGGTGGCCGGCGCAGGATCCGTGAAATCGTCCGCCGGAACATAAACAGCTTGAACACTGGTGATGGATCCTTTAACGGTACTGGTAATGCGCTCCTGTAATTCTCCCATGTCGGTAGCCAATGTCGGTTGATATCCAACAGCGGACGGCGTTCTCCCAAGCAGAGCCGACACTTCAGATCCAGCCTGCGTAAATCGAAATATATTATCCACGAACAATAAGACGTCCTGTCGCTCGTAATCGCGAAAATATTCCGCTAGCGTTAATCCCGTTAACGCAACTCGCGCTCGCGCGCCGGGCGGTTCGTTCATCTGCCCGTATACCAACGCCGCTTTAGACCCTTCGCCGTCAATATTTATAACCCCGGATTCGATCATTTCATGGTATAGATCGTTTCCTTCACGCGTCCTCTCGCCAACGCCGGCAAAAACGGAATATCCGCCATGAGCTTTAGCAACGTTGTTTATTAATTCTTCAATTAAAACTGTTTTTCCAACGCCCGCTCCTCCGAATAGACCTACTTTCCCGCCTTTAGCGTACGGCGCCAAAAGATCTACCACTTTGATTCCCGTTATCAAAATTTCCGTTTCGGTTGCTTGTTCCACGAAAGGGGGCGACTCTCGATGAATTGGCAGTAGAATGTCCGATTTAATGGGACCTCTGTCATCGATCGGCTCGCCGACAACGTTAATGATTCTTCCAAGCATTTGCTTACCCACTGGAACTTCTATCATTTTTCCAGTATCAAAGACTTCCTGACCACGTCGAAGTCCATCTGTAATATTCATAGCTATCGTCCGAACAGTGTTTTCTCCCAACTGCTGCGCAACCTCCAATATTATTTTTTTTCCATTGTCGATTACCTCAAGAGCGTTCAAGATATCCGGAATTTTTTCCTTAAAAACCACATCTACAACTACACCCAATACTTGAGATATATGTCCCTTATTCATCTTTCCTATCCTCTAGCTACAGCGGCGGCTCCGGAGACCACCTCTACTAATTCCTGGGTAATGTTATATTGCCTGATTCTATTGTATGTCGTCGTTAACTCCGATAACAGCTCGTCGGCGTTTCTTGTGGCGCTATCCATGGACGTCATGCGGGCCCCCTGCTCGCTGGCAACGCTTTCTAATGCAGATTGATATATCTGAATGGCGATGTTGTATGGAATCGCCGTTTTTAAAACTTCTTCTATGTTTGGTTCGAAAATAGTTTCTGATCGATCGGAATTCGGCTCTCGGAGCAATGGAATAATGCTCTTCGCCTCGACTTTGCACTGCGTGGCAGAATGATATTTTGTCCGCACGACGGATACCCTATCAATATCATTGGCAGTAAAGTCAGCTATGACCTTATTCGCCAGTTTTTGGGCGTTGGAAAACAATTTATCGCTTCTGTAGAAATCCTCCACCAATTCGATGGCGTCATCTTGTAAAAGTTTCTGCTTAATGAGACTAAATAGCTTGGATCCGACGCAAACCACATGGACTTTTTTGTTTTCTGCGTGGATCCCGGAGATCATACGAAAAACTTCCTTACTAACCAAATAATTGAAGTTGCCGCATAGCCCCTTATCAGACGCAAATACCAGCAACATTTCCGTACGAATCAAATCTCTGCCGGAAAATAACTCATAATTTACATCGATGAGTTCACGACGAATTAGAGACAAAATACGATCAAGCTCTTGGGTATATTCGCGGGATGCGGCTGCTTCTTGCTCCGCTTTTTTTAATTTTACTCCAGCTACAAGTTTCATAGCCATAGTTACCTTACGGGTAGATCGAACAACGCCTACTTTATTTCGAAGTTCCTTTAAGTTGGCCATTTAACTACCTACCGATTTTTACTTTTTTCAAAATCATTTAAATATTTACTCACCGCAGCTTTTAGATTTTCACCGGTTTCGGCTGTAATTTCCCCTAATGCTCTGATGGATGAAAGAATCTCTTGTTCCTCGGATTTCATGCGCTCTAAAACATATTTCTCAAATGCATGAATAGCTTTTAGCTCCAAATTATCCAGATAACCATTAACGCCGAGATATATGCTAACCACCTGCTCTTCCACGCCAAGAGTAGAGTATTGAGCCTGCTTCAGAATTTCCGTTAATCTTTCTCCACGGGAAATTAATTGCTTGCTGGAAGCGTCCAGATCCGATGCGAATTGCGCGAAACTAGCCATTTCTCGGTACTGCGCCAGTTCGAGCTTGATTCTACCGGCCACCTGCCGCATGCACTTCGATTGCGCCGCCGATCCAACGCGACTAACCGATTGACCAACGTTGATTGCAGGACGTATACCCTTGTAGAACAATTCGCTCTCGAGAAAAATCTGGCCATCTGTGATAGAAATGACATTGGTTGGAATATAGGCAGATAAATCTCCGGCCTGCGTCTCGATAATCGGAAGAGCCGTCAATGAACCGCCGCCACTGGCGTCATTCAGTTTTGCCGCCCTTTCCAGTAGTCGCGAATGCAGATAAAACACATCTCCTGGATACGCTTCCCGACCTGGCGGCCTTCTTAATAACAAGGACATCTGGCGATAGGCAACAGCATGTTTGGAGAGGTCATCGTAGATCACCAACGCATGCATTCCGTTGTCGCGAAAATATTCTCCGATAGTGCAGCCGGTGTAGGGAGCAAGATATTGCATGGTGGCCGCTTCTGATGCTGTGGCCGCAACTACAGTTGTGTACTCCATGGCTCCAGCATCCGTCAATGTTTTTACCAATTGCGCAACGGAAAATCTCTTCTGACCAATAACTACGTAGATACAATACAACTTCTCCTTTTCGATATTTTTTTCAAATGCATACTTCTGATTTAGTATTGTATCCACGGCGATGGCTGTTTTTCCCGTTTGTCGGTCACCAATGATCAGTTCTCTCTGCCCTCGTCCAATTGGGACAAGAGCGTCAATCGCTTTGAGTCCTGTCTGAACTGGCTCATGAACGGATTTCCTTCCGATAATGCCAGGAGCTTTGACGTCCACAGGTCTACTCTCTTCTCCATGGATAACTCCCTTGCCGTCGATAGGCTCGCCTAGAGCATTTATCACCCTGCCTAGCAGACTTTTTCCCACGGGCACTTTCACGATATCGCGAGTTCGGCGTACCTCCATTCCTTCATGAACTTTGCGGTCTTCTCCGAAAAGCACTATATCGACGACGTCTTCTCCCAAATTTAGAGTCATACCTTTTGTTCCAGAGTCGAAAATTACCATTTCTCCCATGGTAACGTCATCCAATCCGTATACCTTGGCAACGCCATCTCCAACCGAAAGAACACGTCCCACCTCGATAAATTCCGGGCCGGGATGAAAATTTCCAATGCGTTCCTTCAGAATGGAAGTAATTTCAGAAGATTTAATTTTCATAACTGCTCCCTCTAATGGCACTTTGCAGCCGAGTCAACTTGGATTTTACCGAATAATCTAGAATTTTTGAGCGAAACTGTATTTTTATGCCACCTATCAATGATGGATCTCGACGACTTACATACTCGATTTTTCCTCCAAAGATTTTATGAAGAGCATCCGTTAGATGTTTTTTGTCCGATGATAAAAAATCTGTCGCATGGGTAATGAAAAAGACTTTTCGACCTTTAACGGCGCTGACGAGCGAAAAATATGCGTCACACATCTCGACTATTAACGGTAATCTTTTGTTTTTTAGCAGCAACGTTAGGAAATTGCCTACTTCTTTCGAAAGTTTCAATTCATCCTTTATTTGAGAAATAAAAACTTCTCCATACTGAGAGATCAACGAATACTTCTTCAGATTCTTTTCGTAATTCGCCATCGACAAAATGAAATCTTTCAGGATTTTTAATTGATCTGCTATACCTTTTTCAATTCCTATGGAAACGGAAACATCATATAAAGACTTCGCATATTTATTAGCGATAGAATTTTCGACTCTAAAGCCCCAATCTACCATTGCATTCACCAAATACCATGAAACTAAATGATGAGAGAATATAACCCAAAACACAACCTTTATCAACGAATTTATGCGCTTTGGGACTGTCTATCGAATATGCATATTTTTTATAAAAAAAGTAATTGTATGGAAAGCTTAAGCATTTGAAGTGATTTAGAATAGCATTTGTTTTATCCATGGAGTCTAGCGAGATGATATCTCAAAATTGAGTTAAACAACTCTGCCAGACATGTCTCCGATTTTGTAACAACGTGCTCTGGCTTTATATTCTCTGCAAAAAGTTCTGCATACGTCGTATTTCCATCGGACGATCTTCCACCACAAGTACCGTAAGCAGTTGCGATAGAGACTTTTTCCCCACAAATTCCTTCAACGGATAATAACCGCGCACCGTCTCGCCATCCCGACCAACGTCGGCTCCGTCAAAATCATACACCCCTTCCTTGAACAGCGCGCCTCGGATCTTCAATCTTTAAAGCATAAAATCCATCTCCGAATCTCCCTATTTTCTCCAAACAATAGGATCAGGAGATTTTTTGAAGCTCCGCTCGTGATGGCTTCTGGAGAGGTGATTACAGATTTTTGCCAAAACCGTCATTTTCATGTTGCAGAGAATTCTTTGGTCTGGCGGATGTCCCAGCGAACCTGAGATTTAAAATTACTGATGTACAAAAAATATATTCTTCCTTCAATTTGTACCTCACAATATCGCTATCAATTTCTTCAAATAAATCCAATAATAATCTAAAAGCAATTTCCTTCAATTATTTGCGTAATAGCATAAAATATGGCATAGAGTGCTGTATTTCAAATTACGGATATGTTTACTCACTGTTTTCCAACATTGCACTTAGAAAAGCCAAAAGCGTAGTTACGCCTACAGCCGTTCTCGGTATTTATCACGCAATTCTTCGAACAGAACAGGGTTTTGTATTACCTCGGCATACAGACCTTCGGAAGAAACATTAAAGCGAAGTCAGTTGTTTTTGGCGGTATGATATACTTTTAATGATCACTGTTAGTAGTATGATAATTACAATATTAAAAACCATTTATCATCTCATTTAGGCACATATAAAACTCTCATTCTTACAAGCACTATTATACAAATTATATGAAGTTTTGTAACTGAAATTTTAACACAACTTTTTATTGACATATAGTTAACCAGTATTTATGTAATCTGCAGATTAAGAGTTTTGGCATGTTTCTGCAAAAAGGTAGCCGGATTTGGAGGCATAGCAAAATTGATTATCGTTAGCTTGTTTTTGATGATTTCGTAGTGCGAATGCATGATTGCAACTCCGAATACGCGAGAGTTTGACAGCAAGTCCTAAAAAAACCGAAGGAGATTGTTCCTTACGTCCATTTGTTGAATCCGATACAAAAGAGCTTGCCGGAGGAATAGATCGTAACAGGGATTTTTTAGGGAAAACTATGGACTGGCCGGATCATTACTGTTCGGAATGTGATTTTGTCTTTCATAAAACAAGCAATCTGGCATTATTCCATAGATGAGCTTTAAATCTGTGTGTTGATCATCTTGGAGCTATAATCGGGATAATTTCTTTTAACAAAATAAAAAGATCTGAAACGGAATCAAGCGAGGATGTCGGATATTGGCTTGACGAATCTATGAACGGACGCGGAATTGTGACGTCGGCACTCAAATCAATTATTAGAATAGGTTTCGACATGTATTCTCTGGATAAAATATTTTTGAACTGTGGAACCACAAATGAAAAAAGTCGAAAAGTTGCAGAAGGTTGTGGCTTCGAATTTTTGTACGAGATTAAAGAGTTTGAAAATCTGCGTGGTACGATAATTGATTTTTTTATACTCTTATAACCACGAACCCTGATATATCTCTTACCAGAGGTTCTACAACGTTCTCTTAAAACTTTACCATTCTGTTCATAAATTTTTGTGTCTCTAGAACGAAATTCTATTCTCGACACTCCTGGCAAATAGCCAGGAGCAATCGAAACAGCGGAAGGTGAGAACTGCAGCACTCTAAACCGTTAATGAGGAGGGAGACGGTAACGTGAATTATACAACCCTTCACCCGCTTTATAGAACGAATCCCCAAACGGATTATCTTCTGTTTTCCGGCAA
>JAITDT010000020.1 GCA_031282425.1 Holosporaceae bacterium | reverse complement strand
GCTCCACGCCATCGCGGCAACAGCGACGCATGTATATTGATGAAACCATAGGTCGGAATATCAAGCAAATCTTGTGGAATTATTAAACCATAAGAAGAAACAATGGCTAAATCCGGATTCAACGAGCGAAATCTGATTATCTCTTCTGGAGATTTAAAATTTCTTGGAAAGTAAATGGGAATATTTTTTTCTTCCCCAAATCTATGAATAATGGATTTTTGAACTTTGTAATTTCTTCCGGACGGTTTGGGAGGCTGCGTATATATTCCAACAATATTAAACCGCGCTTCCCATAGAGCGGTTAAAGCTTTCAGAGAAAAATCTGCTGTTCCCATAAAAATAATTGATTTATTTTTCATGGATTTTTGTTTTGTTCTTCTATTGGCTTTTCTGATTGCAATTTTTTGAACCTGCGGAGAGCGCGCGATCTTTTTAGTTTGCTTAGTCGATTAATAAATAATATTCCATTTAAATGATCCAGCTCATGCTGTAGACAACAGGATAAAAATCCCGTTGTATGTATTTCTTGCTTTTCGAAATTTTCATCAAAATATTCCACTACTACGGACTCATGGCGCGAGATTTTATCTCGTAGCAATGGAAGCGACAGACATCCTTCATTGGATTCCACCATTTCCTCGGATTTCCAGTTTATTCTCGGATTAATTAGTTTATATAAACGCTGCGGAGTCTCTCTAATGTCAATTACGACCATTCTCTTAAGAATACCCACCTGCGGAGCGGCAAGGCCGGCCCCTTCCCATTCATACAGTTTTTGAGACATTTCATTCAGGAGCGATGCAGTCTCGTCACTCATCTCCGCATCGGGGCATTTTTGAAACAAAACCGGATCAGGATATTTAATTAGTTCCACTTTTGTTTACTTACCATCTCTTGGTGTTTTGCTAACCCTCAGGCATTCTATATTGGTTCCACGCCATCATTCAAGTCGGCGCATTTAAATTCGCTTTTCTCAGATTTCGGCGGATGATAATCTTGAAGAAATTTTAACAATAAACCCACTCGCTATGGAAAGTTATTCGTGATTAGATTCCTCAATTTTTAGCACTGTTCGCTTGGTTATCAATTAGGCACTTCGTTCGGGTCCTCACTAGGTTCCTCGGTAGGTTGTTCTGGTCATTCTGGCTCCTCTGGTCGTTCCGGCTGTTCCGGCCGTTCCGGCTGTTCTGGATTAGGTTCCTCAGTTGGTTCCTCGGTAGGTTCCTCAGTTGGTTCCTCTGGTCGTTCCGACCATTCTGGTTCTTCCGGCACCGGCGATGCCGGCGCTGGCTTTATTAGTTGTCCTGGGCGTCCATGGTGCCCTGGACCCCCTGTGTGCGCGTATGAGTTGAAGATAATTCTGAGCTTCTCTTGAATTACTTTGCCTAAGGATCCTAGACTCCAAATGGCTGCCATGGTAATTAAACTTATGACAAGTGCATATTCGATAAGGGCTGCGCCACTGGATTTCTTCCGGAATCCGCTATTTTTTACACAGAAAAGATTTATTTTTGGAAGAAATTTATAGAACTTGCCATATATTGAATTGAATAAACGGACAGAGCGGCTCTGCCAGAGAGGTTTGCCCCCCCCCCCCTGCTACTATGTTATTATTTTTCGTCTCAAATTCCATAAAAACTCCTCCGAGGATACCTTGGTTACCATTTTTCAAGAAAAGTATTTAAGAATTGTTAATTTGGAAAATATTTTCCAATTAACAAAAATTTTACTCTTTTCTGAGCAACTAATATGAGGAACTATTATTCTTTCGAGTCATGTAACTCAAAAAAAAGACTTTCCAGGAAAGTACGAAAGTTCGTTTTGAAAATTCCGATTATTAGACGCCCACAAAAATGGCGAAAACGACTTTTGCAGAAAATCCAATGAGTAGCTTGTATTGTAACTTAGACTTTGCTTGCGGTTTCTCAGTACTTGATGATAGGATTAAATCGTTTTGGCGATTTAGACTGGAGAATTATGCTATTTTCAAAATTTTTTGCCTATACTTCCAAAGAAGATCCATCTGACGCGAAAATCGTATCACACAGACTTATGTTGCGGGCGGGCATGATTTCTCAAACAGCCGCTGGGATTTATTGTTGGTTACCTCTAGCCGTACGGGTTATTGAGAAAATAATTCAAATAATTTGCGAAGAGCAAGATAAAATAGGCGCTAACCGCGTCTATTTCACGACTATACAACCCGCGGAGTTGTGGCGAGAAAGCGGCCGCTATGACGCTTATGGAAAAGAAATGCTGCGCATCAAGGATCGGAAAGATGGAGATTTCCTCTATAGTCCCACCAATGAAGAGCAGGCCACCGACGTTTTCAGGAGATATGTGAAAAGTTACAGGGGATTGCCGACTATGCTCTATCAGATTCACTGGAAATTTAGGGATGAAATCAGACCTCGATTTGGCGTTATGAGGGGGCGTGAATTTTTAATGAAGGATGGATATTCCTTCGACATAGATTTTGAAAGCGCAAAGCTAACCTATGAGAAAGTTTTTATATCTTATATTAGGACTTTTAGAAGAATGGGACTAACTCCCATACCAGTTCAGGCTGATTCTGGGGCCATTGGCGGAAACATGAGTCACGAGTTCCAAATTCTTGCTAATACCGGCGAAAGCACGCTTTACTATGACAAAGCGCTGCTTTCGGCTTCGGACGAAGAATTATTGACAACGTTTGCCGTGGCAGATGAAAAATATAATCCGAAAGATACGCCCGTTTCGAAAAATGATTTGATGGTTTCCAAAGGCATAGAAGTTGGTCATGTTTTTTATTTTGGAACGAGGTATTCCAAAGCAATGAATACTTTTGTGCTAGACAAAAATGGCCAGGAAATTTTTCCGGAGATGGGATCCTACGGAATCGGCGTATCGCGGCTGATAGCAGCCATCATCGAAGCTTCCCATGATGATCGCGGAATTATTTGGCCTGACGCTGTAGCACCATTTTACGCTACCATTCTTAATTTACATACTAAAAACGACAGCTGTCGCACTGTTGCCGACGAAATTTATAGAGCGATTTCTTCCAAAAAAGAGGTCCTCTACGATGATCGCAATATTACGGTTGGGGAAAAGTTGGCGGATGCCGATTTGATCGGTATTCCGTGGCAGATAGTCGTAGGTCAAAAGAAAGTTGAAGACGGAGTTGTGGAGCTAAAGAATAGAAAAACCGGTAAGGTGCTGGAAATGACTCCGAACGCAATTGTGGAAAGGTTTTTAAGGTAGTGTTTTCAACGGAGTTATTGCTAGCCTGGAGATATATAAGATCCAAAAGAAAGGAAAAGGCCATTTCCGCAATAGCTGGATTTTCTATTGTTGGTATTATTCTGGGCGTGGCGACGCTCATTATTGTGACGTCGGTGATGAATGGCTTTCGAAAGGAATTCACCGAAAGAGTCATTGGATTTAATGGGCATATCGTCTTGCATCCGTTGGTAGCGTTGGATAATTATCGGGAAATATCCCAGGAAATTTTAAATATAAAAGGGATAGCCCAAGCTATTCCAGTTATAGAAAGACAAGCGCTTGTGCTGAGCAATAGAACGGTAAAGGGAACGTTGGTCTACGGGATATCTAGCGACGATTTGGCAAAAAAAGATTTGGTCGCAGGGAATATAGTCGAAGGAAATTTGGAGAATTTTAATCGAGAAGGGACTATAATTTTGGGCGAATCGTTGGCGCGAAGATCAAATTTTAAGGTAGGTGATGACGTTGTCATAATTGCTCCGGAGATGGATGAAACGGGGCTCGGCGTTATGCCTCGCAAGAAGACTTTCAGGCTTGCGGCGACGTTTAATTCTGGAATGTACGAGTACGACAATTCTGTTTCTTATATATCACTTGATATTTCACAAAAGCTTTTCAAAATGCAAAATACCGTCACTGGTATTTCGGTTTTTGCAGATGATCCCCTTAAATTATCGGATATTAAAAAAGAACTCATTGGTAAATTTTCTAATTCCAACAGAATAACCGATTGGCAATCGAATAACAGTTCGTTTATGAAGGCAGTTGAGATTGAACGCAATGTGATGTTTCTGATTCTTACGCTTATTACGCTGGTGGCCAGCTTCAATATTATTTCTTGCATGATTATGTTAGCGAAGGATAAAGAAAAGGATATCGCCATACTGCGTACTATCGGAATGTCCCGATCCTCTATTACGCGCGTGTTTTTTATGGCCGGAACGTCGATCGGAGTCTTCGGAACGGTGGTCGGCGCGTTAGCGGGAATAGTTTTTGCAATTAATGTTAAGAAAATTCAGGAAATTTTAGAGGCGCTTCTGAACACAAAAGTTTTCTCTCCAGAAGTTTATTTTCTTACACACTTGCCGTCGCTGCTGAATGTAATCGATGTGGCGATTACTGTATTTATCTCGCTTCTGCTTTCCTGTTTTGCAACGATTTATCCAGCCAAAAAAGCCAGCAGATTGAATCCAACAGAAATACTTAGATATGCATAACGATCATGTGATACTTCTGGAAAATATTCGCAAACGATATCATAAAAACGACGCTTTCGTGCTGAACGATATATCGTTGTCTATCAAGCGAGCAGAATTTGTGGCATTGATAGGACCGTCAGGCTCTGGAAAGTCTACGTTGCTACATATTGCGGGACTGTTGGACTCGCCGACTAGTGGATCAATATTTATTGACGGTAAAAACATCCAAAGAGTATCAGATAATGAAAGAACTGCAACGAGATTGCTAAAAATAGGTTTTATCTATCAATATCATCATTTATTGCAAGAGTTTTCTGCGCTAGAGAATGTGATGTTGCCGCAGTTGATTGGTGGAATTCCAAAAGAAAAAGCCCGCGAGAAAGCCGTTCGTTTGCTGAACGATATGCAATTAAGTGATAAATTGAATTCATTTCCATCTGAACTTTCCGGCGGACAAAAACAACGCGTAGCCATAGCGCGGGCGTTAGCAAATGATCCGCCACTTCTGCTGGCCGATGAGCCAACGGGAAGCTTGGATCCGGAAACAGCGCATTTGGTTTTCGACGATCTCATGCGGATTATGCAAAAAACCGGAATGTCGATTATCATGGGAACGCATAATTACGAGCTTGCAAAGAAAATGAGCAGAAAATTCCTGCTTTCCGAGGGAAGGCTATTGGAAAAATGAATTGTAATTTTGTTCATTTGCGATTGCATTCAGCTTACTCGCTCGCCGAAGGTGCCATAAAAATTGAAAAATTGGTAAAGTTATGCGAAGAAAACAAAATGCCGGCGGTTGCCGTCACTGACACAAATAATCTCTTCGGCGCATTGGAGTTTTCTGCAAAATGTGCAGAACATGGCGTTCAACCGATCATCGCATGTCAGCTAAACATCCAACACATAAAAAAGATCAATCGTCAAACTAGCGTGCTTTTGTATGTAAAAAATGAAAACGGTTATCAAAATTTAATTCAACTGGTTACCAGCGCATACTTATCTCCCTCTTCTACGGTCCATCCGGAAGTTTCGCTGGATTTGTTGGCACAGTACTCCCAAGATTTGATATTAGCCACTGGCGGCGTATACGGATCTCTCGGAGCTCTACTGTTGGAAGACGATATGGTCGGCGCAAAAGAGTATTTGGGGTTTTTAAATAATCATTTTGAAAATAGATTATATATAGAATTATCTCGCCACAGCAATGAATTGGAGAACAGAATAGAAGGAAATGCCATTTCCTTGGCCTATGACATAAATTTGCCACTGCTGGCAACGAATAATGTCTGCTATCCGTATCAAAAAGACTTTGACGCTCACGATGTTTTGATATGCATCTCCCAAGGGCGGACTATATACGATACTGATCGGGAAATATCATCTCCGGAATTTTATTTTAAATCTGCAGAAGAAATGGCTGCATTGTTTGATGATCTTCCAGAATCAATTGAAAATACCGCAAATATTGCTTGCCGTTGCGCTTTTATGCTGGAAGTTCAAAAACCGAAGCTACCAGTATTTATACCTCAAAGTGGAAAAACTCAGGACGACGAACTGCAAGATGTTGCCATCAAAGGATTGGAAATAAGACTGGAGAAATTCAAAGATAAAGAAAACTACGAAGATATCAAAGTCGAATATTTTGAACGACTGCACTATGAATTGAGCATGATTAAGAGAATGGGATTTAGCGGATACTTTCTAATAGTTGCCGATTATGTGAGCTGGGCTAAATCGCAAAATATTCCTGTTGGACCAGGGCGTGGCTCAGGCGCCGGCTCTCTTGTGGCTTGGTCTACTCAAATCACGGACGTTGATCCCATAAGATTTAAGTTATTTTTTGAAAGATTTCTAAACCCAGATCGCGTTTCCATGCCGGATTTTGATATAGATTTTTGCCAAGAGAGACGAGATGATGTTATTTCGTATGTTCAAAACAAATATGGTTATCAATCAGTGGCTCAGATCATAACCTTTGGGAAACTACAGGCTAAAGCTGTGGTTAGAGACGTAGGGCGAGTGCTAGCGATGGCATACGGTTTCGTAGATAAAATTTCCAAAATGATACCGTTCAATCCAGCCAATCCACCTAAGCTTCAAGATGCTATAAATTCAGAACGGGCACTGCGCGATCTGATAGACTCCGATCCACAAGTGAAGCATCTTATTGAAATTGCGCTAAAACTTGAAGGACTTTACCGACATCCTGGAGTTCATGCAGCCGGCGTTGTTATTTCCGATCAGAATCTACAGGAGATAATTCCGCTCTATAAAGACGCCAAATCCGCCATGCCAGTGACGCAATTTTCTATGAAATACATTGAAAGCGCCGGCCTGATAAAATTCGATTTCCTTGGGCTAAAAACTCTAACGGTCGTTCAGAGAACTCTTGACCTTATAAAAAAGAGAGGAATTTGCCTGACAGCGTCAGAGATTCCTCTAGATGACAAAAAAACATTCGAGTTGCTAAAAAAAATGAATTGTGTCGGCGTGTTTCAAATAGAAAGCGGCGGTATGCGCGATGTTTTGAAAAAGTTGCGGCCGGATAAAGTAGAAGATCTCATTGCCTTGGTTGCCCTATATCGTCCCGGACCGATGGATGATATCCCCAAATATATTGCATGTAAGCATGGTATCGAGCCCATTACCTATTTGCATGAAAAGCTGGAGCCCATTCTCGCGGAAACCTATGGTGTTATGGTTTATCAGGAGCAGGTTATGCAAATTGCTCAAACGCTTGGAGGATATACGCTGGGACAGGCGGATATTCTTAGGCGGGCAATGGGCAAGAAGAACAAAGAAGAAATGTTTGCCCAGAAGAAACGTTTTATCGACGGAGCGGTGAAACAGGGCGTGCCCCTCAATACAGCAGAGCATTTGTTCGAGCAAATGAATAAATTTGCCGGTTATGGTTTTAACAAATCTCACTCTACTCCTTACGGTTTACTCACGTACCAAACGGCTTTTCTGAAAGCCAATTATAGGATGGAGTTTTTTGCCGCAATCATGACTCTCGACATGAATAATATAGAAAAGCTGTGCGTCTACTATCAGGATGCCAAAAAAAATGGCATAAATATTATTCCGCCGGATGTTAATGCATCGGAAGGCGACTTCATTATAGATCATTCCAACAATACGATTATCTACAGTCTTGCCGCGATCAGAGGAAGCGGCGATTATGTGATGAAAGAGATAGTAAAAGAGCGTAAAGCTAACGGTCCATACGAGTCTGTTTTTGACTTTGCAGAACGTCTTGAGCTACGGAAAGTTCTTAATCGAAGATTTTTGGAAAATTTTATAAAAGCCGGTGCGTTTGATAAATTGCATCCATGCCGGAAACAACTGTTGGATTCGCTAGACTTAATTTTATCAATTAAACCATCCGTAGAGCAGGAAAGCTTGTTTGAAAAAACATACCCTAAGCTTGTGAATACCGGTGAATGGAATCAAACGGAAAAATTGCAGAATGAATTTGTTGCGGTAGGATTTTATATTTCTTCTCATCCGGTGCAACAGTATGAGGATATATTAAAGCAATATCATTTTCCATCTTTGGCTGAAGCGAAGGAGCTATCCAAGTCAAAAGTAGTGGTAATCATAAATGGGTTTTCCTACAAAACCACCAAAACGCAGAATAAATTCTGTATATTGCAGATTTCCGACGCTTCTGGTGTTGCGGATGCGTCGATGTTTTCGGAAGCGCTATCGGCATGTAGGGATCT
>JAITDT010000004.1 GCA_031282425.1 Holosporaceae bacterium | reverse complement strand
CTGAAATATGAAATATCTCCGCAACTTCAACGTACGTGTGAAATCCATCTATGTACTCCATAATTTCTTCTCTGAATTTTAATGAATATGCCATAACCCCTAAATTAAACTCCGTGTTGATTATACGACAACCTCACGGAAAAATCTAGACGAAAATGATATATACTAAAAAGAGGTGAAATGGCTTTTTGAAATTTGTTGTTGCAACCTACATGAGAACAGGATAGATATATCTCGAACTCAAAACAGGGCGCCTAGCTCAGTTGGTAGAGCAGCTGACTCTTAATCAGCGGGTCAGAGGTTCGAATCCTCTGGCGCCCACCACTGAAATTTTAGGGGATAGATGGAATTGAGAAAAGCTTGTAAAAAGAGATATTTGGACTTTTACCCCCGCTCCTGCCCCGCGATTTTGAAATACGGACAGTTATGGAAGGGAAAAAAGAACTTTTTCGAGGCTTTGATAGGACTTTTAAAAGTTTCGTAAAAGTATCCGATTTTCAATATTTTTTTGAATTATTCGATAGTATATTTTCAAAAGTCAAGATACGCAGTAGTGCCATCAAGGATATTGACTTTTCAAGTAATTATATTATTTGGTTGAACGATAAGATGTAAAGAAGTTGTTGAATACTGCAACATTAATACTAAAAAACAGCAGAAAAACTGTAAAATGATCGTCATCATAGCTTGTATGCGAAAAATGGTCGCTTAACTTAATGCAATCCTGAAAAGAGGTGAAATGGTTCCTTGAAATTTGTTGTTGCAACATACATGAGAACAGGATAGATCACCTGCTGCAGAGCAACGGAGATAATTTAAAAATTCTTGGCGCTTTTTTTATGCTGTTTCCCAATTCATTGCAAAAATTCAGCACATCTTGTCACAACGCTGTAAGACGTATCCATATCATCGGAACATATTTACTTCAGCAAGACTATAGATGGCACCTCCCATCTCATCAATCATATTGCTTTTTATTCTGGAACAGGCTAGATTCTCAGACGTATTGGATTACGCACGCAAAATTGGGTGATACGCGACGCGAGTCATCAATTCGGTCTGAAGTTTTCAGCAGTTGTTTTGCGGAGGGAAAATCGTGGTAGCGGTTTTCATTAACCGAAGAAATGGGAGTAGTTATGCAAGATATTTCGATCAGGGAGTTGTTTGACGCTGGCGTACATTTTGGGCACCAGACGCGACGTTGGAATCCCAAAATGGCTCCGTATATATATGGTGCAAAGGATAAGATTCACATTATTAACCTAGATTCTACTATTGTGCTACTGCAGGAAGCTCTTGCTGTTGCTGCGGAGATTGCGGCTGGAGGCGGTCGTATTCTATTCGTGGGAACCAAAAGACAAGCCAGCGAACGAGTAACTGAAGCGGCGCTACGTTGTGGGCAGTATTACGTTAGTCATCGGTGGCTAGGAGGAATGCTCACTAATTGGAAAACAGTTTCCCTCTCCATTAAAAAATTGGAAAATCTTGAAAAACGTCTGCAAGATACCAATATCTCGTTGAAGAAAAAGGAAATTTTACGTATTGAGCGAAGCATATATAAACTAAATAAAGCGTTGGGCGGTGTGAGAAATATGGGGGGAGTTCCTTCGGCACTGTTTGTGCTTGATGTCATAACAGACAAAACAGCCGTCGAGGAAGCTCATGTTTTAGGTATTCCGGTTATAGGGGTTTGCGATACCAATGCAGATCCATCGATGGTGGATTATCTGATTCCGGGTAATGACGATTCCGTGAAAGCTATAGATTTATATTGCAGCGCAATGGAGAACGCAATAATTGGTGGTATCCAGCAGGGGTTGTCCTCGGCCGGTATTGATGTGGGAGAGCTGGAAAATCCCCTTGTTGAGTCCGTAAAATCGGAAGAAGCAGCAAAAGAGGAATCGGCGGAGTCATTGGAATCCTAACGAAGCGTTTAATTAGGGAGATAAAGTATGGCTGACGTAAAAGCGAGCGATGTAAAAGCGTTGCGGGATCGCACTGGCGCTGGAATGATGGATTGCAAAAGGGCGCTTGTGGAATGTGAAAGCAATGTTGAAGACGCTATCGATTGGTTGCGCAAAAAAGGGCTTGCCGCCGCTGCTAAAAAATCCGGCAGAATAGCGGCGGAAGGACTGGTAAGCGTTGCCACTGACGATCGCTGCGGAGCCGTCGTGGAAATAAACGCCGAGACAGATTTTGTAGCTAGAAACGAACTGTTCCAAAAATATGTTAAAGAGGTTACAAAGATAGCCTGCGAAAACAATTGTGCTGTCGAGCAGCTTAAAACGCTAGAATATCCAGGTACCGGTCATAGCATATCTGAAGAACTGACGAATTTAATAGCTGTTATCGGCGAGAATATGGAAATTCGCCGGGTTTCGCATTTGGCAGTTTCGAATGGAGTCGTATCTTCCTACATCCATAATAAAGTTGCGCCAACCCTCGGCAGGATCGGAGTTTTGGTGGCTTTGGAGTCATCGGGGGATAGGGAAAAATTGTTGGACTTGGGTAAAAGGATAGCAATGCACATAGCCGCATCAAATCCGCTATCGTTGTCCATTGCTGATCTGGATCCAGCGCAGCTGCAGCGGGAGCGAGATGTAGTTGCGGAGCAGGCAAAGAGTACTGGAAAGTCGGCGGAATTCATCGAAAAAATTCAAGAAGGTCGCATACGAAAATTCTATGAAGAGGTCGTACTGTTGGAACAGGTTTTTGTGCTGGATGGCAGTTCTAGGATAAAAGATGTGATATCTGCTGCTGCTCAAGATGTCGGAGCGCCCGTGACCTTGAATGATTATAGAAAGTTCATTCTGGGAGAAGGAATAGAAAGGCAGACCGTTGATTTCGCCGCTGAAGTTGCCGCACAGTTGAAATAAGGTCAAAGGAATTCTATTGACAGATAAAAAGAATCAACGAATTTTGTTAAAAATTTCCGGCGAGTTTCTTATGGGAAACTCGGATTTCGGACTAGATATAGAAATGGTAGATCGTATCGCACGGGAAGTCCGTCGAGTTTATGAAAGCGGATACGAGGTTTGCATAGTTATCGGCGGCGGCAATATTTTTCGAGGTATCTCGGGAGCTGCGCACGGCATGCATAGAACTACGGCGGACAACATCGGAATGCTGGCTACCATTATGAATTCTATAGCGTTTCAAAATTCACTGGAGAAGAACGGTGTACCGACGCGTGTTTTGTCGGCGGTACCGATGCCGAGCATTTGCGAACCCTACATTCGCAGAAAAGCGCTTCGGCACATCGGAAAGAAGAGAATAGTGATCTTTGCGGCCGGCTCGGGAAATCCGTACTTCACAACCGATACGGCCGCTATTCTTAGAGCGTTGGAAACCGGGTGCGATGTGCTAATGAAAGCCACTAAAGTTGCCGGCGTTTATGATTCAGATCCGAAACAAAACAAGAATGCCATCCTATTTAAAAAATTGTCGTACCGCGATGTCTTTGAGAAAAATATAAAAGTCATGGATCAAACGGCGATTACTTTGGCGCAGGAAAACAACATGCCGATTTATGTATTTTCATTACAAGAAGAGGGAAATCTTGAAAAAGTGTTATCTGGTGATGGATTTTATTCTATAATATCCTAACTGGTGGATGAGGAAGTAATGTTGGAAAATCTTAGAAAAAAAATGAATGCCAGTTATGAGAGCCTTTTGAAAGATTTCGGCGGACTGAGGACGGGACGCGCGTCCGTTACAATTCTTGATCATATAATGGTGGAAGCCTATGGTAATAAAGTACCACTACAGCAGGTAGGGACTGTTAGCGCGCCGGAAGCTAAAATGCTGACCGTGCAAATTTGGGACTCTTCTCTAATAAAACCCACTGAAATTGCTATCAGGAATTCGCAATTAAATCTTAGTCCCGTAGTCGATGGTCAGTTGATAAGAATTGCCATTCCGGATTTGAGCGAGGAAAGAAGAAAGGAAATATGTAAGCTGGCAGGAAAATACGCGGAGCAAGCCAAAATAGCTATCCGAAACATCAGAAGAGATGGAATGGACGAAGCAAAGAAGCAGGAAAAGAATAAAGAAATTACGGAAGATCAGGAAAGAAAAATATTGGATGACATTCAAAGAATCACTGACGAGTTTGTAAAAAAAATAGATGCTTCCTTAAATTTAAAAGAAAAAGAGATAATGAAAGTTTAAATGAGCGATGCACTGAAGCATATTGCCTTTGTACTAGATGGCAATCGACGCTGGGCCCGTAAGCAGAACTTCTCAACTTTACTTGGTCATAGAAATGGTTATGAGCGTGTGAAGATGATTACGTCTCTCCTTCCTAAATATGGCATAGAATATGCTACTTACTATCTGTTTTCCATGGAAAATTGGAAACGCACTGCAGAAGAAGTGAGTTATCTACTGGAGCTGTTTCGAAATTTTTTTTCGGCCAGTGATTATGTAATGCGGCATGGCATTCGTATTAAAGCAATAGGTAATTTGGAAAAGTTACCGCCGGATGTGCTGGAAAAAGTTAGGCATCTGGAGGATCTTACTAGTTCTAATACCTCCTTGACGGTGGCCGTGGCAATAAGTTACGGTGGAAGAGATGAAATAATCAGAGCAGTGCAGAAGATTATTCGAGATGTTATGGAAAACAAAATTAGCGTCCCAGAACTTAATGAGAAGGTCTTTGCGTCGTATCTGGATACGGCTGGCATGCCATATCCTGACGCATTTGTTAGAACCGGCGAAAAGCGCCTTAGCAATTTTTTGATATGGCAGGTAGCTTATGCGGAGATATTTTTTGTGGATAAGTTATGGCCAGATTTTGACGAGAACGATTTAAAAAAAGTAGTCTTAGAATTTTCTCAGAGAGAAAGGCGCTATGGAAAGTAGTATGCTTAAAGAAAAGGTTAATGATATGAGGTGGGAGTTTATGCAGCGCCTGATATCATCTTTTTTGTTTATTTTGATAGCTGTTTTACTATTTTCGGTTCCCTATAAAGTGTTTTCCGTCATATGCTGGGGAGCCTATGCAATTATTGTCAGTGAAATTTTCTCTTCTAAAATAAAAGGAAAGATACTATTGCGCGTGTTCGCAGCCATTGTTTGTTTTTGCGGTATTTGGTCTTTTTTATATTGCCGTAATATCTCTGGTCAATCGCAGTGCACGCTGTTAATTTTTATTTCAAGTTTTACGGATATAGGAGCATATTCCTTCGGGAAAGTTTTAAGGGGTCCGAAATTGTGTCCAAAGATTAGTCCGCAAAAGACATGGTCTGGCTTCTGGGGAGGAATTTTACTGGCGAATGTCGCCTTTTTTTGTTTAACTGACACAGTTTTTCGATTCCCCAACGCCAATAATGGGAATTTAATTGTGATAGAAGCCGTAATTTTGGCGGCGGTAGTTGGAGATCTGTTAGAATCATGGTTCAAAAGAAAAATTGGTGTAAAAGATATGGGAGATCTATTTCCGGGGCATGGCGGGATTCTAGATCGTCTTGACAGTTTGTTGGCAACTTCGATCGTTTTGGCTATCATTATCTTATATTTTGGACTTTAATCATGAGTATTTTTTATTACGTGTTTTCTTTTTTCTTAATCATAAACGTCATTGTGTTTGTGCATGAGTATGGACATTATCTCGCCGCCAGGCGCGTAGGTGTGAAAATTACTAATTTCTCCCTGGGAATGGGACCAGAGATTTATGGATTCAATGATAAACATGGCACGCGCTGGAGTTTTTCGCTATTGCCAGTCGGTGGTTATGTAATGATGCTGGGGGACGGAGACATTGCTTCCGCTACCGAAGATGAGAGTGCCTTAAAAACAATGAGCACAAAAGAACGAGCGCAATCCATTATCATAAAGAGCAATTGGGAAAAGATGCTAATAGCGTTCGGCGGTCCTTTTTCCAATTATGTTTACGCATTTGTGGTACTTATTATTATGGCTTTTTTCCATGGTATGCCCGTATATAACACCACCATCGGCGGGGTTCTAAAAGATAGTCCTGCCGAAAAAGCGGGGTTGACAGTGGGTGATAAAATTGTCTCGGTGAACAATCATAAAGTTGAAAAATATCGAGATATTGTTATGGAAATTAGGGATAGCGAAGCAGAGAATATGAATTTTGTAATAGAAAGGAATGGCGCTATTAAAGAAGTTTTGATTATTCCCGAACTGAAGGAAACGAAGAGAATAATTGGAGGAATCAAAAAGAACAAGATGGTTGGAATTTTCTCCGGCAGTCCTGTTTTTGAACGAAAATCGTTTCCAGATGCCGTGAAATTAGCAGCGCAGGAGTGCGTGAATACAACGAGGGAGATGTGCATGATCTTTGGGCGAATATTTGCCGGTAAAAAGTCGCTGGAGGACTTCGGCGGAATAGTGCGCATAGCGGAAGTTGCTGGCGATCTATCTAAATCCGGAAGCTTTGCTCTGTTGATCATATTTACCGTGACCCTCTCTCTAAATTTAGGATTCATAAACCTATTCCCATTGCCGGTGCTGGATGGCGGCAGAATATTAATCTCATTT
Organism: Holosporaceae bacterium; assembly: GCA_031282425.1. Classification (GTDB taxonomy): domain Bacteria; phylum Pseudomonadota; class Alphaproteobacteria; order UBA3830; family UBA3830; genus JAIRMQ01. The sequence continues at coordinate 16,247 of JAITDT010000004.1, read as the reverse complement.
ATAGAGCAAATTACTGGAAAAAAACTTAATAAAACAGTACAAGAGTATATTATGATAGCGTGCGCGGCTTTATTAATATTTCTGATGTTAATAATGACCGTAAATGATGTGCTGCGCCTGGAGTGTGTGAGTAAATTTGTTTCTAATTTTTTTGGATAAGATTTGATGAAAAGAGTATTGGGATTGATAATCGCATTGTATTTCAATTGCGTTATCGCGGACGTTGTGGATCGAGTTGAATTCGAAGGACTTGATAGGGTTGAGCGGGAAGCGGTGGAGGATTGTGTCACGATAAAACCGCACAAAAATTATGATCAAACAGATATCGATGCGACGCTGAAAGCGCTTTATGGAAAAGGTTTCTTTTCCGACATAAAATTCATCAAGCATGGCAATATTCTTGTAATCAACTGCTGTGAAAAGCCAATGGTAGATAAAGTTGCATTCGAGGGTAACGACGCTGCTAGCGATAGCGTGTTAAAAAATATTATAAATGGCAGAATTGGAGAAGGTCGCCTGTTTAGCCTTCATACCATAAAGGATATTCTTTCGGATTTTCAAATGGCTTATAGAGCCTTGGGTTACTGCTCAGTGGTTATTATTCCTAAGGTAATTAAACATCCCGGCAATAGGATTGACATTGTTTTTGAGATAAAAGAAGGTTCTAAAACGACAGTAAAGAAGATACTATTTGTAGGAAATAAAAGCTTTAGCGACGACAAGTTGAAGGATCTACTTTCTACTAAAGAAGCGAAGATATGGCGATTCTGGGATTATGAAAGCCATATTTTCAGGGAAGACAAGATTGATGTGGATATAGAATGTCTCACGTCTTTTTATAAAAATAATGGATTTCCGTTTTTTATGGTCGTATCCACATCTGCCGAAATGGATCCTGATAGGAGATCTCACTATTGCACTTTTACAATTGAGGAGGGAGACCGATATAACATTAAGAACGTCAGCCTCGAGTCGCAGGTCAAGAAAATAGATGCGAACGATTTTAGGCAATTCATTAATCTGCCCGCTGGATCTATCTTTAATGAAGCATTGATTAATGCCAACAGAGATATGATCCGTGGAATAGTTGCGCTTCGCAATTATCCGTTTACCGACGTAGTCGTGGATATCGATTATGACAGGGCAAACAAAACGGCCAATGTAAAATATGCCATAGTTGAAAGGCCGAAGGCGTTTATCGAAAGGATAGAAATTATAGGCAACTCTAGGACTCTAGATAGAGTAATTCGTCGAGAATTTCTTGTACACGAAGGAGACGCCTACAATGTTTATAAGATTCAGAAGACCGTAGAACGCCTTAAAGCAATGGATTATTTTGACGATGTGCAAATCAGCGATGCGAACGGTTCTGCCGATGATAAGAAAGTTTTGATTGTTTCCGTCAAAGAAAAAGATAGTACGGCGCAATTTAGGTTTGGTTTAAATGTCAGTGATGCCAATGGATTCGGCGGGTTTATTGGATTTGTGGAAAACAACCTTATGGGAACAGGACGCATATTCTCCACTGATATTTTCTGGATGCAAAAATATTATGGCTGTAGAATGAGCATTTTCGATCCACATTTTTTGGATAAAAACTTCGGCGCCGGACTTAGAATTGGAGCCAATCAATGCAATCGAAAAAGAGTTGACCAAAGTGTAACCAAGTCTGCTTATATTTCCCCATACGTGCAGTATCGCATCACAGATAACATCACACATATGATTTCCTATACCCTAACATTCACTGATAATCGCTGGTGGAATAGGGAAACCGGTAAGATGCATGACAAAGTGCCTGACGATGCGAAGCTTCTTTTTATGATGAAAGAAGAGTACGGTCGCTATGTATCAAGCGAAATATCATCCAGGCTGTTTTATGATAGATTGGACGCTCCGAACCATGGCTATACGCTTGCCTTGACCAATTCCTTTGCTGGCGTTGGCGGTAGCGTTCGATACCTCAAGGATGAATTGGATGGAAATTATTACTACCCACTCAGTAAGAAGTTAACCTTTGTCACTGCAGCGAGTATTGGACACATCGTGGAAATGAGAGGAACGCGCAGCGGGCATCGTTATGCCCTAGGGGGAGATGGGATGTCAATGAGAGGATTTGATTCCTACGGAGTTGGACCACGAGACAGGCTTGGTAATAGTCTTGGCGGAAATAGATACTGGACATTGAGCTTTATGGTGAAGGCGCCATTATCGACTCGAGAAATGGGCATAAATGGGGTGATATTTGTCGATTTTGGCAGCGCATGGGGATCTAAATACGACAAAGCTCAAATTTCGGATTCCAATGGAATTCGAAGCTCTGCCGGCGTTGCCATCGAATGGGCAAAGTCTCCTCTGGGAGTGCCGATGTCCTTTGTTTTCGGATTTGCTCTAAAAAAGAAAAAGTTCGACGAGAGTCAGACATTTACGCTCACGGGATTGATGTAAAAAAACGATATGAAAATTTTTTCATTATTGCTAATATTTGCAAGTTTTTCAGCATATAGCCATGAATTTCTCGCAACCGTGGATTGGAAAAGAGTAGCGGCGGAGTCTTTAGCAGGTAAGAGCATAGAAGAGCAAATTAAATCTATCAACAATCGCGCAAAAAAGGATCTATTGGATTTGGAATCAAAAATAAAAGAGATGGAATCTAACAAAAAAGCAGATTATGACTCTAGAAAAATAGAAGATATGCAGCTAATTCTGTACGACATGGTGCGCTCTAAAAAATATCAAATAGCCGAGGCTTATCGGAAGGCTATAGCGACACTCGAGGAAGAATCTCGAAAAATTATCGCTAAAATATGCAAAGAAAAAGGTGTTTCGGTAGTCATAAACGCTGAAGCAGTGGTTTACGTAGCAGCAGAAAGTATGGACATAACTGCAAAAGTTACAAAAGAGCTGAATGATCGCCTTCCGAGCATTAACGTAGAAGTGAAAGAGTCAAAATAGAGCGCCCATGATAGACGAATGCTTTTTCGGAAAAATAAAAAGAATTACTGTGGCGCAGCTGGTCGATGCCTGTGGATTTAGAGTTGTCGGGGATGGAGATTTCCAAATTTCTGGGGTTGCGGCACTGAAAAATGCGGCCAATAGTGAGCTGTCGTTTTTTGGCAATAAAAAATACTTATCCGACCTGAAAACGACCACCGCCGGAGCTGTCATCATTACGGAGAACGATGTGATGAATCTGCCAACCAGCAGTATAGGTCTGGTTTGTTCCAACGTTATGCTCGGATATGCTAAAGCGCTACAGGTTCTATATCCAGAAGAGAAGCATTCGGCGCATGTTTGCGCTTCGGCAAAGATTCATGAAACTGCTCAGCTGGGAGTTGGATGCTATATCGGCGAGCATGTGGTAATCAGAGAAAATGCGGTGATAGGAAATGACGTTGTTGTGGGGCATAACAGCGTAATTGGAAGAAGTTGTAGAATTGGAGATGGCGGACGCATCGGAAATAATGTCACCATTATCCATAGTATCATCGGAGCATACGCGTTGATCAATTCTGGCGCTCGCATCGGAGAATCTGGTTTTGGAATTATACCAACCGGAAAAGAGATGGTGTACGTTAAACAATTGGGACGCGTGATCATCGGAGATCGAGTGCGTATAGGAGTGAATACTACAGTGGATAGAGGCAGTATTGAAGATACTGTGATAGGCGATGATACTATCATTGATAACCTTGTTCAAATCGCTCACAACGTGCACATTGGGAACAGATCAATTTTGGTGGCGCAAGTGGGAATTGCAGGCAGCACGAAGATAGGCAACGATGTCGTTCTTGCTGGGCAAGTAGGAGTTTCCGGTCACTTGGAAATCGGTGATGGCGTGATTGTTGCCGCTAAAAGCGGCATAGCCTCCAGTATTGGCGCCGGTAAAATTGTCGGAGGTATACCGGCGGTTGATATTGATATCTGGAAACGCCAAGTGGCTTTTCTAAAAATGTCCGTAGCTGGAAAAAAAATCAAAGTGATTGGGCGTTGCAAATATCAGACAATGGCAAAAGTAATTTATTCCTCTATGATTGCTGCATTGAAAAAGTTATGCTACACGTTGCTTCGGAAGGAGTTCAGTATTTAGCTAGTTCCAAGACGCTAAATGCTGCTGAGGCAAACGGTGAGAAGCATGAGCTAGGATCTATAAAAGAATTCTTTTGTGGCCGTTTTCAAAAATGTATCACTGTATTCATATCTTGTCTTTAAGCCTCTTGCATCGAATTAGGTGGATATGTAACGTTGACGAAATATAATCCATGAGCGGGGGCAGTAGGGGCTGCTTTACGTCTGTCTTTAGCATGAAAAACTTCTTGAAAATCGCGCTCGCTCCATTTTCCGCACCCGACGAAAACCAACGAACCGACTATATTTCTCACCTGACGATATAAAAACGATCGCGCTGAAGTTTGAATTTTAACGATATCTCCTTCGCGTCTAACAAATATCCTGTTTAAAGTTTTTACCGGAGAATTCGACTGACAGCCGGCTGCGCGAAAAGCCGAAAAATCATGTTTCCCCACTAAATACTGAGCCGCTGCGTCCATTTTTTCTTCGTCTACGTACGGGATAACATTCCAAACCCGTAGAACATCTAGGCAAGCTTTCGCTCGACGATTTAAAATTTTGTAGACGTAGGTTCTTTCTAATGCGCTGAATCTTGCGTCAAATAACTCCGAAACCTTTTTCACAGATAATACGGCAATTGGAGCATCTTTTAAATGCGCGTTCATACATTCCTGTATGCGAAAACAATCAAGATCACGCGCGCTATCAAAATGTGCAACCTGACCATTCGCATGAACACCAGTATCTGTGCGTCCGGCCCCATATAACGTGGTTGGAATCTTAGTTAATGGTAAAATTGCCTCTTCCAAACATTGCTGAATAGTATCCATGCCATTTTGTCGTTGCCAGCCAAAAAAGGGCGAACCATCGTATTCAACTGTAATCTTGTAGCGAGCCATAAACGCTATGTTGTTTCCAAACCATGAATGACCGACTTTATTTTTTGAATTCTTTCATTGATGTTGTCCACTCTCTTTTTATGCTCTTGAATTACATCATCGCCGGCTTTGCGTAAAAAGTCGTTGTTACTTAACCGCAAAAGCGCGTTCTCTCTATATTTATTGAGTTTCACAACTTCCGCACGTAATCTTGTCGCCTCTTCTCTTATGTCAATCTTATCTCCAACGGCGATGTGAATTACCGCGTCGTTTACTACAACTGGAACAGTTTTACCGGAAATTTCTTCGAAAAAAATCCCCGCCATTCGACATAATGTTTCACCGTATTTGGAAACAAGATCGACGATTCGAGAATTATTGCTCTCTATGCGAATATTAACTTTTTCCCAAGGCGAAAAACGAAGACACTGTTTTGTGGATCTTACTGCGGAAATTATCGCTTTTAGAAATTCTATCTCTGCAACAGCACCATTAAAATCGGCATCGAAAATACTCGGCCAAGATACTTTTTCCACGCCAATTTCCCTAAGGAGCTTTTTAGCTATAAAAGGAGCAATTGGATACAAAACCACTATAAACTGTAGAATCGCCCATGATGTTGCATTTCTAACTTCATCTTTCAACTGGTTAGGATCATCATCGGAAGAAGATGACTGCAGAATTGGCTTTATAAATTCCATATACCAATCGCAAAATGAATGCCAAATACAATGATGGAGGTGACTAGATGCCTCGTCAAATCGATAACTCTCCATGGAATTTTCCACCCGTAACACCATCTGTTTTACCTGATAAATAATCCACTTGGCCATCGGATGAGAAACATTATTTACATTGAATTTGCTATTATATACGCAACTGTTCATCTGAGCAAATCTAACGGCATTCCAGAGCTTTGTGAGGAAATTTCTACCAATCTCCACCAATTGCTCGCTCAGTTTAACGTCTCTGCCGGGAGAAGATAACGACGCCAAAGTATATCTGACAGCATCTGCGCCGTATTTTCTGCACAAATCCAAAGGATTTATCACGTTCCCCTTTGATTTAGACATTTTTTGCCCTTTTTCGTCCCGAACTAGACCGTGAATATAAATGTCCGGAAATGGAGTTTCTTTTAAACAGTAGATGCTCATCATCATCATTCTGGCTATCCAGAAAAAAATTATATCAAAACCAGTAACAACAATCATTTTAGAGTAAAATCTTTTCAGTTCCACAGCATCATTGGGCCATCCGAGCGTAATAAATGGCCACATTCCGGACGAAAACCAAGTGTCGAGAACGTCGTCATCTTGAATCAGCGGAACATCATCTTTTCCGTAAAATTTCGCCGCGCTTGCTTGAGCTTCTTCGACGCTTTCCGCCACAAAAACATGTCCGTCCGGACCATACCAAGCTGGAATACGATGCCCCCACCAAATTTGCCGCGAAATACACCATGGCCGAACATTTTTCAGCCAATCGAAATACAGATTTTCCCAACGTTTTGGAATAAATCTAGTTTTACCCTCTGTAACCGCTTGGATCGCCGGTGCAGCCAGCGTTTGAGCATCCACAAACCATTGCTTAGTTATCAGCGGCTCCAGAATGGCGTCTGATCTATCTCCAAACGGAACTTTTTGTCGTATCTGTTCCACTTTTTCAAGTAACCCTTCTACTTCCAACAACTCTACTACCTTGCGACGAGCCTCAAAACGGTCCATATGCTGAAAAAGCTTCGGGACATTTTCATTCAACGCGCCTCTGGTATCTATTATTTCAATGATTGGAAGCTCATTTCGAATTCCAACTTCATAATCGTTGAAATCATGAGCCGGCGTAATTTTCACTGCACCTGTTCCTTTTCCCGGATCTGCATACGCATCGGCAATTATTCGCACCGTCCGACCAGCCAGAGGTACGATAACTTCTTTACCAATAAGATGTTTATACCGATTGTCGTTAGGATTAACAGCCACTGCAACGTCTCCGAATAGAGTTTCGGGCCTAGTGGTGGCTACAACGATATGACCGGATGAGTCTGCAAACATATACTTTATGTACCATAAGCTGCCGTCTATCTCCTTCTCCACAACCTCCAGATCTGATACGGCGGATTGCAGCATAGGATCCCAATGCACAATCTTTCTGCCGCGATAGATGAGTCCGTCATTAAATAATTTTACAAATATTTTGTTTACGGATTTTTTGCTGTCATCGTCCATGGTGAATCTCAGACGTGAGAAATCGCAAGATATTCCAAGAACTTTCATCTGATCTAGAATTGCGCTGCCGAAGTTTTCTTTGTAGAGCAATATCTCTCTGATGAGAGATTCTCGTGTCAACGTCCCTTTTTCAACACCTTTATCGTAGAGATGTTTCTCGACAAGCAACTGCATGACGATACCGGCGTGATCTAACCCTGGTTGAAATAAAACGTCATACCCCTTTAATCTTTTATATCTGGCAATAATATCTTGCAAGGTATAGCACAGTGCATGCCCCATATGGAGTGATCCAGTAACATTGGGTGGCGGGAGTAAAACCATAAACGGCTTCGCCTTTGATTTTCGCAAAGACGCTTCTTCTTCAAATGAAAAATCCTTTTCAAAGGATTCGGGATTGAAATTTTTCTCCAGCATTTTTTCTCCAATTAATTCGCATAATATACTGACACTCCACCGTCATCAATGGTGGTTAATGATGGAGATCGTCCTATAAAGATAGATATAGCCCTGTAGATTTGCTGATTTTTAGTTCCTAACGAGAATTTGGCAACCACTCCTTAACATGTATTAGAGAGCTGAATATCAATATTCCTTCTGAATAAGTCTATCGGAGTAGTACTAATGATCTAGATGATTGTCGAATGCCCAATTGATAAAATTACCAACAAGCCAGAGCTCGGCAGTGCCTGGAAGAGAGCGCCCCCCCCTTCGCATCATCATGTTATTTTTATTTGTCCGCAGAGACATAGGTTTAGATTCTTCAGTTGTCCTAAAATTACATCTGCATAATTGTCCCATAAAAATGTTAGGGAGAAGTTAAGAGCTGCGGAATTAATGGTTTTTTACTTCCACCACCCGCCGAATATTTTTTACCTGAATTTTTCAGCGAAATACAGTAATATTCAACCTTGCTATTCTCCTGTTTTTTTATGTAGTTACCAAGGATGCGTTAATGCCCTCGCCTTTAGACGGTAGTGGTTGATTAAAAATATACTTGCAACTAATAAGCGAACAGAATAGGTCTTAAATTTATTATTAAGATGCATTACTTGGAGGCCAACTTTTTCTTTTCAACAAATCATTTTATGTTATTATCACACAGCATATTTTTAGAGAGGGAATGTGAATACAGTATCCATAAATGATCTAGTTAAATATTCGTCCTGGCCAAAGAAGATGTTTGGATTAGAGTCTTTTAGTAAGGAATTTTCTGTTGCGAATGTGATGCGTGAATATAATAAGGAAAAGTGGGGAGAACAATTAAAAGAAATTATTAAACTTAAAATGAATGGGGGGGGGGGGTATGACGATTTGTTGGATTTACATCTACAGAGCTTTCGTCAAAAAAATGCCATTTTAGTTGAAGATTGTATTGTGGAAATGAATGGTGAGGAAATTTATCAACATAGGGCGGAACTTCTAAAACGAGCTCTGCAAAAATATGAGATAGAAAATTTAGTTGAGCTAGGAGCAGGAAACGGTCTTAATATGTTTTTGTTGGCGAAAATTTTTACAAAAACTAAAGGTTTTTACGCGGGAGAATACACATCGAATGGTGTCACTATAATAAAAGAAGTTGCTAAAAATAGCGGTATTGGCATAAATGTTAGTAAATGCGATTTGACCGCTGAAAACATATATAATGGCGAGTTACCGGAGAATTGTGTTTTTTTTACATGTCATGCTATTGAACAGTGTTATACATTAACATCTCGTTTTATCGACGCAATGTTAAAGTTAAAGCCATCTATTGTAATTCATTTTGAACCTTGTTGTGAATATTTTGATGAAAATTCTCTGTTGGGCCTAATGCAAAAAAAGTATAATTTTATAAATAAGTATAATTTTAATTTGGCAAATATATTGAATGATGCACAAAATGCGAGAAAAATACAGATAATAGAAGTTGAGAAAAATGTTTTAGGAAACCCGTTTAATCCAACTTCTATCATATCCTGGAAGCCATTATTGTAAAAAAATTGAGAGTATTCGCATATAGATAGCTAAGGATATTTTTTGAAAATTCTGGAATATCTGATCACATTATTGAGGATCAAGTAGAAGGTAAAGCAAATTCAATAAACTTCTTTCGAAACGAAGTTAATGTTATAATTGCGATGTGGAGTGTAGTTTGGGAGTGAACCGATGGGGTATGAGTATCTTAAGAATTTATCAGGGGAAGAATTTCGTCATTTAACTGGAGTGAAGCTCTTTCAAAACTGCCGTTTTTGCTGAATCGAGCTACTGGCATCAATTACTATCATTTGAATGCGGAAGTGTGCTAAGTATCTGAAGATACGCTGATTGAGGATGAATCCTTCTTTTCGTCCCATATTTTGAAAGCAGAATCCTCATCATTTTGATCCTCAATGTATTTTTTAATTATATCCTCTGTAACGGCGCCGACTGTACTTTAGAACGTATATTTCCTTTTATGACTGCCATTCCTTGAAGAGCACATACTTCCTTTATCAGATCTCTTAGACGAAGAGCAATATCTCCAGCGCCTTATAGGAATATTTTGTTTTCCATACAAAGTGCGCAAATCCAATGTCGTGTACACGCCTTTGCGTACCTTTCTCTAACATTCCTGCCTCGTCTTATAACTCCTATATCGCTGAAGCAATTCACACAAAAGCGCAAGGTTTGTCACAGACCAATGGAAGAATCAACAAACTTTTTTAGTTTCGAAAGAACTCTATTGCGAAAAAGATTGTACAGATCGGATAAATTAATTTAACCGATGCGACATCTTTTTTATAAAATACCATCCTACTGAAATTCTGTCAAAAAACCGTTAATTCTGCATTTTTTTGCATATTAATGGACTTTTTCCTGCAAATTAACAGAAATTTTATCTTTTGAGGGTAGTATGGTATCCGATGGAAGAGGCGTCGTGCCCATTAAATTAATCTACTCGGAATCGCTTAATAGATATAGCAAGATACAGAAAATCTGTTTATTTTCAATTAATTACATTTTTTGAATTATTCAGATTTCTTCTGGAATAGGCTCTGTAGCAACTGCCGCCAAGCGGTGCTAATCGATGATGGAATTTGATCCATCTTTATTGGGCGGTCCTCAGTGTTGATCCATTGTTCGTTGAACAACCCCATTCATCGCTATTGGATAAAATGCGGAATAGTGATAATTTTTATCAGGTAATAATCTATTGGAGTTGGCTATGTCGGTAGAGATTTCAGAAATAACGCCTTATGATTTTTCTTCAGTAGAGCGGAAATGGCGGGATTTTTGGCTGAAAAACAACTCTTTTAGTGCAAATTTGGATCCAGCGAAGAAAAAATACTATGTCCTGGAAATGTTCCCATATCCTTCAGGGAAAGTGCACGTTGGACATGTTAGAAATTATGCGCTGGTGGATATAATCGCTCGCTTTAAAATGGCGAGTGGGTTTGCAGTCTTGCATCCCATTGGTTGGGACGCCTTTGGGCTTCCGGCTGAAAACGCAGCCCTCAAACAAAATTGTCATCCGAAGGATTGGACCTACGGAAACATAAATATCATGAAAAATCAGTTATTGTCTCTGGGGATTTCCTACGATTGGAAAAGAGAATTTGCGACTTGTGACGAGAGTTATTATGGCTTTCAGCAGAAGATTTTTCTGGCTTTCTACAAAAAGGGGCTAATTTATAGAAAAGAATCCGAAGTCAATTGGGATCCGGTGGATAATTGCGTACTGGCGAACGAGCAGGTGATCGATGGTTGCGGGTGGAGATCCGGTGCTCCGGTAAAGAGGAGGATGCTACCGCAATGGTTTTTAAAGATTACGGAATTTGCCGATGAATTGCTGGCGGAACTTGACAATCTCGGTGGATGGCCAGAAAAAGTAAAAACTATGCAGCGGAATTGGATTGGGAAATCCGAAGGATGTTCCATAAGATTCAAAACAAATATAGAGAAAGAAATTGTTGTATTCACAACTCGTCCGGAAACTATTTTTGGCGCAACGTTTTTGGCGATTTCTCCGGATCATCCATTAGCGACAGAATTGGCAACTCGCAGCGAAGATAAAAAAAGGTTTATTGAGGAATTCAAAAAAGGGTCTATAGCTCGCGAATTCATAGATAAACAAGAAAAAATAGGATTAGATACTGGCATTGTCGTTGATCATCCGTTTTTGGAGAAAAAACTGCCTGTATATGTGGCGAATTTTGTCCTTATGAACTATGGTACCGGCGCTATTTTTGCGACTCCGGCCCATGATGAGCGCGACTACGATTTTGCGATAAAATATGGATTGCCTATAGAACGAGTCATATCGTCTCCGAAAGGTAATAATGAATTGCCATATTTAGATGATGGCACTCTGGTTAATTCTGATTTTTTAAATGGTTTGAAAATTGCGGAAGCGAGAAACGTTGTCATAAAAAAAATGTGCGAAATGGGAATCGGGAAGCAAGAGATATTTTTTCGTCTAAGAGACTGGGGAGTCTCAAGGCAGAGGTATTGGGGATGTCCTATTCCCATGGTGCATTGCTCAAAATGCGGTATAGTTCCGTTGGATGAAAAGGATTTGCCGGTTCTTCTGCCGTATGACGTAACTTTTGTGGAAGCCGGCAATCCACTGGAACGGCATGGATCTTGGAAGCATACAAAATGTCCATGCTGCGGAGAAAGAGCCGTGAAGGAAACGGATACCCTTGATACTTTCTTCGATTCATCGTGGTATTTTTTGCGTTTCTGCATTAATAACCCAGATAATGAAAATCTATTGGAAAAACTGGATATTTCGCATTGGATGCAGGTTGATCAATACATTGGCGGAGTGGAGCATGCCATTTTGCATCTTTTATACTCGAGATTTTTCTCAAAAGCTCTTACCGAATGCGGGTTTATAAACGTGCGCGAGCCGTTTGCGAATCTATTCACGCAAGGCATGGTATGCAGCGATACTTACCGTAAAGAAAATGGCGATTGGTTATTTCCGGAAGAGGTTGAGAAGAACGCTGCCGGAGAATATAGAACGATTGCCGCAGGAGAAAAAGTCGTTGTTGGCCATTTCGAAAAAATGAGTAAATCCAAGAAAAATGTAGTTGATCCGGACACGATCGTAAAAAATTATGGGGCCGACGCTCTTCGATTGTTTATAGTCTCGGACACTCCTCCAGATAAGGATTTTTTGTGGTCAAACGAAGGAATAGAGGGATGTTGGAGATTCATTAACCGAGTATGGCGCCTTTTCGTTTACGGCGAATCCTGCGGACTTTGCGCTAAAGAAGCCGATGGACATATTCCCGAACTTGCTCCGGATATTGAGAAGTTATACAAAGATTTCCATCTGACCATAAAAAATATCACTGACTCTTTAGAGGAAAGAGCCATGAATAAAGTGGTTGCCTTTCTGAGAGATAGCGTAAATTCCATATACTTGCTTCTGGAAAAAATTGAGGATAATAAAATTGTTTTCTCCATCATTATTCGTGACTTAATAAAATTGATGGCGCCAGTTATTCCGCATATCTGTGAGGAGGCTTGGAGCATGCTAGGATTTGAAGGGTTAGTTTCTGATAATCCATGGCCGTGTTACCAAGAGGAGTATCTGAAAATTGATGTTATTAATTTGCCCGTACAGGTCAATGGCAAGCTTCGCGGAACCATTAGCGTAGGCTTACATGACAGCGACGACATTGTCTTTAAAAAGGCTATGCAAATTCCGGCAGTACAGAATGCCATTTCTGGCAACCTATTGAAAAAGAAAATCTTTGTAAAGGGGAAAATAGTAAATTTTGTTGTATAGGGCATTAATTTTTCTTTTATGTATCGGATGTTCCGCAAGACCGTTGTACCAGAACGGATCAGATGGCGCTCAAAATATAGACGTTGACATAATCGCAGAGCGGGATGGTCAAAAATTGCGTGGGATGATTTTAGATTCGCTGCGGGATGTGGCAATTACCAATGGTAAATATCGTCTCACTGTAGGACTGAGTTATACGGAAAAGCCGTTTGCGTATACCACAGACGGAAATGCAAGGCGAGTACAGATCTGCTATGTAGCCGATGTAATTTTGAGAGATGAAAAGAAAAAAATCATTTTTAGGCAACCGGTTTCTGTTTATGCCAACGCTAATATTTCAACTGACGCTGGCAGCATACTATTGTCGCTGCATGGTCGCAACAATAGCGCGTTATTAAAAGAATTAAGCGTTCGCATTATTGAAAGTTTGAAGGTATTTCTGTCTCATGAAAGTTGATTTTAAAAATATAAACTCCACTAATCTAAAAGTGGGTAGTATTTTCTATTTATATGGGAATTATAAAAAAACTTTCGAAGTGTTTCGTAGTTTTGTATTGGAAGAATTTCAAAAGAAAATATTAACTGTAAACGCGCGTTTGTGCTCCGTTCCCGAGTGCTTAAAAATCTTGAACGGTCAATGTGATCTATTTGGCGGAGAAGTTAGTTGTTTTTGTATGAAAAATGTGGAGGACAGTCATTTAGAAAAAGTTTCTGCATTTTTTGACAAGGAAAATAGCATTTTTATACTGGAAAGCGGCAATTATCATAAATCCAAAAAAATTACGGACTTTTTTTTAAATAGTAGCGCGTTAGCGGTGGCTTCCTTCAATAATGAATTGACTTTTCGCTCTCTTACGCGAATGTATTTTCCGCATATCTCTCCGACTGTTTGCGATGAAATTGTAAAGATTATTGCTCATACGGACGAAGAACTATACTCGATTTTTAAGAAGCTTTCTCTTTTATTGGATGATGACAATTTCAAAGATCTAAAAGATTATTCGGTTTATAAACAATCATTTTTGAATGGATTGGATTCGATTCCACTGATCAGACTATTGTTACAAACGATAATAAAAGAAAAAACTACAAAGTCGGCTAACTTTTTCAAGGTAAATGCAACAAATGAAGAGGCGATTTATAATCTTTTGAACGCTGAGTTGATGCAGAAATTCGGCATAGAAATTGGCAGAGGTTATATCTATGGTCAAATTACCGCTTGAATTAGAACGCTTAGAATTTGATCGAGCGATGGAGAGCGAAAAGGAGGAATATACGGTTTCAAGGCTCTCAGCGTTAATAAGGAAAGCCGTTGAACAAAATTTTAGCGATATAAAATTAAAAGCGGAAGTGAGCGCCCTCAAGGAGCATTCCTCAGGGCATCTATACTTTACTCTTAAAGATGCGGATGCCGTTATCGACGCTGTCTGCTGGAAAGGCGTAGCGCAAAAGCAAAAAATCAAATTAGAAAACGGTATAGAAATAAGATGTATTGGACAGGTGAGTACCTATCCTATGAGGTCAAAATATCAATTTATCGTTGAGAAATTTGAACTTGCCGGAGTTGGAGAACTTTTAAAATTGCTGGAGGATCGTAAAAAAAAGCTGGCTGAAGAGGGGTTATTTGATCCATCCAGAAGGAAACCAATTCCTCTACTGCCAAAATTAATAGGTATTATCACATCTCCGACAGGGTCGGTGATAAAAGATATACTTCATAGAATTCGCCAAAGACATCCGCGAAAGATTTTATTATGGCCTGTTTTGGTACAGGGTTCGGAAGCCAGCGAGCAAGTGGTTAAAGCTATCGTCGGCATGAATTCTTTAGCAGTGGAGCAACGTCCGGACGTATTAATTATCGCTCGCGGCGGCGGTAGCTTTGAAGATCTAATGCCATTTAACGAAGAGTCCGTTGTGCGGGCGGTAGCGCTCAGCGAAATTCCCATAATTTCCGCCGTTGGACACGAAACCGACGTTACACTCATCGACTACGCTGCCGATCTCCGAGCACCCACTCCGACAGCCGCCGCTGAATTCGCGGTGCCGGAACGACTAAAGCTAAAAATCGATGTCAATAAAGTTTTCGATAAACTAAATATAGTCGTCTCGGGCAACTTAGAAAAGAAACGATTGTTCCTCAATTCCAATAAAATTCTAAATATCCAGAGCATTATTTTAGAAAAAATTCAGCGCATGGATCATATTTTCGATAAAATGACATCTGAAATAAGCAACTGCCTATTGCATAGAAAGGTTTCTTTAGCGAAAATTGTTATACAAAAACCGATCCCTAAAGAAAATGTAACTACGGCATGGCAAAAATTACATTATACATTTTTCGAGTTATTTGAAAAAAACAAAAATAATTTTACAATAGTATCCAGCTTCATCGAAGCTAATTCGTATACGAAGATATTAAGTAAGGGATTCGCCTTTGTTGAAGCCGAGAAGTCCATTCCTATTACCTCCGCCAAAGATGCAGAAAAATTTTCATCATTTAACCTATTTTTTGCGGATGGTAAGTTAAAAGTCCAACATTCTCCATCCCAAATAGATTTATTCTAGGGTTTTTTAAACTCAACTTTATCTTTTCTTTTAAATAATTCCGATCTACAAACCGCGCAATGTCTAACATGGCAGATCTCATTTCGTGGCAAAATTTATGAAAAGATAGCAAAAAAGCTTGAACTGACTGAAAAGAAAAATGCATTTAACGGCAACGTAAAAAGCACTCGGGACGATAAAATCACCCACCTGTTGGTCCTTACGATACCGGTGGAGGAGGAGGCCGTCAATTTCAAGCCGCTCACCCCTCAAATTTCAGTATTAATTTTTTTGACACTCGATTTATGGGTTCATTTATGGATACAAAATCTCAATGTTACTCCTTATTAAAACCAAACTAGAAACAAATTACGTCATAATAAATCCGCGCAGGTTTGTAAAAGTATTTTTAAACTCTGCAATGTATTAGGACCATGCTACAATTCTAACCATAGTATGGAGAGATGTTATGACACAAAATATTACCGCTACCGGCGATGTTATATTTAAAATAATTTTAGGTGATCCGAAGCATTCTCGGTTGCTGATTCATTTTTTAAATTCGGCGATAAAGTCTGAAACCCCAATAACAAGCGTTGAGATAACGAATACTGAAATGACTCCGGAGTATGTAGGTCAGAAAGGGTCTCGCCTAGATATTAAGGCAAAAACCCAGGATGGCGAATTAATAAATGTAGAGATGCAGTGCGGAAGCGAGAAGCACATGGTCGCGCGCGCTCTTTTCTATTGGTCGAGAATGTTTGCAGG
>JAITDT010000047.1 GCA_031282425.1 Holosporaceae bacterium | reverse complement strand
TGATTTCGTCAAGATTCAGAAAATTCATCATCTCCTCGGTCACTTTGGAATCATGAGTTTGAGCTCCTGTGACGGCGACACAAATCGCGTCTTCCTTCCCCTGACGTGAATTTTCGTTTTCGGCCACATTTTTACCTATATTTTGAGAGCTCCGAAACCTATGAAGTTTTACTGTGCTAGAATCCATAAAAATAATCTGAAATTCCAGCCATTTTTTCTGTTTCAACGTGGTTAAAATTTTCCAAAACAAACCGTTTTCACTCCATTTTTTGAAGCGTGTGCATGCCAGGGACCATACTCTCTTGGACAGTCTCCCCGAGGCATTGAACACGACAACATTTTCAGCATGGCGCAAAAACACCTGTAATGACTTATCTTCGGCGGACGACCTTCTAGCGGCGTTGTTTTCGCTAAAATCAGCGGTAAAATCTCTTCATTAAACACACCCTCGCTCAATGGATAAAACCTGTTCAACATTCCTCTACACAAGAGGTATGACTCTTCACTATATCTTAAATATGCGTTTTTAACGGCGCTTATCCAATAGCTAGCCAGCTCGTATTCCTTGATTATCTTGACGATTTCAATTGCGCGAGTTGCGTCGGCTGACGTTTTGGAAAATCATAGATATAACGATTTTTATTTTTCTTATAGTTATCCCACTTGCCCACAGATTAATATTAGATTCAAGGTAAGTTTAAAGCAGTAATTTTCTAAACTTAGTTAATAGTAACAATAATACACAACAATCAATGATATGCTATTCTTTCTGGCTAATTTTACAGTGAATAAAGCAACGTAAATTGTATGCAAAATGAAAAATAGCGCGCTGAATGTTATGAATGGCGTTAACTATCAGCGTCTCCATAGTCTTTATTTTTTGAGGGGAAGAAATCTTTATTTGGGAATCTCCAAGTCTTTGAGAGACTATTCTTGGCTCGACCCCTACAAATTTCAAATCCAACCCCCATGTGGTTGTAAAATAATGATCCAGCGGCATTTTTATGGGATAGAATTTGTCTAATAGTTTGCAAGCGGCTCTACGATTTATTAAATAGCAACCAGCGTGGGTCACATTGGTTAAGTAAAAGACAAGATACTTTTGATTACGTAACTCCGTTATTTTAATTGGGCATCCGCTATGTTTTGTTTCAAAATTCACAATATCCCAGAGGGCTTTTTTTCCCGTCGCCAGTTTTACGGTTTCCCGCAACTCTGCTGGATGAAACTGAACGTCATCCTCGAAAATAATCGCAAATTCATTGTCCGATTCAAGAAATCTGCTCCACGCTTTCTTATGACTCAAGGAACATCCAATGGTGCCGATTTCCGGTTTCATTTTGAAGAATTTTTTATAATTTTCCATATCCACTACTGATTCAATTTCCTTCCGCGATAGAGTTTTGCCGTCTATTGCCGAGATTCTTTCCATTGGAAGATCCAATGCCGAGATAGCCGGCATAACGAAGTTTAATCTCTCCTTTGCTCGATCCAAATTGATCAGATAAGCGCCGATTTTGCCGGAATTGAAAAATGTCGGATCGTGGGTAGCGGTAGCTTTCATTTCAATTCGCACGAAATTGGAGCATGATCGGACGGTTTATTAAATTCTCGAGCATACCGCAAAACTTTACCACCACGAAATAACTCCTGAGCGAGAGGAGATAGATAGAACTGATCAATTCGGAATCCATTGTCTTTTTTAAAGTCATATCGCCGGTAGCTCCACCAGGTAAATCCTTGATTTTCCAGCGGATCTTTGTATCCAATGTCTCGCAGCCCCTTTAACGCTTCTCTTTCCAATTGGCTTCCGGCAATGCCATCATACGCTGAAATATAAATGTCCTTTGGATATGGCGCAACGTTATAATCCCCTCCGGCGATGAAAATATCATCCTTAAAATTCAAAAACTTATCCCGCAAATTGCGCAAGAAATCCAGCTTTTGGAAATACTGAGGAGCTTCCACCTCTTTACCATTGGGAACATAAACGGACGCTACGAATATTCCACCGGTAAACGCCTCCAGGTAGCGAGCTTCTTCCGAAAAATCTCCGTTTACTTCCTCCAGCTGATATTTGGAAAGAATTGCCACTCCGTTTCGGGCTTTTTGTCCTCTAAATGCGATGTTATATCCGAGATTTTCAAGATATTCTATCGGAAACAAAGCATCTTCAACGCGAGTTTCCTGTAGCAAGAAAACGTCGGGACTTTCTCTTTTCGCAATTTCTAAAAAGTTTTCTATTCTCGCTCTAATAGAGTTTACATTCCAGGATATTATTTTCATTTCTATGATACTTTTATGAACGATATTCTATATAATGGCCAACGATAATGGAACAGCGATTTTGGGGAGGATAAAATATGCCAGATTTTTCAGCAGAACTTTCTGATGAGGCAATAGATGAGATTAGGAACAAATTTCAAACGAAGACTGTTCGGGCAACATCTTCAGAGTTAGAAGAGATACTTTACAAGCCAATTCCGGTTTTGGATCATGGTTTTGTTCGAGTAATCGACTATATGGGAACCGACGCAGCCGTAGTACAGGCGGCACGCGTCTCCTATGGCGCTGGGACGAAGAAAATTCAAGAAGATCGTGGATTAATAAATTATCTCATGAGACGTCAGCATACCACTCCGTTTGAAATGTGCGAATTGAAATTGCACATCAAGATGCCTATATTTGTCGCGCGCCAGTGGGTACGACATCGAACTGCCAGTTTGAACGAATATTCGGCTAGGTATTCCGTTATGAGCAAAGAATTTTATATTCCAGAAATTTCTCAACTTGCCAAACAATCCGAAACCAATAAACAGGGAAAGTCCACTGAGGAACTAGACAAAAATCATGCCGACGAAATTATAGGAATTTTTCAACAATCCTGTACCGACGCTTACAAGAAATATTCTCATCTACTGGACGATCTATCCTTAACCCGAGAATTATCTAGAACAATTTTGCCGCTCTGCATTTACACAGAAATGTATTGGAAGATAGATCTATATAATCTCATGCATTTTCTGAAGCTTAGAGCGGATTCTCATGCCCAGTACGAAATAAGATGCTATGCCGATGTAATCATGGAAATCTTAAAAAAATGGGTGCCGATTACGTACGAAGCCTTCGTCAACTATCAAAAAGAAGCGACATCCCTGTCCAAGAAAGGCATTGAACTGCTAAAGCGAATGATAAAGGGCGATCGCGTCACCGCGGATGAAAGCGGGCTCAGTAAGAGCGAATGGCTGGAGTTCTCCTCCACATTTGGGGAATAGCGATGCTTATTTGTCCGTCAATGCTGTCGGCAAATCCCACAAAACTAGGCGAGGAGCTCGTTGCGCTAGAAAAAGCCGGCGCTGACGCTATACACTGGGATATAATGGATGGAGTCTTCGTAGATGCGATCACATTCGGTTCTCATGTGATTGCTGGTCACAGACCGCTGACACGTTTGCAGTTCGACGTTCATTTGATGATGGAAAATCCTGACAAACACCTGGTGAGTTTTTATCGAGCTGGCGCTGACATAATCATCGTGCACACGGAGGCCTGCGCGCATCTACATCAAACACTCAGCCAAATAAAATCCCTTGGAATAAAATCTGGATTGGCGTTAAATCCGGCAACTTCTATTCATGCAATTGAGTATTGTATAGATGTTATGGACATGGTTCTGGTAATGGGAGTGAATCCCGGCAGCTCCGGACAAAATTTTATTGAATCTCAGCTGCAAAAAATTTCTAACTTAAGAAAGATTTTACCTCCAACAATAGAAGTTTGCGTGGATGGCGGAATAATTCCTAGAACGGCTTTTCAATGCTGCCAACACGGAGCTAATAGTCTAGTCTCCGGAACTTATATCTTTCGAAATCCCGATTATGCTGCCGCCATCCAAGAGCTGAAAGGAAATTGAAGGTTACCGCTGCATTTATATATTTTGAACTGCTTCAATGGACCACCAAAATACTTGTATTTTTATATAAGATTATAATACTCTCGATGTCAGTGGTTGTGGAGTATGAGATATGCCTATGTTTTCCTTCAGCAAATCGTCCTATGAAAATAGATTATTAGACCTCCTGCAATCTAGATTCTTTATGACGGCTCGTCGCAATAAGATTCTTGCAAAATGGGCCGGCGGAAGATTAGGCTATCGAGACAACGTTCTGAACAAGTACGTTAGAAGCGTAGTTTTCTCCCATATAATGACGCCAAACGATAGGAAAATGATCGACAGAATCTTATCAGATTTCAAAAAAGCTGAAATTAAAATTCCAGAGGAAACAATTCATCAAAAAATTAAGGCTATTGAAGAAAGAATCGTCGCAAAACGAGGCTCTAAACATGTCAATTGATTTATCGGTAGATAACTCCGTCGCAATTCTTCGACTATATAATCCCGGTAAACTAAATGCGTTGTCGTCGGATTTTATGAACGAACTTCATGAAAAAGTCCAAAATATCGATCAAAAAGCAAACGTCTTGATAGTAGCCGGGTGCGAGAAAGCTTTTTCAGCTGGCATCGATATTGCAGAGGTGGAGCAACACTCTGGCGAGAGCGCCTGCCTTGAAAATTTCATCGACAGCAGATGGGAGTGTATTTTTCATGTGAAAATTCCAGTAATAGCCGTCGTTTCTGGCTATGCTCTAGGCGGAGGATTCGAATTAGCGCTCATGTGCGATATAATTGTCGCAACGGAAACCGCGAAATTCGGATTTCCGGAAATTAATCTGGGATTAATGCCGGGCATGGGAGGTACGCAATTGCTGACGCGGATAGTGGGGGCTAAAATAGCCAGTAAAATTCTAATGACCGGCGATTCACTATCCGCATTGGAAGCGAAGGAATTGGGAATCGTAACGCAAGTAGTTCTGAGCGGCGACCTGATGCCCGTATCTTTGGAACTGGCACAAAGAATTTCCCGTAGATCCCGCATGAGCCTTAGAATGATTAAAAATGCGATACGCTTATCTCAAAACGTAGGGCTAAACCAGGGAATAAACTCCGAAAGACTGATGTTTCGATCTTTATTTTCCAGCGCCGATAAAAAGAAAAAAACAAAAGAGTTTCTCCGAAAACGATTAAATTCGTGAAAATGAGATTCATCAGTAATTTATTGAATCATATAATTCAGCACTCAGATATTGTTCGGCAAGATTGCAAAGAAAAACAAAGTGTTACTCTAAATCTCAAACAATATTTTGGAGCTCTCAATAAAATTACTCATCCATAATTTGTTCCACTGACGAAATTTGATATTAGCAAAAGGGTACTGAGCATGATATCATGCATCGATTCTTGGGGGAGTTGTTTATGGATATGATAGATAGTATAGATTTTCCCAAAGTCACAGTAATTACTGTGGTTTACAATTTAATTGCATCCGGAAGGGAGAAATTTTTCCGCCAGTGCTTAGAGTCCGTGCGGAACCAAACTTATCCGAATGTTGAGCATATAGTTATCGATGGAGCATCGACGGACGGTACATTGGAATTGTTGGAAGAATACAAATGTAAGAAATATATTACCTATTACTCGGAACCGGACAAAGGTGTTTACGATGCCATGAACAAAGGAATTCAGAGAAGTACCGGCAAGTACGTAAATTTTCTAAATTCCGACGATTATTTCTGCAACAATGCCGGTTTGGAAAGATCTGTTGAACTTCTGGAGAAGGCAGGGGCAGTCTTTTCACACTCTGAAGTATATAACTGTAATGCGAATGGAGAGAAACTCCATATACTTCAGAGTAGAGTTGAAGAGTTTTTTTTTAGGATGCCATTTTGTCATCAAGGAATACTAATGCGACGGGATATTATCGTCTCTGAGGGGATGTTTAATATAGATTTTAAAATAGCAAGCGATTATGATTTGCTGGTAAGGGTAATTCTGAAGGGAGGCTGCGCCGTATCTGTTAAGGAGATTTTCGTCGTATTCAGAGGGGAAGGATTATCGAGCAATACACGGCAAGCCAACATTGAATATACAAGAATCTGGGAAAAATATTTCCCTGAAATGGATGTGATAAGAGGATATAACGGTAAATGTGAATTTTTCATGCACTTTATTACAAAAGATCAATTAGATAGCATAATGTCACGCGTTGACAAAAGAGTTTCCAAAAAGACAAAAAGAATAAGAATAAAAAAGCATACGAATGGCAAACTACACACTATTGGAAGGGAGTATAATTGTTTCATTGAAAAAAATTATCGCATTTTTGGGATTATTCCATTTTTTACACTAAAATGGAGAAAAATTAAAAGTTTTGAATTCACAAAGATATGGTCAATTTTCGGCGTTAGAGTATTTGAGATTAAAAAAACAGAAACCCGTAGAAAGTATTATTTTCTTTACATTCCCATTTTCGTTATTGTTCAGAAGTGAAGGAAATTGAAGTTGCCACATGGCTGCTCTCTTTTTATGCCTTCCGGATGCCTTTTTCTACCATCTCCTTCCCTAAAATTCATTCCACAAACTTTGCATAAATACCTCTGCTTCTCTCCAATAAATCCTCTCTTGTTCAACTCATCGCCGCCACGCCTCTTACAATTTGTTATGCCTTCCTACATAGAATCCTTTCCTCCCCCTTTATATCATTCGTATAGTCGGCGGATAATCCCAAAATTGGCCCCTTAAAGAAAATTAAGATATATAATCTCCGCTAAATGTAATATCACAGCTTTTCGATTAGTTAGGAGTTAGTTCTTGCATCTATTTTCGAATCAAGAGCTTTGTGGATAACAAATGTTTAACAATAAAACAGTCTTAACTACAGGAGGGGGAAGGAGAGGAATAATATTTTATTACAGAAATATTTTCAAAAGTATATAGACGATTTGCAATTTGTATTGGATAAAAATGAATGTTGTTCTGAGGTTCATTTAGTGCTTGAGAATATTATTTAGAGATAGTACTACAGTAGCTATAATTCCCGTATGTGGTGGTGTCCTGGGGGAAGTGATGATATCCATAGATTTTAGGGACTGACGACTAAAAGATGGGAAAGTATTCAAAAATAGTTTGAGAGTTCTCGAGTATCCGATTGTCTTGTGAAGAGGAAAGTAGTTTCAACGAAACATTAAGCATATTTTTCAGATTTTGAAACAACTTTTGTTCGTCTAATCATTCGTCCGAGATAATGTCTCGTATTTGAGTTACCTGCTCGATTGCGATCGGGAATTAACAATTATATTGTGCATATTTACAATTTATGTTGACATTGTGTTTTGAAGAAAGATGGAATTATGAGTTCAGAGATGGCTTTGTAAAAGTTGTTGTTCTCAAAAGAGGATAGGCGTATAAAATACACTAGCAAAGAGAGAAGCGTCGCGCTGACGTTATATCCGGAAGGTAATGGATTTAGGAGGATAGCTCGAATCCTTGGCGTTTAATGAATTCTTTCGATGATAGACAATAGTATTGTGGATCAAGAAATTTGGGTCTGAGCTTGAATTCAAGAAGGATGAGAGGGGAAAAAAGATTCAAATTTTAGAAATGGATGAGCTATCTATGTCCCCCAAAAACGGTTTGAACCCCTCGGGTTTTCATTCGTCGCCGCGAGCCATTTGAGCTTTCGACGGCACCAGACTCAAAACCTCCTTTTGACCAAATCCACTCCGATGCAAGCGTAGGCGGTGCATTTTTGCATGATCTCCTCCTTCTTGATTTTAAACGCCGTCCAACTACGGCGTACGTCGCCTTCAGCGGACGGGATTGCAACTCCTTTACGTCGGACACGGTTCGGAGCGAAATCAGATCTTCAACGCCGAAAATGTCACTTTGGCGCTTCTTTACAATTTTAGAATTAAATTCGCCGTTGCGATACCGAGTCCTTGGGCCTTGCTGCATTCTTCGCACCAAGGTGATTCTTCATCTCCTCGTCGTATATCATCTCTATAATTTCTTTGCGAAGATCCATTACAAGGTTGTTTACACCCTGTAAATTAATGACTCCCCCGAGAGCTCCTTCAGCTTCTCCCGACGTAATATCTTCGTCGCTTTCTTTTCTTTTGTAAGTTTGCTCATGATAATTACCTCCTCTTATTAAAACTCCTTCTTAATAAGTTGCGGCTTTTACACAATCCTATCTACAGTATCCGTCGCATTTTTACACGCTATAATAAGTTAGATTCAACCTTCCTCGGATTCAACTTGGATTGATCTTTATTATGATAAAATAGCGTCTACAGAACTTAATACCTTACTTTTTCCCTCCCACCTTCTCATACAGCTCAAGTTTCCGTGACATCACAAAATTTGGTATGTGTTTACTATAGGCGTCCACCCACCAGGCTAGGCGTATTCTGTCATCATGTATATCTTGTGCTCGCCAGTCCTCATATATACCTAATTCCGCCCTATTTACCGCACTAGTCAGTATATTATAGAGCGTACTGTCTCCATCCCATTGCAGATGCGCTTCCTCAGCTATAGCTCGTAAAGCAGTGAAAAATTGATCATACGGTACGGGTATGTCTTTTGCCATTGCATTCACCTTTGTCGCTATTTCCGGCGCTAAAGTTCCGCCAGCTAGAGTCGTCAGGATTGTAGTAGCGAACTCCAGCGATGACGCGTAGGTTCGCTCGCGCGCCAGATCGTCCTGCTCCGGTATCTGGCCAGTGATGGCCTCGTAGACCGCATCTTCCGCCGTTCTCGCATTTGCGTGCGTTGCAGCCCAATCCGTATCATAAGACACATTATCCATTCCATAATACATCTCTTTTATATCTTTTCTTAGCTCTGCGACTTCATCTCCAAATAACTTCCGATCCATCCATACGGCGCAGGTATCACGATATTCATCGCTTTTTATATAATCATAATATGCATTACTCGCCTCCTCATACGCCTCCCATGATCCAGTATCATTTTTAGCTGCCTCTTCCGCATCATTCATTGCTTTCTTCAGATCTAAATATTTCTGATCTCCAAACATCGTCTCTACCGCTGCATTATAGGCGCTTTTATAAGCGCGTTCCGCTTCCAAATATGCTTTTTTCGCCTCATCCGAGTCAGGTTCGCTCTCGTAAGTACTATACGCTTCGTTCATCGCCGCTTTTAATCCATTAACTTCAGAATTTTCACCTATTATCTTAGAGCGCGCCCATTCATCATAAGCTGTCCTGTATGCATCACACGCCGCAATGTATATATTATCTGCAGCTACATACTCTTCCCACGATTTTCCTATACTCAGTGTCATCATATTATACGCCGCGTCCATTTCTGCCCCCAGAATTAAAAGTTCGGGAGGACACGCGTCCTTCATCTTTTCGTACACAGCTGCACGATACTCAGTTTCTGCCTCTAGACATGCCTTAAGCGCCTCTATTTCGGGAAAAATCTCCTGATCCATCGCCGCCTCGTAGGCCGTCCAGGCTGCATATTGCCCAGCTTCATCTTCGTTACATCCCATTTGCAGCGCCGCCACGTAAGCGTCTGCCGCCGCAGTTGCGATCTGATCCGCATTCGCCACGTTGTTGTTTGTCAATTTCGCCAGCGTCGTTGTATAGATCTGATTACGCAACCGCTCCCGCTCCCTCCGCGTGTCAGCCTCTCCGCTTACTTCGCCAGTGAGCGCTTCCATGCTTTCTTGAATCGACTGCCCCAGATATCCAAGCCCACCGATGGCGGCGATGACCACCAAAGCGATGACGAGCGCACTTTCTACGAACGTCGCGCCGGAGGATTTTTCCGCAGCTGGAAATTCCTGCGCCAAAAGAGGGATTTTATAAAGCGAAAAAGAAACTTTTTGAGACAATTACAGGCTCTCCCAAAAGAAAAAATTTTACTAAAATTTCTGTGCTCGATTTTTCCTAAAGAGACGATTTTGCCGGAATCTCCGTGATAAATTCTTCTTAAAAAAGCAATTTCGCCGGGATTCTTGCTGCTATCTTGACAATCCAAATGCCAGGAAGATCTCTGCAAGAGAGGCTTGCCCCCCCCCCACTGTGTCAGAAAGTCACTAATTTTCGCAAAAAAAATCGCATCTTAAACCCAATTTATCTGGGGATATTATGGCGGAAGAAAATTAAAGTAGGCTTAACAGATCGTCTACTTCCCGCTTTTTGGCCAAAATCAATGGCATTAAATATCCTTATAATGTAAGAGATGGTCAAGTTCTCAGATTGCCAACGGAGAATTTTTCCAACGATGGCGAGAATGAATCTCCACCAAAAAATGATG
>JAITDT010000042.1 GCA_031282425.1 Holosporaceae bacterium | reverse complement strand
AAAAAACAGGAGAAAAACTGTAAAATGATTGCAATCATAGCTGCGAAAAATAACCGCTCAACTTAATGCAATCCTGAAAAGAGGCAAAATGGCTTTTTGAAATTTATTGTTGCAACTTATAGTTGCAACTTATAGATTAACAGGATAGATTTTCCTTCAATTCCGCTAATCTTGCTCTTGCTTCTATCCATCCTTGAGATTCCCAGCCAAACTCTTCTGAAGTGTTTTATTCTATTGAAAAAAATTTTCTACCTAATGCTGTTCCTTATAAACATATTTGTCAATCTCTCGTTTTTCTTTGCAATTTTAGCGGGACGAATCACTTCGCAATTTTTTGCTTTCAAAAAGTCAACAAATTTCTTTGAATCATAGCCTTTATCTCCCAAAACCGCAGTATTTGTGAGATCCTCGTTCGATTCCTTAGCCTGCAGCATACTGGTTTGCGCAAATAACAGATCTGCCAATCATAAAATATTCATCGTCAATATCATCTTAAAATGCTCGAATAATGTTTCCCAAACTCCTCTTTTTTCTTATCTTAGAAATCCTTGGTAGATTGCAAAACAATCGCTATCAAAAAATCATAAATTTTTTGAGATGTTTCTTCGGTTATTATTCATTGTTGTATAAACCTCATTTTTGAATGCTTGCTAGGTTTATACAACTCTTCTGAAATTTTCTACGTCCCGCTAATAGAACATAATGACCGCGACATCTCTAAACAAGAAACAACCACCACTTACCGGAACGCTACCCAATCATAGCTCTAAAAGAAATCTTTCTAGATTCTACAATCTCCCTAAAGAGGCAATGTATATGTTACCAACAAACGGATATTCTTTGGTGCTCGCTTTGGTTCTCCATCCAGTATCCGTATTGTTATGAGCGGCGAAAGAAGAACCCTCAAACGATCTTTTAGATACGCGCTCGCCTTCTAAGCGTACAGAAAGGCCGTAAGAAAAAGCTTTTTCTACTCCTAATGCAAAAAGGAAGATTTTCTCGGCCTTCCTTCCAATGGAAAATCAGGACCAGTCATCGTTCTTCTAGAATCATTCCACAGTTCCGTCCTTCCCAAAAGTGCTACGCCGCCTCTTAGATAAATCATCGCCAGATCTGGCATCACATATCCCAATCTTCCACCTATCTGTTTTGCCCCTCCTTTGTGAATAACATAGCTGCCATCAGAATCATGAGCAATTTCTAAGTATTCCTTCCCCTGTATCAGTACAGACTTTGTCTTTAATTTTGGAAAATCAATTAACTCTTCCAGTCCAGCATAAAAATTATGATAAAAAGTCATCCCTCCTCCCAACAAAAGGCAACCAATAGAACGATCAACCTTCTGTTGATCGAATCTATGCGCAACCCCAGCCAAAGACGTGCCACCCAATACACCATTGACACGAAGTCTATATGAATCATATCGCGTATAATTACAACCAATTCCACCGCCAACATAAATCCCAGAGAACAAGCTACCTTCCTTGGCGTCTGCGCTTTCCTCGATATCTACACCGCCGCAACGCTCGATGCTAACAATTGTAAGAACCGCACATAGAAATATACTTGATAATTTTTTCATTTTTTATATCCTTTCAAATAATGTGGCAGTTAATATCTAACATTGTAGGATGCTAAAATTCGCAAATTAACTCCGCTCGTTTTCATCTCCAAATAATGCGGAGTATAAAGAGGACCAACAGTAGTAAAGCCAGCATTGCGCATTTTACTGTAGGCTTCTAATTTTTGAGAAAATATATACTCTACCTCTCCGCGAATGGACAAACGGTTACCGAAGATATGTTCCAACCTAAGCGCGATCGCCGAAAAAACACTTTTTTTGGTATAACCATTCCAACCAGTAGATTCGTTATCATCAAATTTATTACCAGTAATATCTTCTGCTATATATACTCTTTATAATCAAGAAGCTCTGTTTTGGTAAAGACTATAGACGGCCTCGCATAGATCATGCAATTTTGCGAGAGCAAGCATCCCAATCTGACACCCAGAATAGTGGAATTCCCACTAGCTTTTATGACACCATCTACATCATAGGGAGAATATTCACATTTATGCTTTTCAAGATTATGAGATTTCGATTTCGAAAAATCCATCAATCCCTCAACTCCTATATGCGCTTTCCCCCAGAATGTCGTTCCAATACCGGAAACTATACTAAATACAGGTCGAAGCGCCCTTTTATCTTCTACCCTACTGTCGTAGGTGGTCTCCATGTCTGCCTGATCTTTCAGATCAGATTGCTTGATTCTCAAAAACATATCAGTATTTCTAACGAAATTTCCGCCTACGCCTAAACCAAAATAAAAGCTATCGAACTGATTGTCCGCAACCTTATCTCCCACTGATTTTTCAGTTTCCCCCGCATTCAGTTGCAAAAACGTTAGTTGCGCTTAAAAGCAAGCCAACAATCAGCGCACTAGCTCCACAAATACACGCTATCAATTTTTTCTTCATTTCCCACCTCGCTGATGATTTTTATACCACACGTTTTGATATTAGAGAACTACTATCGCTATATTTCACGCGATAGATGTTTTTTATCACAGTAAACTGGCGAAGTTTTCTTCGAAGGAGAGTTTTTCTAAAATGTTTTTTATTTTTTAGTAAAAACTCATGTTATTACATTGTAATATAAGAGCTTTTTTAAAATACCTTGCGTCGATTGAAAAAATGTCCGAACATAGCATTGCTCTGAACAGAAGTAATCAAAAAATCACAAAGGAGGCAGATGTGCTAAATTTGCTCAAGCATTTTAGTGCCAAAAAAGGAGGCGGCTTTTTTGCTTATCAGGGGGTAGGCAGCCCGCAATGGACGCCAAATCGCTATGACGCGTTGTCTGCGGAGGGATTTCAAAAGAATGTCTTCGTTTTTAGGGCCATTAATCTTATTGCACGGGGAATTTCGTCCATTCCGATATCCGTAAGAAATTGCGACGGTAAAGATGAAAATGAATTTTTAACAAAAATTTTCAGAAAACCTAATGAATTTCAGACTAAAAGTTCTTTTTTAGAAAATCTGGTAAGCTATTTATTGATATCTGGAAATGCATTTATACATTGCAACGATGGTAATGAATTCCACTGTCTGCGCTCGGATCGCGTTCAAATAGTACCAAACAAACATAAAACAGCCGTCGAGTCCTACATATATGCTGTGGATTCGACAAAGTTTTTCATAGGGAAAAAAGATCTTCTCCATTTGAAATTTTTCAATCCACTGAATGATTGGTATGGATTCAGTCCGTTACAGGCCGCATCCCACGCTATTGACGAACATAACGAGATGTCGAAGCACAATCTTGCGATTTTGCAAAATGGCGGCCGCCCTTCCGGGTGCTTAGTGGTCAAGAATGCTGAAAACCTGACGGATGAGCAGAGACGCCAGTTGCGATCGGATATCCGCAGTGCCTACGAAGGCTCCGTTAACGCCGGTCGAGTAATGGTACTGGAGGGCGGGCTGGAATGGAAAGAAATAGGGCTTTCGCCTAAAGATCTCGATTTTCATACGGGAAAAAACATAGCAGCCCGCGAAATTGCGCAGGCGTTTGGGGTTCCGCCGCTGCTGATCGGTATTCATGGGGATTCTGCATTTACTTCCTATAAAGAGGCAAGACTGCATTTCTGGGAGGATACAATCATTCCCATTGCAGAATTTATTCGGTGGGAATTTAGCAATTGGTTATCGAGCAGATTTAATCAATCTGTCGAAATAATTTTTGATTTAGATGCAGTGCATGCGCTGATATCTCGGCGAGAAAGTCTGTGGAATAAAATATCAAATGCGGATTTCCTAACAATAAATGAGAAGAGAGAAATTCTCGGATATCCGCCAATCGAAGGAAAAAATAAGATATGAAATTTTTAACACCATGTTCGCACCTGAAATCTCTAAATGAAAATGGGGAAATTTCTGGCTACGCTAGCGTATTCAATAGGTTAGATGGTTACGGCGACGTCGTTGTTAGTGGAGCGTTTAAAAATGCCGTTGCGGATTTTATTCTTGGTAAAAAACCAAAACTTCTCTGGCAGCACGATATAAACGCTCCCATTGGGGTGCTGGAGGAAATTTATGAAGATAACTACGGGCTTTTTGTAAAAGGACGACTTCTTCTGAAGATCCACAAAGCCCGGGAAGTTTATTTCCTATTAAAGAATAGAGCCATAGACGGTTTCTCCATTGGATACAAAATAAAAAACAATCACTTCAAAAATAACAAGCAATATCTAACGGATATCGATTTATTGGAAGTATCGATCGTAACCTTTCCGGCCTGCGAAGAGGCAATTGTTGGGGAGGTTAAATCCGACGATGGTATTTCGCAAAAAATTCGCATGATATCCCAAAAAATAAGAGGAAAAATCCATGAACAACGCAGTTAAAGAAGCTATTTCTGAATTAGACGATACTCTGAATGAATTTATAAAATGCAGCGAGGAAAAAACAAAAAAAATGGAAACTAACGTATTGAAAAACGAAAATAATAGAACAATGCCGTTGTCTAAAAATCTAGACGGAGACGCATATGGCAAATCGGATTTTAGCGAATATATTAGAAAAGGAACCTGTGATTTTTTGAAGAAATCTCTCAGCGAGAAAGATGAATCTTGTGGCACGCATTTCATTCCACAGGAAATTGCTTTACGCATTAACGATAGATTGAAGCTGTTGTCTCCCATGAGAGCAATTTCACGCGTCATCACCGTTTCGTCAAATTCTGTGGAATTATTGGTGGATTCCAAAATGCCTGACGCCGGCTGGACATCAAAAGATAGTGACGAGAAAAAGGAAACCGACTCTCCGGAAATTCAAAAAATTAAAATTCCGGTGCATGAAATATATGCTAAGCCACTAATCAGTCAAGAGCTTTTGGATGATGCGCAAATTGACGTGGAAGAGTGGTTAATAGCCAAAATTTCGGAAAAAGTCGCTCTTTTGGAAAATGAAGCGTTTGTAAAAGGAGATGGCAACGAAAAACCGCTTGGTTTCCTGGAAGTTGAATCCGAAGATGCTGAAAAGAGAGAGTTCGGGAAATTGCAGCATTTTTATAGTGGAGCTTCAGGAAAATTCTCCGATAATTCCACCGCTATCAATGTGTTAATCGATATGGTTTGCGCTCTAAAACCTATTTATGTGAAAAATGCAAAGTGGATTATGTCTAGATCGGCGTTGGCGGTAATTAGAAAATTAAAAAACAAAGATGGGTCATACTCGTGGCAACCTGCCATATCCGAAGCCAGTCCTTCAACGCTGCTTGGCTATCAGGTAATCATCGATGATGATATGCCGCCGCTGACGGATAATACAGACTCCACCTCTATAGCGTTTGGAGATTTCCACTCCGGGTATCAAATTGTGGATCGTCAAGATTTAAAAATTCTGCGAGACCCTTATACATCGAAGCCGTTTGTGGAATTTTATGCGACCAAACGCACCGGCGGCGGCATTGTAGACTTTGATGCAATTAAGCTGTTGAAGTTTAAAGAAAAAACCGATTAACAAAAATCTATAAAAAAAGGGAAGAAACAATGCAGCTGAATCTCCTTGAAAAACCGTCTGAAGAAATCATTACCCTCGCAGAGACAAAAAACTATCTACGGATAGACCACGATTTTGATGACAATCTAATTTCGGCCATTATAAAATCAACGCGCGAAGCAATAGAAGCCATCATACAAAAATCTATCCTGAAGCAAATCTGGGAATATAAGCTGGATAACGCGTCGATTTGTAATTTTGATTTCCAAGAGGGAGATTACCCCAGCATCCACTGCAATAGTGTGAGAATTCCGCTGCCAAAACCGCCGATTAGAGAAATAATTAGCGTAAGCGTGGATGATCGGGACTTGGATCCCAACAAATATTCTCTGGAAAAAACAAATGATAAATTCTGCTTATGCATAGATAGTAAACATCTTTTCAGAAATAGAAGAAAAATTTCTATAGCCATAAAATACAGCGCCGGAATTGCCGATAGTGCAGAAAATATTCCATATCAGCTGAAGTTGGCAAATTTGATGCTGACGGCTAACGCCTTCCAGGAAAGATTTGCGTATCCGCAAAATAATATTGTATCTCAAGGCGTTAAACAATTGCTCCATCCTTTTTTAAATCTGAGAATTTTTTAATCATGCTAAGAAGATTATTCAACGCTAGAGTGAAAATAGAAACAATCGAAAAGAAACTATCCAACGATAATTTATGGGTTTCGGAATACAAACCGTGGAAAGAAGTTTGGGCTTCTATCTCCCTAAAAGATATTTCTTCACGGCGAGTATTGTATCTTTTTTCCGTTAGATGGAAGCAGGAATTTCCTCGGGAATTTAGGGTAGTTGTCAAGGATATAATCTTTACGCCGACGCAATTTCCGATAATAGAGCCGTCGCAAGATCTGATTCTGTTTCATGCGACGGTGGGTTCTCACAATAATGCGCAACGGAAGGAAATAATATGATACCATGGGATTTGGGCATTATTAGAGCCATCGGAAAAGAATTAGAACTTGCTATTTTTCCGTCTCACCCTCCGGAGGAAATTCGAAAAACGCCCTACTTA
Organism: Holosporaceae bacterium; assembly: GCA_031282425.1. Classification (GTDB taxonomy): domain Bacteria; phylum Pseudomonadota; class Alphaproteobacteria; order UBA3830; family UBA3830; genus JAIRMQ01. Next base: position 1,137 of record JAITDT010000042.1, on the reverse strand, counting down.
ATTTTCGAATTAAAAAATATTTTGCAAGGAAAAAATCTCACATCCCGAGTGGAATTTTCAATTACGATAATAGAGGGCAAAGACGTCGCTACCGCTAGTTTCGAAATTTTGAGAGCGATCAACAAAATTATCAGCAAAGAATTAACGCTTTTGCAGGACGATTTCGAAATCGGAAACGCAAAAGTAAAAGTAAATTCCATAGAAAGCAAGAAAAGTAACCTCATATTGAATTTGGTGGCGATATTAAAATTGAAGGCGATATACGAAGATGAATAAAGAAGAAGAAAATTCCGAAGAAATGGATAATTTGGAAGAATATTTGGAATATTTAACGCGCATGACTCCGACAACGTTGCCGGAATGGATGGATTAAATGGGCGAAACAAATCTTATACTAGGAGTAGCTGGATTACCTCCAGAAAGCGCAAGGAATTGCACGCAAGAGTTATCTCCTATACCCAATGGAGAATTTAAAAAATCCATAAACGGCGATTTATTGTTTTTGGAAACCAATGAACGGAAGCGCTATAAAAGCATAATCTCCTGCAAAGATATAAATTCTCCAATTATAGAAGGCATCTGGGTTGGCTCTCAGCTTTCGGTCGGATGTATTCAAAATCTATGGCAGGTAATAAATCCTGGAGAATTAAAACTGCGTCTCATTCGTCCAGCGGTCGACGGATCCGTTTGCGTCGTTAATAATTTGGGAGACGCTATTCCGTTTCGATTGACAGATGATGAAGTAGAATTGTCCAAAACATTTGGAGATAAAATTTTTGTATGTTTTCGGCCGTGGCTTATCATGAAAGTTATAAATTTCTCTTTAGAAACCGACGAATGGAATATGTCCGGCGGCTGGAAGTTATTTCTGGAAGAGATTTGAGAACAGGTTTTAATTTTTCAAAGACTCTATCTCTTCGACCGAAAGACCAGAAGAGGCGGCTATTATGTTCACATCAACATTGTTTCGTAGAAGATTAACGGCTATCTCTCGGGCTTTTTCTAATTTCCCTTCCGCTTTACCTCTTTCCTCTCCCTCTTTTTTTGCATCGGAGATAGAAGTTGCGATTTCGTCTTGTTTCATGGCATAACGCTCGTAATCCAGCAATTCTTCCGGCGTGTAGTTGTATTCCGCTA
>JAITDT010000030.1 GCA_031282425.1 Holosporaceae bacterium | reverse complement strand
AATCCAATAGAACATTTTTGGGATTGGATGAAAAATAAAGTCAGATATACTGCCCATTTATATGAAACACTAGAACTTGCCGTTATGGCTGCGGTGAATTCTAAGTGAAAATGATATATTCCTACGCGCATTCATGTTTTTTTAAAACTCTCATACTCATTGAAACAAAGATCGTGTATGCATTAAACACACCATCAGATACATTTGTATAAAAAAACAATTTAGGCTACTTCTAAAATAGCGCAGACGTTTTTATTTCCGAGCATCGGAGCCTCATATTATTGGAGCGATTCTTGTATCTAACCAACCTCATGACATCGTCCAGCGATTCGTCAATGGTGTTGTTGCCGTACGTCAGCACATCCACATAGGAATCAAACTTATTGGCCTGTTGCCGCATACCTGCCGCTTTTAGCTGCGCCGATAAAGCTCTTGTTTCTCGAATAAGGGTGGATATGTCATTTTCTCGTCTCCCCTCAAAATGCCGACACAACTTATCCTCTAGCATCTGCACCACTGGACTCTTTTCAACGGCGTTTCTGTTGCAACAACAACTTAGTATGACAAGGCATATTAACCACCAACCATTTCTGTAATCCAACACAATTTCCTTCTTTCGAAACTTCGTGTCAGATTTTAGAGCAAAAAAGTTTTTAAAATATTAAATACACTAATTTTTTTGCGCCTTCTTTAGTATTGCCGGCGAAACTAATTTCTCTGCTCAGCAGTCAGCTTTGCAAACTCTTTGCTCAAACCAGATACAGCAAAAAACCAAAGCAGCAGGATCAGCACAAAGATACCGGCAATAAGCGGCGCCAATTGCACCAGTGATGTACCCACGAATAACACATTGAGGAGAAGAAACTGAATAGCAGCTCCTCCGGACTTTCCCGCTCTTCCGCCAATGACGTCTACGGCGGCTTTTCCCTTTGATTTTAGCTCATCGTCTAGAGGTATGTAGCTCATCTCCTTCGTAGCGTCAAACAGCGAGTACTTCACACCCTTACCCAGAACATTCTGAAATAACCCAACGGATGTGATAACACCGAGAGCGGTCAGGCCAATCCCAGACACATACTGCGCTAGAACGTCTTTAAAAATTATACACCCGAAGAAAATTATACCGGTCACGAAAAACATTGCTGGCGTTACCATTGCCGATGCAAACCATGAACATCTCCTGAGTATATTAGTACCCAGCAACATGAATAGCATGGTGGCGCCGCCGGTCCATATCTGTAAATTCCCCATAAATCCACGGAATTCCGCATCTGTTGGATAAAGCAATTTTGCCTGCCCCTTCCACATTACTTCCACTAAATTGATGCTTACACCATAGCACACCACCAATAGAACGATAAATCCTAGATACTTTGAGCTTATAATGTACCTCAGACTCTCTCCAAGACTCAACTTAACCTTTTTTTTCGGCCTCTTAACTTCATCTGGATTGAAAAATTTAGGATCTACTAGAACCCGCGTATTCAACCAGTAGTAAATGCATATAACTAGCATGCAAAATACTATGGCTATTAGATTGATTACGTAGATATCTTTTACAGTATTCAAAATTGTTCCAGAAAAAAGTAGAGCCCCGTTCGCGATAAATCCAAACATTGAATAAAATCTTTTGGACTCCTTCAGAGAGGTAACGTCATTGGCAAACCGCCAAAACATGAGGCTGACCATTGCGCTTCCCCAAAGTTCCGCCATTACATAAAATGATGAAAAAACCCATCCGCCTACCGGTACTAGCAGACTTTTCAAAAATTCACTTTTCACCCAGGAGAAATCTATGGTTAATAGGGAATTAAATGGATACAGGACAGTCGCAAACAGTGCAAAATATGCCATAAAGAAGGATGTTACCATATAAAACACGGTATTTTTAGAGAATTTGTTAGAGAGCTTAGAATAAGCCAACATAAATAAAACCGCAGATGGTAAAACAAACCACAATTTCAGAGTGGGGATCGCCTCTGCCCCCATGTAAGTTACCACTAGAGAATCTTTCATGCCTCGCAAAACGCTGTAATTGAACACAATGCACATCAGCATAAAAGCCATGGGCAGAAATTTCCTCAGCTCGATGGAATAAATGGGCCAAAGCACCGCTTTCCATCCGGTAAACTCCTGCGATCCTGCCGCTGTCTTTTTATCTGCCATCACGTTCTCTCCATAATATTCGAAACGGATGGATTATATGCCAAGGATTTAAATATTTCAATATAGAAAGCGGGAAGTAGACGATCTGTTAAGCCTACTTTAATTTTCTTCCGCCATAACATTCTTAGACAAAATGGATTTTAAAATAATATCGCAATACAGAATTGTATGATTCATACCAAATAAGTTTCTGGCTTGGTTACAATATTATTTTAGATCCGCGTCTTCGTCAAAAACCTCTGCGTACGACGGATTTCCATCTGCACAAACCATCTCTGCTTCATTTGTTTTTGTTATTTTATTCCAAAATTTTCTGAGGGTTGAGGAGTTTGCGTCTCCAACTTCAAATCTCGCAAGACTTCACCGAAAAACCAAATGTTATTCAAAATCAAAAAAAAATGTTGCCCTTATCTTTAAAACTCTTGGCTTTTGAAAAATTTAATCTATATTAGTTGGACAATTCTGTATTCTATACCTGTGTTTCGTATAGAATATTGTATGATACTTTAGATCATGCACACTATGCGCTCCTTTTTTATCCTTCATAAATTTTATAATACTCAAAGTGTTTATCTAAAAACGAAGGCATTAGTCCTATCACACTTAACTACGTAAAAACCGTCTATGTACTCCAACACCTTTTTCTTAAACTCTTCCAGATATAATATCGGCAACCCACTCCATATAAATATTCTTTCGTACCGAAATTTCTCGGAATACGAAAATCTCAGTTATTCAAAGATGAAAATGCTATATCATTCGCTTCTTGTTGTTAACTAATGCGCATTGCACCATGCAATCATACTCCAGCACTGATGGTTTTATCCGAAGATTACGAGCTCGATGATCTAAATTCGTGTTTTTCTTGTAGCTACAAAGTGTTGGATGACGAACCACTCATTTTGGCTGAAAACATTCTTTCTGAACAGTAGAAAGGCAACAAAACCACTATTGCGTACAAGATCATGAATTCTTCCTTAACCAAGTGTTTGAAAATTCAGAGCTTATATCAATAGGAGCTACACTTGAACTTATCTTTTCCAAAATTAGCAGATATGTGTAAAATTTTTTAGGTAATGAGTCCATATATTTGTTTGTGTTTTCATCACCTCTTCGTAGAAAAAACCTAGATATACAAACTTTAAAACCGAACAAATGAATTTTTTCCAAAAGCAGTTTCATGTTTGTAAAGTAATTGGGATGTCCTTTTTGGCGGGCATTAACTTCAGCAACAAGTGCAGCATCATCGTCGTCGAAAAAATCGTCATTCTTTCCTGTTATCAATATGTTGCCTCCTATCTTAGAAATACGATTTATCTCAACCAACGCTTCTTTTTGATATAACGCATCGAAAACAGCGAAACAAATTATTTTATTAAATAACTCGCCGTCATATGGCAAGCGCTCTGCTTCTGCAACACAGAAATTAACAGATGGAAATAATTTACTGTAACTTGATTTTGCAAACTTTATCATCTCTTTGGAGATATCAATAGCTGATATGTTCCATGCTTTTGATGCCAAATATGGAATGCTCCTCCCAAAACCACAACCAATTTCAAGAACCGCATCATCACCATTTATATCTAATAAGTCTATTGCACTCGCATAATTTTCGGAAGAGGAAGCCAGACTATCCTCTTTTACTATAGATGAAGCATGATTTTCTATAGAATTCGCCTCTTCTGTTCGCTTTTTCCAGTATTCAACATAATCTTTATTCCAGTAATCTTTTCTATTCATATCCAATACTTTTTTATTTGTTGATCTTTTATTTCGGCGATACATGTATTTCCATACGAATCATTTGATGCAATTGATATCTGTTCAATTTCGTTCAATTCAAGAGTTTGATAGTCAAATGTATAATAATATTCTGAAGGGAAATCACCAAAATCCATATTATCGTGAAAATATTCTCCATTTTTAGCTTTTATTGCTAAATAAGGTTGTGCGCCAAATATTTTTCCATTTATAACGGATACTTTTAAACAATTATCTTTAAGCGACAGTTCAAATTCTACTCTATTGCGTTTGATTTCTTGTATAGACATTCCAATTACTGACCTGAACGCATCCAACGAGTCAGAAAAAATATATTTGATTTTTGGATACTGCAATGACATTATTTGCAATACATTATAAAACTTTTCAATTTCTGAAGAAATCTCCCTGAAATCGTGATTTGTTACGCCAAGATAAACATTCTCATGCATGGCTTTTTTGAAAGCCTGCTCTATTTCATATTCATTTATAGTTCTAAATCTACAATTCAAATTTAAGCATCTGGCAATATATCGTTTCAAATGACCTTCTTTTCTCCAATCGTATAAATCAGGATGATATACACTCCAATCTTTGGGAGCTCCGTACCAATCTCCAAACCTATGATTCATATTGTCACTTTGCTCGAAAACATCTTCATCTATAGATTGATTAGATACATCAAATGGAATCCATTGCTCTAAAAACCAATTAGAATCAGGACGTTCTGTATGGAAACCTGCTCGATGCACTTTAGGGAACCAACGCCGTTCTATTAACCTTCTTGATAAAGATTGGTGCAATTCATACATGGAATTTTCGTATGACGTCGCACAAAAATGCGCTTCTTTTTTTAATGAAATTGGATGAAAATGCCAGTAGACTTTATCTAACGAACATGTATCTTTTAAAATTTTTGTGTAATGATCAAATATGCTTAGATAACCCAAATGTCGCTGCCTCTTATTTGTGACAAATCCAACATGATCCACAATATGCCAATTATATATCCATGAATTGCCCAAACTATCGCAAAACCTTTTTCTATAATTAGTAGATAAGATGCGCAACAACATCTCGTCAATCTCTTCCCAACTTTTTTTGAACTCTGCGGATTTAAGAATATTGCATACCGACTCCGATAAACTGGAATCAATATCTTGAACTCTTCCAGCTTTTAATTTTTCAAGAGTTTCAATGTTCCGCCGCAATCCAAAACTTACTCCGAATAGCCGTTCTATTCTTAAAAGAGCTTCTTCTGCCGATTCGTACAAAGGCCCTTCAGTATCGATATGATGAACTATATAAACATTTCCAGGCATCATTTCCCACACAACAGGTGCGCAATCCCCTCCATCAACTTCTTATCATCTTTGTCGTCGATATCAAGAACTGCCGTATCTCGCATATTGTATATTAACATTTTCCAATCGAAAAGATGTTTTAATTTTTTTTTAAGAAAATCAGGTTTAAACACGTAAATCGAGGCGTTCATATCGAAAACCTTCGGAACCTGCTGTCTGGTAACCGCTTCACTTTTAATCACTGTGCGATAGAAACCATCGATGTCTTTTTTTACTTGGTTAAAATATGGAGACCTGCGAGCGTCCGTTACGGAAAACGCTCCATCCGCCATATCATTTTCTAGCGCAACATTTATTACCCCATAAATGTCCTTAACTGTGCGCAATGGAGACGTCAAATCCAAATCCACGATCAAATCATATTTGCCACCTACTTTTAAAAAAGTATCCCTAATGACATCTAGTTTTGCAACTAAATCTCCGGCTAATTCAGCTGTTCTTTCAACATAATCAAACGTTATCCCATAATTTCTCACTTGATTGAATAGCTCCAGACTATCTGTGTTTAAAACTAGATGGCAATTGTACTCCGGGTGCTCCCTTTTAAATGCATCATACACGGATAGAGTCTGATAACAGAGCGGTTTTCCAAGAAAATCAGATATATTCTTGTTTTTTAATCCCTTGGAACCCGCTCTTGCACAAATGGTAAATAATATGTTCATACTGTGTTTCCCCTAAGCGCTATTTTCAAGCTTTCCAAAGCTTCTTTTGGAAAATTATGGTAAGTTTTACTTTCCGTATTATCTAAGATTTTTTCAAAAAAATATTTCATTTCATTCATATGCATATCTTCGCTTGGGAAACAGTCATTAATTCCAGTTTTTGAGGATCTAATTGAACAATTCGTTATATCAAATAAAATTGTATCATCATTGGTGTAAATCTCTATCTCACGTTTTGTTTTCTGCTGATAGCGTCCGAAGTAATCCAAATGAAGCGATCCAATCGAATTTGAAAATTCAAAGAGATATAGCGATACGTCATTGGAATCTATTTCCAAATTTGATTTTTTCCCCAAAAACATAGAAACCTTTTTTGGTTTCCCAAAAATCCATTTTAGGTAATCCACTTCGTGAATTAGATCTAATTCCACTCCGCCGCCCATGGATTTTTTAGCGCTATAGTTGCTTTTATAATCTATATTTGCTCTCCAATCCGGAAGATATGATGAGCAGATAGCCCTAAAAGAAAAAACATTGTTGTTTTGAGCAAAATCCTTCAATTTCCCAATAATAGGATGGAATCTCAACGGGCAAGCGACATAGCAAACGCCATTATTAAAGGAAAATTTGTGGATTTTATCAAAAATAGGTTTTTCCACAAAGAAATGCTTAGTTTTATCTTTTAAACGCATCATTGTTTCATAATGCAGATTTGTTGGATTAGTGATGAAAATTATATCGTAATCGTCAGGAATATCATCTCGATATGTATATATTTTACCGACGCCAATATGCGTGGAATTTTGCATTCTTAGCGCATCTATTTGAAAATTAGTATTTCTGGAATTTAGAATCGTTGTGAGATTTTTCAGGTGTCTTTGCCCTATCGATCCCAATCCAACAAACAAAATCTTATATTGCACACCAACCGCCATCTACCAACAAGTTGTGTCCGGTAATATAACTCGCCTCATCCGATAGTAAAAAGCTTACGGCTGGAGCAATTTCTTCAGGTCGCGCCATCCTCCCTAGTGGGCATTTTTTTGAATAATTATTAACGAAAATTGGATCTTGATTATCGAAAACGCCACCTGGAGAGACACAGTTGATTCTAATGCCGTCTTTTCCAAAATACGACGCCAAATATCTCGTAAAATTAATTATTCCCCCCTTGATTGCCGTATATGCAGCTGTGGGGCACACTTCTGTCCCCTCGTAGATATTAAAATCGTTTCCAACGACGCCATATATAGATCCAAAATTAATCACAGAACCAAATTTTTGCGCTTGCATTATTTTTAAAATTTTCTGACATATAACAAATACGCTATTGAGCTGTAAATCGACGTTCCGTCTCCACGACTCGACGGACGTATTTTCAATTTTCTCGCCAAAATCGCTGGTTCGCGGATATGCGCAGTTCACCAACCCGTCTATTCTTTTAAATTTAGAAAAAACTTTATCAACACAATGTTCTATGGATTCGACATCGCTGATATTGCATTTAAAGGAATCACCTTCCTGGCAAGTCTCCGCGGAAATATCGAAATTTACGGCTTTCCCACGTTTAGTTTTTATGTCATCGGTAATTTTAGCTCCAATTAGCCCGCTACCACCAGTTACTATGACTATTTTATCTTTTAGCATCTTTAAAACTTCACATATTTTATGTCTTCTTTGGCTTTGAAGTAATTCTGAACTGTTCCTACATCAAGCCAGTATCCTAATATAGGAAAATGGCACACATACTTGTTGCTTTTTATCGCTAAATCCATTAAATCCGTTGCATCAAAGATTTTATCGTTTGGCATCAGATCAATGCAATTTCTATTCAACAAATAAATACCTGCATTTGAATAATAAGTATAGGTTGGTTTTTCCACAAATGACTCTACTCTGCGACCATTAATTCTCAAAACCGCGTACGGAATTTCTACTTTTGTATCAAAAGTTGCCACCAACATATCGCTTTTAGTTTCTTTATAGTTATAATAAAAATCATCCAAATTAATATTTGTTAGAATATCTGCATTCATTAACAAAATATCGTTATGGACAAACTGTTTCACCAACTTAATGGAGCCAATAGTACCAAGAAATTTATCTTCTTCTATCCATTCAATATTCAACTTATCGTAATGTTTGTGGATATATTCTTTTATACATTCCTTCATATAATTTACGGAAATATAGAAATTTTTTACTCCGTACTTGATCAATCTATCTATGTTATGCGCAATTACCGGCTCTCCATTTAGATCTAGCATCGGTTTCGGAACATTGTTTGTGTGCGGCCTGAGACGAGTTCCTTTTCCTCCTGCCATAATCACAGCATCCAAAGGTAGAATTGCTCTTACATTTTTCAGATCTATAAAATCTATGATTTTCATATCTGCAGATACCAAGGGAACTAACTTTAAATCAAGAGACTTAAGTTGCTTTATTTTCAGATAATCATCAATTCCTAAAAGATATTTGAAATTTCTGCACATTATTTTTTGAATGTTATCATTAACAGATGCTCCTTCGATTAGAGCTCGCCTAATATCTCCATCAGTTAATGAGCCAATCACATGAGAACTGTCATCAATAACATAAATAGGATAAAGCGCATTACTGCCGCGATTGTTTATTGTGCTAAGAGCATCAAGCACTGTTTTGTTGTGAGTAATGATATGTTGATGGATTTTGTTGCCAATAATGTTCATACTATACGCTTTATAAGACAAAATGCCTCTGCATATTGCATACCCCCCCCCCCCATGGCGCGAAATTTTGCCAAAGTCTCGACGTTTTGAATAGATCTTGGAAAAGGTGGCAATCCAATTTCCTTATCATAGCACGTTTCTAATATAGTTACTTTCCGCTCAAAATATTTCGTTATATTTATGTAATAATTTGGAATAAACATATTATCCGCAAACGCTGGCATCAAATTCGTCTCAGAGATTGTTTCATACATCAAAATTTTTTTTATACTTGGACATCGAAATGCTTTAGTACATGCGAACGCAGCATAGAAAACAACTCTATGATCACTGTGAACATCCGATCTATTGGGAAGATATACAACTTCTGGCATTACTTGCTTGAAAACTCCACTGATTTCAAAAATAATCTCAGCCATTGGAATTATATCTAAACGAGTTGTTGGATATTTCAGTTGGAATATATCATCGAAATTATATACACGCGACACGTTATTTATCTGCTGTTCCTGAATTTTAATCTGATCCTCCGAAAATCCGTATTCTTCCCACATGCTAGTCACAAAAACACAATATACGCTATCACCCGCTTCCTTGTGTTTAAGAATTGTTCCGCCACATCCTAACGTTTCATCGTCCGGATGTGGCGCAATTACTATGACATTCATAAATATTCTCCGACTTTCGGTAGCATTTTAAACTCATGTTCTAATATCTTGATGGCTCCATTATAGCATTTCACGTTAATAAAACTATCCGAAACTTTCAATATTTTTCCTGGTTCGATATTGTCCATATTTTTACATGAAAGCTCTTCAGCTCTCCAAACAATTGTATTTTCATGATTATAAATCAAATGAGCTCCGACATACGGTTTTGTCAGAGCTCTTACAAGATTATAAATAGCCTTTGAGGACATATTCCAATTAATTAGACCGTCTTGTGTTGTTCTTTTTCTCCAATAGTTGACTTTACTACTATCCTGCTTTATCCTAACAAATCTATGGCATTTCAATTCATGATACAGCTGCTCTAACTGTAGTTCTGCAGTATCTGCAATCTTGTTATATAAACTTTTTGCGTTATCTTCATAGGATATTTGTATTGTTTTTTGACTAAGAATATCTCCGCTATCGGCACCTTCATCCATTATAAAAAAAGTCGACGCAGTCTCATCTAATCCTAGCGCCAAAGTCCAAATTATCGGATGCCTTCCTCTATTTGATGGCAGTTTTACAGGGTGAAATCCGATCACTCCAAGCTTAGTTAAATTTAGCAAATCCGTTTTGATTAAATTTGACCAACCAAAGCAAAAAATCGCATCTGGGTTAAGAGATTTTATCCAACACACTGTATCTTCAGAATTAATATCTTCTGTGAATTCGCAAGGAATATTTGCGCTACTACACAGCGGAGCAAGATTAAAGAAATCAGAATTAAAGCTAGACTTTTTTTTGGTAACAACGCCGCCAACATCGACATTCATCGTTATAAGCTTAGACAGCATTCGAGCAGAAAACTCAACTGTACCAATAAAAACTATTTTCATACTACCTCTAGATTATAAAATCTTTTTTTCAGTAATTTTCTCGCATCAATTTTTCTTAATGTATTGATGATGCTATCCGCAGTGCCTTTTTGTTTATAACAATTAATTGTTGTTTTCAATGTCTGCTGAAATTTTTCAGAATACAGTTTATGCAATGCATTGGAAATCCCTTCCTGTGTTGCATTGCAATTTATTATTGACTCAGATTGAATTCTACCCCTTTGCCTGTCTCCAATATTAATCGTTCCTATTTTAAAACTCGGAGCTTCCATGATTCCACTTGAGGAATTTCCAACTAGTCCATCAACAAACTGCATTGTGGAGAAATACAGCAACTTTCCCATGGAAGTAAACGCAATGGCGTTATCATGATTAAACACATAATGGTCAATCAATTCAAATATCTCATTACTGCCGTCGTCAGAATTTGGTTTGGTGAAAATAATTTTCGTATTTTTTAGCTCGGATAATGCATCGAGCAGCTCTTTAAAATGCTCAGATACGGTATCGTTTTCTAGAGTCACTGGATGAAAAGTTACAAGCAAATTTTTTTCGCCAAATTTGAAATTCAGCTTGTTCTCTAAATCTTTTTTTGTAAGCAGTTGTGTTTTCGCGATATTTTCCACACTGAGAGAACCAACATTGAATACTCGATCAGGATTTTCACCCAATTGAATAACACGCTCTCGATATTCTTCACATGAAGTGAAATGTAAATGACTCATCTTCGTAATAGAATGGCGAATAGCTTCGTCTATAATTCCTTCTGTCGATTCTCCTCCGCAAATATGAGCTATGGGAACGTTACTTAGCATGGCGGCAATTGCTACTGCCATTATTTCGTATCTGTCTCCGAGGATTACTAAAATATCTGGTTTTAATTCCATAAAAGTACCATAAAATTTTTCGATAGCGACAGACATCGCGCGAGCTGGTTTTTGCTCAATCTCTATATCGATTTTTTTTGTGATCGGAGATGTAATTTCTCTGTATGTATGCCAGAATTTTTCCGACAAATGGGTGCCGGTTACGATTAACAGCAATTCAAGATCAGAATCTCGATCGATTTTATCAATTAAACTCGACATAATTCCATATTCTGCTCTTGTAGACGTAACGACGCAAATTTTTTTCATATCAACTCATCTTCCAAATAGTCTTTTAAAGCGAAAGTTCCTATTATCTCATCCCATTGCATTGGAGAGATGCCATTACCAGAACGTTTTGTTGTTAAATTCTCTTCCGAAAATATTTCTCCTTTTTTTATATCTCGCTTCGCAACTATTGATTTTCGCACAATTGATATATTTTTTAGTTCGCTCTTGGATGGAATTTTTTCTCCATTTCCCATAGCTTTTTCGACATTCCTGATAGCCGAGACCATTTGCCTCAGTTCATGAGGTTCAAGACTCGCCTTGTGATCCGGTCCATCCATGTTTTTATCAAGTGTGAAATGCTTTTCTACGATTGTTGCCCCCATGGTGACTGCCGCAACTGGAATTTCAATTCCTTCCGTATGATCTGAATATCCGACAGTTAGATTAAATCTATTTTTTAGAGTTTGAATAGCTTTGAGATTAACTTCATCATATGGACAAGGGTATTCAGTGGTGCAGTGCAAAAGAGAAATTTCGCATGAGCTCAGCGCTTTCATTGCTGCATCAATTTCTTCAATGGTAGCCATTCCAGTTGATAGAATAACTCTTTTTCTGCAGAAATTTATCCTTCTTAATAAGGGAAGGTTCACAATTTCTCCAGATGGAATCTTGAAATATTTCACACCTAAATTTGCCAGAAAATCAACGCTTTCGATATCAAAAGGACTGGATAAAAATATTATCCCACAATTGTCACAATATCGTTTTAGTTCTGCAAAATCATCGAATGAAAGTTCCAGTTTTTTTATCATTTCCAACTGACTTTCTTTGGAATCAGTGTTCTTTTTTTGATACTCTGCCTTCTCTGCAACCTTACTTACAACATTTTCTGCTTTAAAAGTTTGAAATTTAACAGCATCACATCCCGCGTGAATGGCTTTGTCAACTAATTTTTTGGCCAATTCGATAGAACCATTGTGGTTCACACCAGCTTCTGCGATTATGAACGCTTTCGTCATTTTACAACTTCACCAGCTCTTATAAATGAGAAACTGGTAACATCAACATTGTTAACGATAATAGAATTGCTTCCGACAAAGCTACTTTCTCCTATCTTGACGCCACCATTTATAATTGCAGCCGTTGAAATATGGCAATGATCCGCTACAATTGCGTCATGCTCAACTAACGCTTTCGAATTAATTATGCAGTTTTTTCCAATCCTAGCATTAGTGTTAACTAGCGCGTGATGCATAACTATCGTTCCTTCCTCAACACTAGCGTATTTGGAAACGTAGGCTAATGGAGATATTATTACGGCCATTTTAGCCGACGATTCTTTCAGCCGATTAAATATTATCATCCTTGATTCTGCCGTTTTTGTCTGTCCTATCGTAACAAGAAAGTATATTTTTTCATTTATTTGCCTCTCCGCAAAATTCTCTATATCACCATCATTTCCTATCACTTTACAGTCTAATACATTTGTTCCACTTGCCAAATGATTATCTAGGATTCCAATTACCCTAAATTTTCTTTGCTGTTCAATAACGTCTATACAACTCCGGCAATGCCCTCCTCCACCTATGAGTATCAAATCTTTCATGCAATAACACCGATTATTCTACGGATATCCTTCTCCACCAATCCAATTCCACACGGAATATTAACAATTTTTTCCCAAAATTCAATCGCTTTTTCAATTTTATACGATTGGCATTTTTTATACGGCTCCAAAGTATGTATGAGCTTCCAAATTGGGCGGCTTTGTATACTGTTTTCCTTCAAGCTCTTTATTAGTTCGTCTTTTCTATCTGTAACAAGCGAATAAAACCATTTATTAGATCGTATATTTCCCTGAAAATTCAATAAGTTCAAGCCGGCTGCCCTATACAAATCGTAATTTTGCTCTTTTATTGCGATGAATTTTTCAAGTTGTTCCAGTTGCGCAATACCAATTACTGCTTGAAGATTAGTAATACGATAATTGTATCCAATTTCCCTATGAACAAACGCAATATCATCATCCTTTGCTTGGTTCGCTAAATATTGCGCCCGATCGACCATTTTAGAATCGCGCGCAGTAATAGCTCCGCCTCCGCCAGTAGTAATTATTTTATTTCCGTTAAACGAATAGATCCCAAAATCACCAATGGTTCCGGCAAATTCTCCGGTTTCTCTGTAATATGATCCTAGCGCTTCAGTTGCGTCTTCAATTATTTTGAGATCATATTTATATGCTAATTTTGTCAGCATATGCATGTCTACCATATTTCCGAAGATATGAACTGCAACAATCGCTTTGATATGCTTCTTGGTTGACCTGTTAATAAGCTGGTTATCAATAAAATCACACTCTTTTTCGCAAAATTCAGCAACTTTTACTACATCTAAACAGAGATAATTGTCGCAATCCATAAAAATCGGCTCTGCGCCAACATATTTTACAGGATTTACTGCAGCAATGAATGTAAGAGTTGGAACAATCACCTCGTCTCCGTTCCTTACGTCAGCCAATAGCATGGCTAGATGAAGTCCAGCAGTACCGCTTTGAATTGCCGAGATTTTGTCGACTTTGAGATACCGTGCCAGCTTCTTCTCAAATTCTGCTATGCGACCGCCGCTGGTGGATATCCATCCGGATTTTATCGCGTCAATTACGTAATCAAGCTCGTTTTCGGATAAATTTGGGATGGATAAAGGAATAAAATCAGACATTGTATATATCTATTTTATATTTTTTTAAATTTTCTGGATTTTCGAACCATGTTATAGTTTCAGACAAGCCCTGCTGTAGAGTATATTCCGGCTTAAATCCAGTCAATTTCCTAATCTTACTATTATCGCAGCAGAGGCGATTAACCTCCGACCTCTCCGGACGTATTCTTTGCTCATCTGTTACGAACTCCGCATCACTATTCATCAACTTTTTAATCAGAGTCAGGACCTCACCTATGGAAATTTCATAATTTGACCCTATGTTAACTGTCTCTCCGATTGATTCATCACATTCAGCCAGTTCTATAAAACCTCTAACAGTATCCTTTACGTAATTGAAATCTCGTGTTGGCCTAAGATCTCCAATTTTAATCTCTTTTTTCCCAGCCATAATTTGTGTAATAACGGTTGGAATTACAGCCCGTGCAGATTGCCTCGGTCCATAGGTATTAAATGGGCGCACAATACATACAGGAAGACTAAATGATCTAAAAAAACTGTCTGCTATTGCGTCTGCTCCTATTTTCGTTGCACTGTACGGAGATTGAGACTGCAGCGGATGCTTTTCATCAATCGGAACATACTGCGCTGTTCCATATACTTCGCTCGTAGACGTAATCATTATCTTTTGCGCTCCATTTTCGAGGGCAGCTTGACAGATATTTAACGTTCCATTGATATTTGTATCCACGTAACTGTCTGGAGCAACATACGAATAAGGAATGGCAATTAATGCCGCCAAATGAAAAATTACATCAACATCTTTGGTGGTTTTCTTTATATAATGAGGATCTCGAACATCACCGCACAAAATTTCTATGTCATCTTTACAGCTTACATCTTCTAGCCATCCCCAATTGTTGAATGAATTATACAACGATAACGCCTTGAGATACTTGACTTTAGGAGCCAACACCTCAACTAGATGCGCCCCTATAAAACCATCCGCTCCAGTAACTAAAACCGTTTTTGAATTCAATTTTTCCTCAAAGTTATAAATATCAAGTTTGTCGAAAACCTCTAAACGATGCATCTCTGTTCTTATACAGTTTTTCGCAAGTTTTGCGCATACTACATTTAGTATTTTCTATATATCTATCTATTAATCTCATATTAGCTTTATATAAAGCATTGTAAATATCTTCGTCACTATGCTGTGTAAAATTAACAGCCAGAAGATCCGAATTAGTATGCTTGTTCTCATAAAAATCTTCTACATCACGCAGAAATCCTTTTTGTACGGCAATATCAAATAATTCGCATCCTGGATATGGGGTAACAGGTCTTATCGTGCGCAATTGAGCATGATCGTCGTATTTTAGTAAAAACTCCACAGCATCATCAATTGCTGGCAAAGGTTCGTTAATATTTCCATAAATGATATTGAGACCTGGACTGATTCCTACCTCCAAAGTATTTTCTATGCCAGCAATAACCATTTCCCGTGTTAATCCTTTGTGCATAACTTGTAACGTTGCGTTATCGAGTGATTCAATCCCATAATTTACGAAAACACATCCGGCTTCTTTCATTTTCTTTAATGTTGGAATATCTGCATAGTTTAACCTGCCATTACAACTCCATTTTATATTTAGCTTCGCCTCAATAAATGCATCGCATAATTCAACTGTTCGCCGAACTGAACTCATTAATAACTCGTCGGAAAAATCAATATAACTAATATTGTATTTGTCCTTCAAAAAATTAATTTCATAGATTATGCTTTTAGAAGAACGCGGTCTGAATCCCTTATCCAAACGATAGCAGAAGTTGCATCTAAACGTACATCCTCTTCCTGATAAAATGCTCATCGAGCGTGCATTGTGCGAAATATTAGGCATTCTCATAAGTGAGTAGTGATTAATATCGAATAAATCATACGCTGGCATAGGTATTTCATCTATATTTTGTATCAAAGAACGACGCGGTGTCACAAATAATTCCCCCCCCCCCCCATATTTTTTTCTTTTTGTCAAGAAAGCTATTCCCTGAACTTGTTGGATTTCTTGTTTATTTCCATGCCTTATAGCATTTAATAATTCAACTATAGTTGTTTCTCCCTCACCTATTCCAACAAAATCAGCGCCACTCTTTTGCAAAAAAAAGCTAGGGGCTGAAGCAGGGCCGTGCCCACCAATCAAATAACTAAACTCTTTACGTTTTCTTGAGGAATTTATTGCCTTTGACAAGCTCAGCAATTTTCTATACTGATAATATCCCCCAATGACGCTTATAACGACAACATCAAACTCATTCTTATCTAAGTATAATGTCAAATGCTCGTCAGGATAATGATATATGTCCTGTTGATATACAGAAACCACGTGTCCAGCGTTTCTTAAAGTTGAAGCTAAGTACGCCAAACCTATTGGGAAATGTGAAATGTAAGAATCATTATCGTATACGATCAGAAGAACGTTCAACAGAAACCTCTCGCAACAACCTAAACAAAAAATCTAACAAAAAAACCATCCATGACAATCTATTCCAAAAGAATGGAATTGCCACCCAATAGCATTCCATAAATCCACTTAGAGTATGCGGATACCATCCATCTATAAATACTACCGCATTGGAGATCATGTAAAAAATAAAGCTCACGACAAATGCATATTTAAATGACTTAAAGAAAACGTACTTCATTAAGCCCCCACCCCCAACAACGTATAGTAAACAACCACTAAACATTTTATAGGATATCAGCAAAATTACAAAACTCTTTAGGGGTTGTTTGACCATATATTGCCATATTTTGATTTTTTATTATTGCCTGACTATATTCTAGATCATTAGTCATAAGTTCAATTTGTTCCCACATATCTGTTATACTTCTTGCTTGAAGAAAATTTTGTTCCTTCCATATATCTCCAAACATTTCACGCCCAGCCATCGATTGCGCCAGGAGATGATCAGTAAGCAATATAATAACTGGTATTTGATGTTCAAATAACTCGAATGTTCCTCCACCTACGTAATTAAAACAAACTGCTATCGATGTATCTTGAACGATAGTATGAATATTGGCGTTTGCCGGCAACAAGATATTACCTAGCTTTCGTTTTGTCGCTTGAAAAACATCGTTAATTCCGTTGTTAGGATGATTTTTGAATTTTAATGCGTAATATTTTTTTAATTTTTTAGGAATTTTAAGCATATTCTGGATATCATTTAAATAAGCAGCAGTGTTCTCAAAAGTACTAATACCGCTTCGTGTTGGTCCGAAAAGAACCGTAATATTCTTCTTCCTTGATGTAGATGTACTTTTAAAATCGACAACTGGATACTGAACACACCCATCATAATCTATAATTTTATAAATAGCCGTATCCTCATGATGCCGTGACTTAAAACTCTTTTTATAAAACTCATTTGCACAACAATGAATATAATTGCTGGAAGGTAGCGATTTTACATTACCATCTACTCTATCAAACTTTGTATGAGGAAGAAGTACAACAGGCACACCAGAATTATCTGCGGCTTTCATTACTGCAAATGAAAGCGCTTCATTATGTGCAACTATGCATTTGCGAACTTTGCCGTTAGAAAACATAGCCTTGCAACTGTAATATAATCCTCGAAATTCCGCAATGCTACGTTTTATATTCCGTCCGACATACACCATAGCACAATCGACAAAACTACAATGTTTAGCTAAGATATTTTCAAGTTTTTTTTCTATCGTGTTGTTTTTTTCCCAAGTGCGATATTTTGATGAATATTTTACTTCAAATATGTTATATTTTAAAAAGGAATTCGCAGCTTCCTTTATGCATAAATGTCTAAAATAATAGCCTATCGCTAAATTATTGTGTAGTTTTTGATGCGCCTCCTCTATAAACTTTTTATTTCTGAACGCCATCCATGGAGATTGATCAATATATACTACCTTATCTTTTATATTTGGCTGTCTAGTATTACTAATTGCTTTTCGTATTAATCTGATAACATCCATCGAGAAATGTGTTAGTCGATTATAAAACCTACTATGAAAAATAGGAATTTTGCATTCTATAACTTCAATGCCAAAGCTTTTCGCGAGGTTTGTGAATAAATCAATGTCTTCTTCAGAAAAGATATGATAACAAGAATGCTGACACGGTAGACTATATATTACTACTTTTTTCACTTCAGCCAATTTAAATGCATAAAAAGAAGCCGACGATGTAAAATACTCCGAGCATATATGGTATAAATTCAGAAATCGCACCGCATCAAATAGATCTCTTGGAAGCTCTTTAATACTATTAAGAAATTCGCTAGCAGTTGTAGAAGAAATCCTATCTATGGCCAGCAAACAACGCTGATGAAGCAGCAAATCAGCCATTATAACACTGTCATAGCCACAACGCATGCTAGATGCATGATAATAACATAATGGCATGATAAAATCACCACTCTCTTTGTGTGTTTCATATAACGTTTTCCCTCCACCTTGATTATCATTAATAAAGTGATCATATGCACCCGTGCTGACAATAACAATCGTTGCACTCTTTAGTGAGTTAATGTCTAATAAAACATCGTCTTCCGTTATTTTCATTTTTTATTTTTATACCTCCACGACTAATAACCATATTAGCGCAATGTTTTTAATGTTCATTATAACGACCTTAGAAATAAAATCTACTCAGTTTCATCAATACAGTCAAGATTAAACGTTCCAATGTAGATTAAATTTTTCAAAAGCCAAGAGTTTTAAAGATAAGAGCAACATTTTTTTTAATTTTGAATAACATTTAGTTTTTCGGTGAAGTCTTTCAAGATTTGAAGTTGGAGACGCAAACTCCTCAACCCTCAAAAACTTTAACAAATGAAGCAGGGATGGTTTGTACAGATGGAAATCCGTCGTACGCAGAGGTTTTTGACGAAAACGCGGATCTAAAACAATATTGTAATCAAGTCAGAAACTTGTTTGGTATGAATCATACAATTCTGTGTTGCGATATTATCTCGCAAGATTGCATCGAAAAACTAAATGTTACTCAAAACAATCAGAGAAAATGTTGTTCTTGTCTTTAAAACTACTGGCCTATGAAAAATTTAATCTATATTAATAGGACAATTCTACAGAAATATACACGTTGACCTTTGGCGTCATGTGCTATATGATTAACCAATTGAGTAGCTAAATTGTGAAGAAGAGGTTTTGGCTGTGAGTAGGGTTTGTCC
>JAITDT010000017.1 GCA_031282425.1 Holosporaceae bacterium | reverse complement strand
AAAAAACAGGAGAAAAACTGTAAAATGATTGCAATCATAGCTGCGAAAAATAACCGCTCAACTTAATGCAATCCTGAAAAGAGGCAAAATGGCTTTTTGAAATTTATTGTTGCAACTTAGGTGGGAACAGGATAGATTCCGCGTAACAAACGGGCTACGCCAATTAGCGAATATTTCATCTATTCTTATTTTGTCTGATTTCATAATTTCCCTCTTTTTACTTAATTATTACGGACCACCCGTGATATTACGAGAAAGCTTAGGAAGCTTCGGAGAAAATACAAAAATGTGAAAATATTAAAAGTTGGGATTTTTTTAAAAGTTTATAACTAATTGTTTTTATTGGATAATATTGCCATTATACTAATGATAAATTTTAGATTTCGGAGTAAAGACTTTTCTAACCACAAAAACTAATGGTAGTTTTTCAATATTCTTGGGCAAACTCTATGCAACTTGCTACGAAAGAAGGGGAAAAGGGAAATCTTCTAAATCCCCACACTGCCTGCTGCGAAAATCATTTGTTTTTTGTTGAAATGGAGTTGTCAACTAAAAGCAAGTTAACTTGATAAAATATGTTGATTTTTCAATCTCTTGCTTGGATATAGCAAACCATCTGTAAATTTCATTTAAGTACAGAAAATCAGCAATTTCACGAAGCTATATCTGCTTTTGGTTAACAATCCCGTTTAAATATTCTATGAATGGATAGAATTGTGTGCCTTTTAAATGTGGGAAATTCTATTTATTTTTTCATTTCTAAGGTTTTTTGCTTCTTTGCTGCTATTTCCTCTAGATTCAGTTTTATCAAACATGTCCTTCATCGCATCTGCGACAGTATAATAACTAAAACCCTTAGGTGCTTTCCTTCCATTTGGATTATAACAAGGATTTTCGTTACTTCCCCTAATACAAATATTGAGTATAAAAGAAACGCACTCTACTGCCTCCGAAAGAGTCAATTTTTCTTCTAGACTATTTGTTGTTTGTTTTAGCGAAATTGCAAGTTTTTGCAAGAAATCCTGATTGCTTTTAAACAACCTTCCATTCTCATGATTTTTTAAAAATTGAGGATTATAATTTTCTATAAATTTTGGTACTTTCAGACTCAACTTATTGTTTTTCGTCCAATTAATCATAGATGTCGTATCAATATAACTATCATCTACTAATTTAATACTATTAACACTTATCGCGCTTTCAATCCTTTTTTTAGTTTTTTTTAATTCATTAATTTTGTCGATTACGCTAATTTTAAATTTTTCGTTATACTCGTTTGAGTTTACTGAATATTCTGATATATATCCTGTTTAATATAAGCGTCCAATCTATATGATTAAAAATCATGCCTATCAGCTCGTTTGTTACGGGATATGGTTTTTGAAACGCTTTTAATAAGTATTCATCTGATTTTCTAAATAAACCCCTAATTTCCTCCATGGATAGATGCGGAGAAATATACTGTCCATACTTACTGTAAACAAAATCAGTAAATTCCTCGCACCAGCTTTTTGCATCGAATAATTTGTCATTATTAACATGAAAATATGGATTTAAATCTTCTTGTTTTAAAAATTCCTCATTTTCTTTCTTTAAGCTACATCCTATTGATTTTAATTCATCAAGTGCTTTTTCAATTGCCTCTTTAACAGTAAACTTCATGCGGTTATTTTTTCTCATAATCATTTGGCGCGTTTTTTTTTCATATTTAAGCTTTTGAATGTTAATTTTAAGTTTTCTGGCGTTTCTTTCGTCTTCTCCTATTGGAGAGTGGTTTGGTTTTTGTTCATCGACTGGCTTTTTTCACATGTTGTTTTAGTAGCATCGTTCATACAGCTATTCCTTTCTTATAATTTAGTCACACATCGAATCATTATACAGTTATTATCGATGATTGTAAGGAGCATTTATTTCCGTCGTTTTTTAAAAAAGCGGGACAGGAGCGGGACAAAATCAATTTTTGCTATTTTTCACTCATTTTTCTAACGTCCATTTTTAATTGAGATTTGAACTGGTGGAGTCAAGGGGATTCGAACCCCTGACCTCTACAATGCCATTGTAGCGCTCTACCAGCTGAGCTATAACCCCCTCTATGACGAAATCATTAGCTGTAGAATAAAGATCTTTTTCAAACTAAAAGATAGCCGCCGCCCATTAAGATGCTCTACTCACTCAAAATCGCAGTTCCGAAAGAAATCTAATGGAAACCCAGGATAGATTTATCAGCCCTCGCGCTCTTGGCG
Source organism: Holosporaceae bacterium (assembly GCA_031282425.1). Classification (GTDB taxonomy): domain Bacteria; phylum Pseudomonadota; class Alphaproteobacteria; order UBA3830; family UBA3830; genus JAIRMQ01. Next base: position 1,998 of record JAITDT010000017.1, on the reverse strand, counting down.
TTTTCGCTGCAATTTTCTGGTGCGGCGAATCGCTTCTGACATCTCCCGAACTCTCTTCTCCGACGGCTTTTCAAAATGCCTCCGCAATTTGATTTCCCGAAAAATCCCTTCACGCTGCATTTTTTTCTTTAAAGCCCTGAGCGCTTGATCAATATTGTTATCACGAACGAAAACGAGCACTATCCCTCCATCAAAGACACACGGCATATTATGCCTAAATACCGTATATTAAAAGAGTTTTCTCTAAAAAAATCCTAAGTTCTCCGTTCGGAAAAGAAATTTTGCAAAATTTTCATGCACTGTATCTCTAAAACACCGCCGATTATCTGGGTTTTGGGTAGAAGCATGCGGAATTCTGCTCCACGTTCCGCATCGTAAGCGCCAAAATATAATCTGCGGATTCTTGCCAATGAAATTGCCTTGGCGCACATAGGGCATGGCGCCAACGTCACATAGATATCGCAATCATCTATTATATGAGATTTCAAAGAAGAGCAGGCCTTGCGAATGGCTAAAATTTCCGCGTGGGCGGTCGGGTCGTGATTTTTCACCACTTCGTTTCCGGCAGACGATATTAACGAACGATTTCTAACTACCAAAGCACCAATGGGTACAGATCCTCGGGCAGCGGCTTTTTGAGCCTCCGCTATAGCCAATTTCATAAAATATTGCATGAAAATTCCATTTTATTTGGGATATTAAACATAATTTTACCAAGGGTACTATACAGTTATCTCAGCGAAAGGGTATGAGCATGTCAGAAATTATATATCTCAAGGATATTTTGCTCGCAGAGGCAGTGACAAAAAAGGAAAAAAAAAATGCGGCAACTCGCGCCAAATTAAAGCCTTTTAAATACGAGAAAACCATAAAATCTTCTCTAATTGAAAAAAGAAAGAGAGAAGATTGCAAGCGATAACGCCATTTACGGCAAGAAAATTATTATTTATTAGGCACTGTTAACAAACATGGATTTATGATATGATAACTGGTTATATTGTGTATAGGAATGTTGAACAGGTTTTATCCATTGAGCGAGGGTGTGTTTAATGAAGAGATTTTAGCGAAAGCGACGCCGCTAGAAGGTCGTCCGCCGAAGATAAGTCATTACAGGTGTTTTTGCGCCATGTTGAAAATGTTGTCGTGTTCAATGCCTCGGGGAGACTGTTCAAGAGAGTATGGTCCCTGGCATGCACACGCTTCAAAAAATGGAGTGAAAACGGTTTGTTTTGGAAAATTTTAACCACGTTGAAACAGAAAAAAACGGCTGGAATTTCGAATTGTTTTCATGGATTCCACCAGCATAAAATTTCATAGGCACGGGGAGCTCTCTAAAAAAGAGGCCCTCAAAATGCAGATCAAGCACTACTGTCTAAGGGCGGTAGTTTGGAGTTACGCTTGGAAAGCAGTCATTAAGAGTGAACTAAAAATTCAGATATTTTGAAGTTATCGATTTTGTAATGAATTTCCTAATTTTCGATTTTTATCTTCATCATTAACATTATCAACTGTTACAACAAACCTCTTGCCAATAAATGTTGTCCCAAATACTTCTTTCTTAATTGCTCAAATTCTTGCTGCAATTTCCTACTGCTCTTACCTGTACTGCACAACTCTCGAGGAGAAACTGAAAAGATATGATCCGGGCTCTACCGCTAATTATTCTCGCGCTTTTTCGAAAAAAACTAAAGTTGTACCTCAACCTAGCTAATCAATTTTTAAAATGCAACTAGGAGTAGAAAAAAATGGTTGAATAACGCTAATTATGAATTAGAGTATGGAGGAAAAGGACCTAAAGCGCTTGAGTTGAGAGAAAATGTGTGCAGAGAGATTGGACGAATCGATAAAAGATCTGCGTTATTCGGTGGATAATCCCTACTTAATAGGACAATTCTACAGAAATATACACGTTGACCTTTGGCGTCATGTGCTATATGATTAACCAATTGAGTAGCTAAATTGTGAAGAAGAGGTTTTGGCTGTGAGTAGGGTTTGTCC
>JAITDT010000013.1 GCA_031282425.1 Holosporaceae bacterium | reverse complement strand
GTTTTGGACAACGCAAGTTTTCACAACCGAAAAAGAACGAAATTGCTTAAAGATGCAGGCTGTAGCTTGATTTTTCTGCCTCCATATTCCCCAGATTTAAATCCAATAGAACATTTTTGAGATTGGATGAAAAATAAAGTCAGATATACTGCCCATTTATATGAAACACTAGAACTTGCCGTTATGGCTGCGGTGAATTCTAAGTGAAAATGATATATCATGATATTCAAAAAAAAATTCATGCAAATTCTAAAATCCCCAAAAAGAAAAGTAGGAAAAATCCTTTAACCAAAGAAGACAAAAAAATTAACAAAAAATTATCCCAAGTAAGAGTGCTTGTAGAGAATGTTATTGCCTTGATCAAGCGATTCAAAATCGTTGCTGTTAAATAGAGTTCTTTCGAAACTAAAAAAGTTTGCTGATTGCCAGTAGCTCGATTCAGCAAAAGTGGTAGCTTCGAAAGAACTTTAATACAGAAATAGACGAAAACGTTTCGGATTGACATTTAACCTCATTGCCGCTATTCGCAACTGGGAAAATTATTAATGCCATTTCCAAAGAAGCCTAATATTAAATCCTGCTTTGTCTAGGAATATTATGATAGAAAAAAAGTGAAAAAGTGGTTAATGTTTAGATGTTGACGCTATAGAAATGTAGCATGGAGTAATTGTGGATTCTGCAGTTATTAGATGAGAAAATTTTAATAGACGCTTTGCTTCCCGAAAATCCGATACATGAATTGCAGAGATGATTTTATCTTTTGCATGCGCAGCTACTTCAGCGGTAGCGTCTCCCATTAAAATGGTTCCGATCGCTATTTTATTTCCCAATGCTTCCGCTGTAGCGATTCCGATTTCATCACTAATCTTATAATAAACCTGACCTCTTTCGCTTTTAATAACAATAACGACATTGGAAAAGTCTTGTTGGTCATGGATACTTTTGATGATATCAAAACAGTTCATACTAATGGCCGGTAATCCCAGCGACAATGCCAATCCCTTGGCAAAACTCTGAGCCACGCGAATTCCCGTAAAGGAGCCCGGACCGGCTATTGTTATAATCCCTTCAATTTTTTGTAGATCGATGCGGTACTGTTTTATAAGAGTATCAGCGAGATAAACTAAATGAGCGGCAGCATCGGCGTTTTCATTGACTTCGGCCAATGTATTCTCGTAGGAAATAGCCACGGAACAGTATTTTAAACAAGCGGAAATGGCTATGACATTTTTCATGCAATTACGACTTTTGATTCTCTAATATGCAATGAAACTTTCCCCTCCAAAAGTTGAAGAGCATTTTTTCCAAAAATCTCGTTTCTCCAATGGAATAGGCATTTGACATTCCTATCGCCGGCTATTAGCTTCTCCAAATCTTTCGAAGTGGCGATAATGGATGGAGCCACGTTATGTTCTCGAGAACACATCTCTCGCAGCGTTCGCAGTAGATTGACTGCGATGTTTTGTTCTGTGGGTTTTTCTTTAATTCCTAATTTTTCGGCTATTTTTTCGGCAAAAAATAGAAATTCCCGAAAATTCGCATTCCTTACATTTCTGGAATTTTTGATATTTCGAACAAAATTTACGCCCCTTTGACATATGGCTTTTATCACATGATTCTTAACAATGGACTCCGATGAAATGTTTTTTTCTTGGGTTTTTTCTTCCCGCCACTTGATCAGTTGATTATAAATTTCCAGATTATTTTTACTTAGCGTGACAGGAACTTCTTTTTCTTTTGGAAACAGCTGTTTTAATTCATCATCCAGCCAATTTCTTCGTCCACAAGCCGTTAGTTTTTCCAGTTGTTTCTCATAAACTTCTCGCAGATAAAAAACGTCGTTGGCCGAGTACAGTAGTTGCTTCCTCTGTAGCGGACGTTTTTTCCAATTGCTTCTGGCGAAAGTTTTGCTAATTTCCTTGTTTAGATATCGAAAAACTATCGACTGATAACTAATACTGTCGTTCACACTCAAAACTGCTTCATAAAGTTGCGTATCGTAGAAGTTTTTCGTATTAATTCCGGCGAGAGATAGAATCTCTAAATCTTGATCGGCAGAGTGAAATACTTTTGTAAGAGAAGAATTTTCAAAAATTTTTTTTAAGGGAAATATATCAATCGCCATTGGATCAATTATAAAAACGCCATTCGCCGTTGCTATCTGAATTAGGCATAACAAAGGCTTTTCCAGATTTTCTTCACGTATAAATTCCGTATCGACGGCAACAAATTTCTCGTTATCGGCTATTCCATTTTCCAAAAAGTCCTGCAATTGATCCGAAGATTCTATTAAAAACATTCCTCAGCCACTTTAGTATAGGCGATTTCCAACCATGGTAGAAATCTTTCCAAGTCTCGGGAATCGATGGTCGGCCCCATCCAAATGCGCAGATGCGGTTTTGTGAGCGCATGCCCGAGAAAATCAAATCCAACGTTTTCTTCTTCGCAAATCGCAACAATTTTTTTTAAAAAAATCCATTTATCTTTTTCTGATTTGGATTGATATTTATTCGAAATAATATCTAGGCACGCAATATGGCGAGCCCGATATTTCTCTTCCACAAGAAAAGAAAAAACCTTCTGCTGCGCGATCCATTGCCATATGGCATCATAGTTTTGTCCTACTCTTTGAATTAACGCTGATATTCCGCCGAGATTATCTGCCCAGAGCAAGCTATTGCGAAAATCTTCTAGACAAAGCGCTGACGGCGTATTGATTGTATGCCCTTCAAATAGATTAAAGTTGACTTTTTTGTCGGTGGAAATGCGAAATATCCGCGGTATGGCCCTCTCTGGTTTATATGATTCCAATCGCAAAATGGATCGGGGACCTAAAACAATAGTTCCAAATCCGCCTTCTCCTCCAAGTCCTTTCTGCCAAGAAAACGCAACGGCGTCTAATTTATTCCAGTCGAAATCCATGGTGAAAGCGGCGGAAGCCGCGTCGCAAACAACCAATCCTTCTCGGCCTGCCGGAATCCAATCGACATTGGAATACGCCGTGCCAGATGTTGTTGCAGACAAACAAAAAACCAAATCTCTAGCAAAATTTATCTGCGTCACGTCTGCTAATCGCGGAAAATTCTCTTTCAGTAGACGAACGTCCGGTATTTTCATTTCAGTTACTATGTCGTTTGCCCAGCAATCACTAAAGACGCAGCAGGCTAAAACATCGATGCCTCGTTCACCCAAAAGAGACCACAATAGCGCCTCCATTGCGCCGCTGGCAGACGCTGTGGTAATGCCCACAAGATAATTGTCTGGAATTTTCAATACTTTCTTTTGCAGCGCTATGACTTCTTGGATTAGTTCCAGGCAACTTGTCGATCTATGGGAACGGCTCACAAATTTGCCGCTAGGAGCTGTCCAGCCAGGATATTTTGCACTCGGTCCTGATGAAAATTTAGTGCGGATCGGTTTTTTTATTTCTGCTGGAGTACGCAGGTCCGTCATATTTTGTCCACAGCTATATTGTTCTCGGTTGTTGGCAGAATTTCTCTATTTGTTTTTTTAAGGCGTTAAAACCCTTCATATTGGGCACGGCGGCTACCTCATCCGGTATCATTTTTACGCTCAGTGGATTTACCACTCTGTTATTCTTGGCTAGTTCCAGATGCAAATGCGATCCGGTAGAAGTTCCGGACGCTCCTATATAGCCGATTAATTGGTTCTTCTTAACTCTAGTGCCACACCGCACCGCATATCTACTGAGATGACCATATCTGCTGCTGTAGCCAGATGCATGTCTAACATCCACGCAGTTGCCATACCCGTAGTATGGCGATGCTCGAGTGACTATGCCGTCGAAGATTGCATAAACTGGCGTTCCATACGGCGCCGATAAATCCACCCCCGTATGGCAATGATTTCTACCGTACACCGGATGCTTGCGACTACCAAAAGGGGAGGATACGTGTAATCTTCCTTTTAACGGCGGAACAAAACTATTGGATCTCGTATTTTGGGCGACCTTGACTCCGTTCTCAAAATAGTAAGCGGAACCTTTACCTTGATGAAATTTATAGACCGCCACCTTACGCCGTTGGGTAACAATTTTTGAATATAACATTACATTCTTAGAACTATATATTATTTTAAACGCATCTCCTTTTTTGAGGGTACGCTTGAAATCAATCTGGGAAGATAAATTACTTATTACGCTGTCTACCACTGCGGCGGGCACTCCTAAATTTCTAGCGTCGCTGTAGAAATTCGATCTTATTTTTCCCATCACATACCTGGCTCCCGCCAATTCTACCGGTGCGGAAATAATCGTTACGGCGCCTCCGCTAAGTTCTGCGCCGGCGCTTGATTTTTTTTCTTGCGCGTCCGAAGCTCGAGCGACATAGAGCGCGTCGCAGGATAATTTGTTCTGCAGAAGCTCTTGCACTAGACTAATAAACGGGCGTTCTTCCTGCGTTAAAAGCAGCGCATTTTCTTGAAAAGAAAAGCCGCCAACCTCGCTAGCTTTACTAGCGTTCTGATGGGAGAAAAAGCCAACGAATACATGGAAATATCCCGCAAGCATACAAATGCCACCGCAAAAAAATCTAACCAGATTCGACATACCGGACAACTTCAATATACACTCCACATAATAACCGGTTCACAACTATCTATTCTTATTTATAAAGGTTAATTATTGAATAATCAATCGCTTATTTCGGGACTATCCACCGACTATACGAAACGAATGATATAAAGAATGAGGAAAAAATTTTGTGGGAAGACATGACAAATTGCAAGAGGTGTAGTGGCGACGAGTTGAACAAGAGAGGATTTATTGGAGAGAAGCAGAGGTATTTATGCAAAGTTTGTGGAATGAATTTTAGGGAAGGAGACGGTAGAGAGAGGCATCCGGAAGGCATAAGGAGGCAGCCATTGAGCTATCGAGGGTTGCGGATTTTGAAGGATATCGAGGCTTTTAAAGAGCTAACAAAGTAAAATTCCTGTGTTGGGACGAGTTGTATACCTGCAAAAAAAGCAAATAAGATCCTGGACTGCCGTTGCTAGAAACCGGCTGCGTTTTGCTGGATTTGAAGTCGGAGACGCGAGTATCAAAACTCTAAAAAGTCTGTGGAACAGAATTTCTAATGCCATGAAGATTGCACCGATGGAAATCTATTTTGAAATGCTTCTTCCGGTATGTTATTCTCTGCCCTTGTACAAACCTCATATTTGAATACTTATAAGGTTTATATAACTTCTCTTTCTCTCAATTCTTTTACATTCTACTAAGAAGGCTTAAATCATTCAGTTTCAAGTCACGATTCGGATTTTCAAAAATTGGATTCTTCACCAGTTCTGCATGCACATTTTCCAAATTTTTATAAAGTTGTTAAGATTACAATTTCTATCTCGATGAACAGCTGTCCGATCGTTCCCTTAACAAAGGCGAACGGAGCATACACACTGATCAAAGTCAGGGTTATGGCCACAACCGCCATGCTAATTTCACCAGATTCGCGCAGTGCAGCATCTACCTTCGTCATGCCGTTTTCCAGATACCGCGAGACGTTTTCCAATACCGCACGTCGTCCACTACGAGTCCAACGGCAAGAATCATCGTCAACGGTATATGGAAAAACTGCAAGCTTTCAGAAACGCGATTGTACCGATGAGAGAAATCAGAATCGTTACGATCGGAACGATGGTTGCTCGGAAACTTCGCAGAAAAAAGGAGGACGATTAACAATCCCAGCAGATTATGGCGCGCTTTTCGAGTATCTCTCTTTCTGCAGTCCCTCCTCATATTGCAACCGTCTGGAAAAAAATATATCATATTGCTCCAGAGGTGAGAGGAATGTCATGAAAATTATTTCTGAAAAGTGCAAGAAATGTTTGGTGTGCATAGATGCTTGTCCCGTGAAGGCGATTTCGAAAAAGGGCGAAGAAGTTACGATAAATGGTGATATTTGTCTCGAATGCGGTTGTTGCGCGTCCTCTTGTCCGAATAATGCGATAGAATATGAGTAGGAATTGAAGTATGTTATCATTTTTTTTAGCCGTTCATTTTATTTTGGCCATTTCGATTATTGGATTGGTTTTACTTCAGAAGCACGATTCCGATGGCGCTCTAGGCTCCAGCGGCGGGGGTGGAGCGGCTAGCGGTATGTTTTCGGTGCGGGGGCAGGCTAATCTACTAACCCGCGCGACAGCGATCCTTATGGCCATTTTTATTGTCAATTGCCTGGTGTTGGCAAAACTGGTAAAGCGAGTGCCGCCTAAGGAATCTATTATAGATCAGGTCGCCCACGAGAGTGTTCCCGCTGGCATATTGTCCCAAGAGAAAGCTGCTTCGTCCTCTCCAGCTCAGGGTATCAAAGGATCCACCCCTAAAGATGAAAAAAAATCCGGCTAAGGTTGTTCGCGTTGGCGAGGTAATTCTATCAAACACAGCGCCGCTGGTGTTGATGGCTGGTCTTTGCGCGCTAGAAAGTCGTGAAATTGCGCTACGAGTAGCGGAGTATCTGGTGAAGATGACAAACGAATTGAAAATTCCCTTTATTTTCAAGTCGTCGTTTGACAAAGCAAATCGTACAAGTTTGGATTCCCGAAGGGGTGTTCAGCTAGACGAAGCACTACGGATTTTTCAGGAATTAAAGAGCGCGTTTGGCTGTCTGCTGGTTACCGACGTTCACGAGGCTTCGCAGTGCTCAAAAATCGCGGAAGTCGTTGACGTGCTGCAAATACCAGCGTTCCTGTGTCGCCAAACGGATCTATTGGTTGCCGCCGCCAAGACCGGCAAAGTCGTCAACATAAAAAAAGGTCAATTCCTCGCTCCATGGGACATGAAAAACGTGTATCAGAAAGTAATCATGTCGGGAAATGAGAACGTTGTACTCTGCGAACGCGGCGCATGTTTCGGTTATAACCAGCTGGTGACCGATATGAGATCTCTGCGTATCATGAGCGATTTTGGATGTCCAGTTGTTTTTGACGCTACGCATTCGGTTCAAGAACCGGGAGGACTCGGAGGATCTAGCGGCGGAAACAGAAGCTTTATTGAACCGCTAGCTCGAGCAGCAGTGTCAGTCGGGGTTGCAGGGATATTTGTTGAAACCCATTTTGACCCATCGAGCGCTTTCTCAGACGGCCCCAACATGGTTCCTCTGTTCCTCATGAGAAATTTCACGGAAACCATAAAAAAATTCGATGATTTGGCTAAATCCACAGCCTATCAAGACATGGTTTGCTGAAATGTTCTCACCGTCTATAAAGAAAAACTTCCAACTGATTGCATCAAACATTGTTTGGATATCCATAATTGGCTATTTTGTTTTTCACATCTTTAGCGGAGCGAGAGGAGCTGTTTCCTGGGCAAAATCTAGTAAAGAGGCCGTACTTTTAGAGAAAGAGTTAAAAGTTCTAAAAGAAGAAAACGAATTTCTGGAAAATAAAATAAGCCGAATGAGATCCGATAATCTAGATCCAGATTTGCTGGAAGAGCAGGCCATGAGCGTTATAGGATTTTCCCATAAAAATAACACAATCGTCCTCTTACCAAGAAATTAGTAGAAATATCCATCGTTATTCGGCTAAGTATTTCCCAATACAGTATCTTTATAGAGTCTTGAAATGCAAAAGCTTTTGTCGCTTTTAATTCGCATTTATCAAAAAACATTATATGGATTTCACACGTACGTTGAAGTTGCGGAGATATTTCATATTTCAGAGAAAACGATTAGGAATTGGGTAAAACAAAGGAAGAAAACAGGCAATCTCCAGAAGAAGAGTCCCGAAAGGAAGGCATTTAAGCTGGA
>JAITDT010000062.1 GCA_031282425.1 Holosporaceae bacterium | reverse complement strand
CCCTCTTTGAGTCGGTAAATATTTCTTTATTTCCCCCTACTGTTCCAAGGTTAGCTCCATACACCAATAAATAGGCAATTACCTCTTTTTATAAATAATAGCGTCAACATAACCTAGTTAACGACATCATATTTGCCATCATACAGCTAGTGAAGCTGCTACTAAACGGCAGATCCAACTATCGGAGATAATGCAGGCTCCTTTTTCCTAGGGGAGGAGGTAGCATCGTCTTTTATGGTATATCCTCTTCCCCAGACGGTTTCGATGTAGCATTCCCCACCCAGAGCGTCAATTAACTTTTTTCTTAATTTACAAACGAATACGTCTATTATTTTTAATTCTGGCTCATCCATTCCTCCGTAAAGGTGATTCAAAAACATATCTTTGGTGAGAGTCGCACCCTTCCGTAGACAGAGCAACTCTAATATGGAATATTCCTTTCCCGTTAGGCGAAGTGGTTTGCCATCAATGTCTACGCGTCGATTCTGCAGGTTAACAGTCATACGACCTACTTTTATAATTGACTCAGCGTGACCTCTGGAACGCCGGATGACAGCCTGAATTCGAGACACGAGCTCCTTGCCATCAAATGGTTTAGTAATATAGTCGTCCGCGCCTACATTGAGGCAATTGACCTTATCTTTGCACTCGGAAAGACCGGACAAAACTAATACGGGAGTTATTATGTTAGAGGATCTAAGTTTTTTAATGACCTCAACTCCATCTATATCCGGCAGCATTAGATCCAATATAATACCGTCATAGTCGTAAATTTTACCAACTTCCACACCATACTGCCCATAGCTGGTGGAATCCACGGTTACCCCTTCCTTTTTTAGAAGAGATTCTATTCCCTTACTCGTAGGTACGTCGTCCTCAATCAACAAAACTCTCACAGCCCACCCCCGAAAACACTAACTCTTACACGTCACATTAGTCGTAATTTATTAAAATTTCATTAAGATTTGAACGTAAAAATATTTTTTTTTATGTCTGCACTATTTCGAAAGAGATAAGTCTAGTTTCAAAAGTTTCGCTTCAATCACAAGTTATGTTACTATTCATTAATTTTAATGTTGTCAATAAAATGCGTTTTAACTTTATAGTGCTTGCCGCGGTTGCTGTGCTGTCGGCAGGATCTATGGCGAGCGCCGTTGAATTCGCCAGCCTGAAATCTGCGAAGGTAAACCTGCGCGTTGGACCCGGTAAAGAATATCCGATTATTTGGGTGTTTATGAAATCCAATCTTCCGGTCATGCTTCTGGCAGAATTCAAAGAGTGGAGAAAAATAAGATTTCTAGACGAAACCGAAGGATGGGTCCATCAAAATATGATCTCACGGAAGAATACGGCCATCATTACGGCGCCGTACGCCGTTCTATATAAATATGAGTCTGATTCTCAACCCATGGCAAAAGTAGAGAAAAATGTGACCGTCAAAATATTAAAAAAAGATAAAGATTGGATAAAAGTAGAGCTTAACAAAATTAAAGGATGGATAAAGAGACAAGATTTATGGGGGATTGACGAAAGCTAAAATAATTTAGTGCAAATTAACTTTTTTTTAAGAAGACAAATTGTAGAGTAGTTCTATTAATTTGGGAGATAGAAATGAAAAAGTTAGTAATTAGCATAATTTTGACCACCGTCTGGAGCGCAAATATGGAATACGTTAATGCAGGCACCTACACATTTGGTAAAAATGATGCTAGTGCCAAAAGTGAGAATACCAAAGAGTTTGGAGTAACATATCGCACACATGCGGATCGCATAGCTGCTGCAATCAAGGAAATGGAGCAATTTCTTAAAGAGAGCGAAGAGAATCGAGACAAATCGGTTCCAAAGGATATAGTGACAGCCATGAAAAAGATGAATACTTTTCTGGAAAAAACATTTAACTTTGTCGAAGCTATAGCAGAAGATGTTAAATCAGCAAAAACTGCCACGGCATGGAAGAACGTTCTGAATGCATATAGTACTTTTGAAACAGAGGCCAGGAAAATAATTGTACTGGAAACTGTTAGAAGTGGTCTGGCTGCTGCTCTGCTAGAGCAGATCGTTGGCGTCCTAGACATTATTGTCGACATTCATATTAAGGCGGAAGGTGATAATGTGCAACACATTAGGGAACTTGTTGTGAAATTTGGAGGATTAACGACAACATTAAAAGATGAGTTAATCCAGTTTAAAGACCATGGAGGCCTGGATCCGGAAGTGCTTGCCGACACAAATAACGCTCTGAGTCAAGCAAATATGGCAATAAGTAGGGCTGCGAATTTTGGTCGGGTGGAAACGACAGTTGCTACCGCTACTGCCGCTGCTACCGCTACCCCAGTATCAACTCCAGCACCAGCTCCAGCGGCGGTGGCTCCAGCACCAGCTGTCTTCAGATTTTTCTAAGAGATGCAAAGCTGCTATCATTCTCGTTGATGGCAGCTTTTTATGTTTTTGGTTTTGAAAGAATTCCAATGAATTTCGGCCTTTTATTCTGGAGATTATCGAATGCATTTTCAGCGAGTCGTGTATATCTATAATACAAATACCACACTTTTTTTATCTTCTTTTGCTCCGGTTTCATAAATAAATAGATATGCCGTACAGAAAGGAAAGAAAATGATAGAATCATCACCCATAAGACAAAAAAGTCGGATATTGCAACAATGGGAATATCGCCTTTGTACACCATAAAGAGCTCTCCCTTACCAAAGTTCAATACATTGCCGTTGGAAGTTGTTATAATAATGGTTCACGAGTAGATTAGAGGGGGTATTTTCTTAGTCTATTTAACAAAATTTATAAATATTTTCATGCCAAACACCTTGGTCTTTCTCGCGGCCGCAGACACAGATACTTTCCCAATCTCTTCAAGCTTTTTACTCAGCTCTGCAGCCTCTAAAACCATCAGTTTCGATAACTCTTCAACTATTTTATCTAAATTTGCAGATAATCTCATTTTTTTCTTTTAACAATATTTTTTTGACATATTAAAGATGGTTTTTTGTCATTAAACTATGGAGGTCAACGTGAAAGACTATAATCAAAGTTCTGGGCGGAGCTTTAGGAGCGTCAATGGTTCTTTCTTCAGTCGGCGGAATGCAAGCGCAGCAGCGCATCGTCCTATAGAAGAGCTGGTAGATTCGACAGGGGAGGGGGGGGGGGGAGGGGATATCCAGCAGGTGGAGTACGGCATCTGTCGGATGAGGAGCTTTTGTCGTATAGCGACATGGATTTGGCGTGGCTAGTTTGCTCTCCTGAGCAACAAATAAAGTTGGTCAAGGCCAGAACTCCCGTTCCTGCAAAGGCTTTTCAATATCTGCTTTCAAGGTCTGTGCCTCAGCGGGATTTTTTATCCAAGGACATGCTAGAAAGGTTACAGCAGTTTGCAGACTGGTTTGACACTTTGTAAAGACTTGGAAGTTCCCACATCACTATAAAACCGCTATCGAATTTATAGTTCGATAGTGGTTTTGTTGCGATGGATAAAGAGAGTTTTAGGTTAATATCTCTCTTTTAGGGATTGGACCAATTGGCGTATGGTTTTATCCTGCTTATAACTCGTAGACCACTCCACTACGCTCACAATGACGAAGAAGAGAAAACGCAACTAAATCAGTGGTTTATTTCAGCTCGACCTTTGCGCCAGCGGCTTCTAATTTCGCTTTGATGCTATTGGCCTCGTCTTTGGATACGGCTTCCTTAATAGCTTTCGGCGCAGATTCCACAATCGCCTTGGCTTCGGTCAACCCTAATCCTGTTATTTCTCTTACAACCTTTATGACACCAATTTTAGCAGCGCCAACCTCCGTCAGCATAACGTCAAACTCAGTCTTCTCTTCTTCGACAGTTGCAGCGACAGGCGCGGCGGCAGCGGCGACAGCTACCGGAGCGGCTGCCGATACTCCCCATGCTTCTTCAAGCTTTTTGCTCAGCTCTGCAGCCTCTAAAACCGTCAGCTTCGACAACTCTTCAACTATTTTATCTAAATTTGTAGCCATTTTTACTTTTCTCCTTTTAGTTATTTTTCTGAATATCCCCTTAGAACACGCGCAATCTGACCGGCTGGAGCCCGCGTTAGCGCTGCCAACCGTTGCGCCGGCGTCTGAATAACGGCGATGATTTTACCACGCAATTCATTCAGAGATGGAAGCTGCGCAAGCGTTTTTACATCGCTGGCGCTCAGCAATTTTTCATCAAATCCTCCGCAAACAACGGTAATTTTTTCGTCGCTTTTGGACGCGTATTCTGACACGACCTTCGCAGCTTCAGTAATATTCTTGGAAAACACAAGAGCCGTTTGGCCGCTTAAATGCGGCTGTATACACCCAAAACTGGTATCTTTAATTGCTAATCTAGTTAAAGTATTTTTCGCCACCAGATAAACGGATTCAACGCTCCGCAGCTGCCTACGCAAACCCTCCGTGTCGGCAACGGTCATTTTGTTTTGATTAACAACGAAAACCACTTTACTTCCTTGGAAGTTTTTTCGAATCTTCGTTATCAAGTCGGCTTTTTCGCTTCTTCTCACTATTCCCTCCACGATCCTTCTAAAGAACGCCAAAAACATAGAATAGCAGAAATATCTTCAGCCAATCTACAGCGGCATTTTTAAGCTTTCGCGCCGATGGTCTCCGATGGACTTTAAAAACTAAATACCTCGGCGGTATCTAGCCGTAACCCGATGCCCATAGTACTGGATACCGTCACCGATTGCAAGTACGATCCTTTAACGCTTGCCGGCTTCGCCTTTACTACCGCGCCCACAAACGCCTTTATATTTGCTTCAATCTTATCCTTAGCAAAACTCAGCTTACACAAGCCGGCATGCACGATCCCGGATTTGTCCAGACGATACTCTACTTGACCAGCCTTGGAATTTTTTACAGCAGCTGCGACGTTCGGCGTAACCGTTCCCAATTTAGGATTTGGCATTAAACCTTTAGGACCAAGAATTTTACCAAGACGTCCTACAACGCCCATCATATCGGGGCTTGCAATGCAAACGTCAAACGCAAGATCTCCGGCCGCAATTTTATCGGCCAAATCTTCCGCGCCCACAAAATCAGCGCCGGCGGCAAGAGCGTCATCGGCGGCGGAACCTCTGGCGAAAACGGCAACGCGAACAACTTTACCGGTACCGGACGGCATAGGCACCATTCCCCGAATATTTTGATCGGCAGTTCGGGGATCCGCATTTAAATTAATGGCCACCTCCACCGTTTCGTCAAATTTACAGAAAGAATTTTCCTTTAAAAACGAAATCGCCGCGGAAAGGCCGAAAACTTTCTTTGCTTCTATTTGATCGATCATTTTTCTGTATCTTTTTCCACCGCGAGCCATTATTGCACTACCTCCAAACCCATAGACCGCGCCGACCCAATTATCATCATACTGGCGGCGTCCACATTATTCGCGTTTAAATCTTTCATTTTTTTCTGGGCGATTTCTTTTACCTGATCCATTGTGACGCTCCCCACGCTAGCGCTTCTACCAGTCGTCGCCGATCCCTTGGCCAAACCAGACGCTTGCTTGAGGAAATAGGAAACCGGCGGCAATTTAATGATAAAGGAAAAACTTCTATCGCCATAGGCGGTGATCACGACGGGCAAAGGAGTCCCCGCCTCATAGGATTGGGTTTGAGCGTTAAACGCTTTGCAAAACTCCATTATATTCAGACCGCGCTGCCCCAACGCCGGTCCAATGGGCGGAGATGGATTGGCTTTTCCAGCAGGCACCTGCAGTTTTATATATCCAACAATTTTTTTAGCCATTGATCCTCACAAAACCCTTGAACGCTGAACTTTCTATCACATAAGCAAAGATTCTGCAATAGGTTTTGGGGCTACTCCCTAACATTTAAAATGTTAGGGTGTTGTGATAAATGTAAGGCGTTGTAAATTAAGCAAAAGAGAACAGAACAAACTGACAGAATTTTCATATTAGAACTTGTTTGCATGGATTTTATCGTTGAATGAGGCTCATGAGCGATAGAGACGATGTTTTCAGCAGATTTTATTGTTCATAATCTTTTGGAGATAGGTGGGATTGTCTACTGACTATACATATTTTTTATAAAGTAGTAATTGTTTAGAAACTCTGTTCCACGGACTTTTTAGAGTTTCGATCGCGTCTCCGACCTTAAATCCAGCAAAACGCAGCCGGTTTCTAACAACAGCACTCCAGGATTTGATTGAGTTCTTTTATGTACAAAGCTCATCCATCTCCAGTAGAGGAATCTTTTCTTTCTCTCC
>JAITDT010000036.1 GCA_031282425.1 Holosporaceae bacterium | reverse complement strand
GGACCGGTTTTTCTTAGGGAGACGATTTTGCTGGGATCTCTGTGGCAAATTCTTCTTAAAAAAACAATTTTGCCGAGATTTTTGCCACTATCTTGACAATCCAGGTGCCACAATCGCCTCAGCTGGAGGGGCTTACACCACCACCCACCCACCCCCCGTCAGGAAGTCACTAATTTTCGCAAAAAGACGCATCTTAAATCCACTTTGTTTGGGAATATTATGACAGAAAAAAGTGAAGAAGGGGTTAATAAAAGGGGAGGGGGGGGGAGAAGATTAGGATAAGAGATGTGGTTCCGAGGCTTTCTGCAAGAGTGGATTTATGAAAGAAAAACAGAGCTACTTGCCGAATCTCTGAAGAGTGCCGCGATTTTGGCTGGAAGGTCGTGGATTTTGTCGTGTCGAACGATTTCTTTAGCGCCGCTTGGTGTAAAACGGAGAAATAACCTCAAAAATCAGATGATAGAAGGCAGTTTGCAAACACTACCTAACAAACTAACAAAATCTATTGACTTATTAACGTAAGTACGTATCTTATCTGCGTGGGCCTGTAGTTCAGCGGTTAGAGCCCTCCGCTCATAACGGAGTAGTCGTAAGTTCGAATCTTACCGGGCCCACCATTGAAATACTTTACTTATATCAGCAAAAACTTTGGCTCTGGTTTGTTTTTCTAAATTTATGAGGTTGAGAATGTTTTTCCAAATGAGCTTTAGGTCTTATCGAGAAGCAAGATTTAATTTTACGCCAAAGATTTTTCTGTAGCTAGCGGGTGGCATCTATTAATAACTTCTTTTAGTTTTTTTCTAGTAACGTGAGTGTAGATTTCCGTGGTGGCTATATCTTGATGACCGAGCATTTTTTTTACGCTTAGGAGATCGGCGCCATTATCCAAAATATGAGTTGCAAAAGCATGACGCAACACATGTGGTGAGACTTTGGTCGTATCCACCCCGGAGATCGCGGCAATCTTCTTTAGAATTTGAAAAATTCTTTGCCTGGTAATATGTTTGGAAGGATTTCTAGATGGAAAAATCCAGACGGATTTAGCGCAAACGGTTTTCCACTCGTCCAACATGGGTAGTATTTTGCGCGCCAGCGGGATTATGCGCTCTTTGCTTCCTTTTCCCAATATTCGGAGGAATTTGGAATCCACAATAGCGCTTCGCTTGACGGCTATTAATTCGCTTACACGAAGCCCGCTGCCATAGAGTAGATAGAGGATGAGATCCGCTCGTATTTTTTCCTCATATTTGAAAAAATTAGTGGCATTTTGTAATTTAACCATAGTTTCTTCGCTTATGATTTTTGGCAGAGATCTTTTGTACTTAGGCTGGCGAATGAATCTCATAGGATTATTGGTGATTAGTTCTTCTTGGTATAAAAATTTGAAAAACTGCCTCATGGACGATAATTTCCGTCGAATGGAAGACAATTGATATTGTTTTTCTTGCATTTTTGACAAATACTGAATAATATCTTGCTCGTCAAGAAATTCATCCAGATTTACGGAACCAGCCAGGTCCGTAAGGTCTAACAGATACGATTCTACGGTATTGGAAGACACGTTTCTTTCGCTTTTTAGATACTCCACAAATAGTTCGATAAAATTGTGCATCGTTCCGACCTGAACTACGTTCTATTAAAAAATAATTGTAGCATGCTCAGATCGTTTATGGGTAGTTCGCTCGGAGATTTTCTAGTGGGCTTTAGAGTGCTATTTCTTTATTGAGAATTCCTGAGTATTTTATTTCTCCCTTTCTTATCAAAAATGGCTCTTAATTTTACTACCGTGTGTTCCTTTTTCGATAAAGCGTAAGGCTGCCGAATTTGTCTCATGATGGTCTGGAAAGCTTTGGGAAGCGCGCGTTTTGTTTTAGAAGTTTTTATGTTATGTATGTAACATGGACGCTTAGCTCAGCGGTAGAGTGCTACATTCACACTGTAGAGGTCGCAGGTCCGATCCCTGTAGCGTCCACCACTCAAATATCAATTAAAAATGAACGTTAGAAAAATGAGCGAAAATCGCCAAAATTGATTTTGTCCCGCTCCTGTCCCGCTTTTTTTAAAAACGACGGAAATAAATGACCTTTATAATCATCGATAATAACTGTACAATGATCCAATATGTGACAAAATTATAAGAAAGGAATAGCTTTATGAGCGATGCTACTAAAACAACAGATGAAAAAAAGCCAGTCGATGAACAAAAACCAAACTACTCTCCAATAGGAGAAGACGAAAGAAACGCCAGAAAACTTAAAATTAACATTCAAAAGCTTAAATATGAAAAAAGCATGCCAAGTGATTACAAGAAAAAATAACCGCATGAAGTTTACTGTTAAAGAGGCAATTGAAAAAGCACTTGATGAATTAAAACCAATAGGATGTAGCTTAAAGAAAGAAAATGAGGAATTTTTAAAACAAGAAGATTTAAATCCATATTTTCATGTTAATGATGACAAATTATTCTATGCGAAAAGCTGGTGCGAGGAATTTACTGATTTTGTTTACAGTAAGTATGGACAGTATATTTCTCCGCATCTATCCATGGAGGAAATTAGGGGTTTATTTAGAAAATCAGATGAATACTTGCTAAAAGCGTTTCAGAGACTATATCCCGTAACAGACGAACTGATAGGCAGAGTTTTTGATTATATAGATTGGACGTTTATATTAAACGAAATATATATACCAAGCTATTCTATAAACTCGAATGAGTATAACGAAAAATTTAAAGCCAGCATAATCGATAAGATTAATATATTAACAAACACTAAGGAAAAAATTAAAAGCGCGATAATTACTGGTGATATCGAATTAATAAAAGATAGGTATATCAATACGCAATCTATGATTAATTGGACGGAAAACAATAACTTGAGTCTGAAAGTACCCGAATTTATAAGAGAGCGTGAGGCTCAAATTCCCAAAAAAGAAGAATTTAATCCGAAAAATAAGAGTACTTGGGCATTACTATGCATCGCGCTTTTGCATAAATTTTCTATAAAAAAAGACGTGTTTCTAAAAAAACCGGAAAGTTTTAAAGAATATCAAATTAATGAGAAATCATTAGTTTCGCTTATATCTAAAGTAACAAAAGAAACTTACGAAAAAGAAATGGATGATGAAACTATAAAAACTATGTTGGATGATATGAGAAAAGCTTTTCACAAAAAATCGAAAAAACATTACATGCCAATTGATAATTGGAAGTAGCGGCTGAAGATTCCGTGACATTCTCTTCTGTACTCAAAAAATACATTGAGCAATAAGGCATTGGTAAGAATCAAAATATCAATGAAATAGAAAAGTATATTTTCAATAAATGGCATTTGCTTGGCGATTTTATCGCACAATTTGCTTAACTCTCTTTTCCTCAATTTCTCTCTCAAATATCAGGAATTTTTAAGAATTTTAATAAGCGATTTTGGTGAAAATCGCAGCGATTTGAGAAAACTCATTTAGTTCAATATCTTGTCAAGGATTTTTTATTATTTTAGATGTTAACCCAATTTTGTAATTGGAGAAGAAAATGAAAATTAAATCAATCTTTATGAATTGGAAGAGCCCATATATCACGCGTAATCAGCTATATGAAATAACAGGAGGTATCATACATCCAAAGACGATACGCAATTTAGATAGCATGGGAAAAGGAATCCCAGGCAAGTTTAATGTTAGTCCCAGAAAAGTTGCCTATCCAGTAGAAATGGTTATTGCCTGGCTTGATGAGAGAATTAAACAATTCAATCCAGGAGAAAAGGAGAATGAATAAAGCAGCAGGAGCAAACATTGAGAGCATTTATGACCAAATGAGCGAGACGACCCATGACAAGCTTTAAAACGGTTGGAGAGATTGCAAATGAAATAGCTGAAAAACTCGCCCAGTCGTTGGGAATTAACGACCAAATTGTCATCCCAACAACCTACAGGTCAGACAGTCTCAAATCACAACCAAACAAACAAATAGGAGAGAAAACCATCATGAATAATTTAATGACTGCAACAATAGTTGTAAAGGACGACATAAGCGGGAAATCATACGCTTATTATCCAAGTATCGGACTATTTTGCGACGACAAACTGATTTGTAAGCAATTTATAGCCGTAACCGCCTTGATTAGAACGTCTAAAAACAACGAATGGGGCAAACGGATTGAATTTGAGAATCTCAGCGGAGAAATTTGCGCTGTGGATATTCCAGGTTCGGCCTTTTTGCCGCGGAATAAAGCGTTAAGGATTTTGGCAAGCGTAGGTTTCAACATAGCCTGCAATCATGCCGCCATAACCAACTATCTAATGGCTTCGCGTACCTCGCAACTAATTACCCGAGAACAAGGATGGACAAAATGACCGAAACCATTTTACATGAGGCTCTGCGAAAGTATGAAATTCCAGAACCACAGAATGTTTCTCAACATGGTTTTACTCGTTGGGGACGCAACAGTCGATACTGGGCTGCGGTTGTTGGCGATGGATTTATTTTTGGAGATTTTTGCTTCGGGTTGAGTGAAAGCGTATTTCCGCAGTCTAACAAGCAACTTTCTCGAAAAGAAATTGCCCAACGGCGGCGAGAGATAGAAAAAGCCGTAAGAGAATCCCAACGCTTGAGAGAACAACAGCAAATAGAAGCTGCGGAGCGAGCAAAAAAGATGTGGAGTGAATCAACGCCGGTGGGAAATAACGATCACCCCTATCTTCAAAAAAAGAAGGTATTTTCTTATGGCTTGAGAGCTTACGGCTTACATAGGAGCTTAGTGGTACCGATATTAGACCTAAACGGCGAGGTAAGCAGTTTGCAGTTCATCGACGCTGACGGAGTGAAGACGTTTTTATGCGGAGCTCGCAAGAAAGGTTGTTTTTATAACGTCGGAAACTTGGCTGCCTCAAGATTTTTCTTATGTGAGGGATATGCCACCGGAGCCACAATACGAGAAGCTTTGGGAAACGAGACTGTGATTGTGTGTTTTGACGCTGGCAATTTAGAATCTGTTGCGTGCGCTTTGCACACAAAATATCCAGATACGGATTTTACCGTGTGCGCAGACAACGATTTTAACAGGGCTGGACTAGTCGGAGCTGAGAAAGTATTGGACTCCATTAAAACGGTTAAAATAAACGTAGTTTTTCCTGTGTTCATGGATATGTTTACTAATCCAACAGATTTCAATGACTTAGCTAATCTTGAAGGGTTAGAGGCCGTCCGAAAACAAATATTGGGAGAAGATAAACATGCGCGATAATGTCGAAAAGCTAAGTTCCTATAGGCATGGTGAAGACGGCGTTTTGTATAAAATAACTGGAGATGGAGACGTTTTAATAAGCGGCTCATACATAAAGCTTATTGCGATGATTCGTACTCCGGAAAGAACCGAATGGTTCAATCTGATTGAATTCGACGACATGGACGGTAAAAGAAGAACCATTGAAATACCATGCGATACATTATTAGATTCCAGGGAAACGTTACAACTTCTTGCAAGAGCAGGTTTTAGTAAAATTTATTGTTGCAAGCCTATCGTAGATTATTTAAAAGCCGCGCTGCCTTCTGAACGAATCGTACGAATCAAAAAATCCGGATGGATAAACGACAAAGAATACGCGTGTCCATCGTTTCAGGTTACAAACAATGATAATTCATACTCCTTAACTTCCAGAGAGAACTACGGTTTTTCAAAAAACGGAACTCTAGAAGAATGGAAGAATAACCTGTGCAGATACTGCGAGAACAACAGCGTGTTAACTTTGGGACTATGCGTAGGACTTAGCGGAGTTTTGCTAAAATGGTTCCCAGCGATTGGTTCCAACGCCATAAATCTAATGGGGCGTAGTTCTATTGGAAAGACGAGCGTGCTATATGTTGCCGCGTCGCTATGGGGAACAAAGAAATTTGTTCAACAATGGCGTTCTACTTCTAACGCTCTTGAAGCCGTTGCAGAATCGCATAACGACGGCCTTCTAGTTCTCGACGAACTGGGGCAGATTTCATCTAAAGATTTGGGGAACATCGTTTATATGTTGGGAAACGAAAAGGGCAAAAGCCGCTTAAATTCCGATTCTGAACTCAGGAAGTCCAAAGAGTGGCGTATTGCGATTTTAAGTTCTGGAGAAATAGGGATAGTCGATAAAATCGCAGAAGCTGGGGAGAAAGCAAAAACCGGACAAACGGTGCGTTTTATTGATATAGACGCTCAGATTTCCGATTTAAATGGAATATATGAAAACCTCCACGAATGTAAAAGCGGAGCCGACTTATCGAATTTACTAAAGGAAAACTGCACAAAATATCATGGCTTTGCTGCCGAAGAGTTTGTTAAGAGTCTAATCTCAACGGATAGAGAGACGATTACAGGCATATATGACGCAGCTAAAAACAAGCTTTTCGAAGAGTTTAACTTATCTGAAGCAGACCCGCATGTAATTCGCGTTGCCGAAACCATGACGTTATATATAACCACCGGCATACTTGCGTCGTCGGATTATTGCGGAATATTTACACACAACATCATAAGTATAGAAGATGCAATCTACGCTATCTTTAATCGCTGGTTAGCCGACAGAGGCGGCAAGAAATCAACGGAAGACCATATGATTATCGAGCATGTAATCGGATTTCTAATGCAACACGAATCCAGATATAGAAAAATCTACGATTTCGAAGAAAGAACCATAGTTAATTGCCTTGGCTTTATGGAAAAAACAACAGACGCAACTGTTTTCTACATAATCCCTAAATTGTTTCGGGAAGAAATGTGCAAAGGTATGAATGTTAAAATGGTCAGAAAGATTCTAAAAAAAGCCCGTATTTTAGAAATCGATGCAGATGGCCAAAATCCCAAATGCCCAGTCTATGTCCATGAAAGAAGGTTGCGTTTAATAACTCTTATTGTCAATAATTATTCGACAAATGAAAGGTAGCGAATAATAAATTTCAAATGTATCAAAAAAAACACGGTCAAACCGGTCAGAGCTGAAATATGAACGCCTTGCGACCAAGAAAAATTCGGTCAAAATATTTCTGACCGAAAAATAAAACCGGTCAATATTTCCCTGACCGTATTTTTTTGCGTCTCGTAATGTCTGAAATTTGAGGGATGACCGAGTTGACCGGTTTGACCGTGTTTTTTTTGATACATTTCGTGTTTTGTTTTTTATCATATATTTTTTTTGTCAAAAATCTCGTCGCTGATGACAAAATGCAAATCGATTGGAGCTACATAAAGAGCTCGGACGTTCTATTACTAAAGCAGAAGCTCCTAAGAATACGAGCTCCAAAAAAAAATGATTCCATTTTCAACTAATGATTGTATAATAGTTTCATTGGTAGCTTCGTTTTATATCACTTTTTTCGAGCTAGCAGTTTTCTTTTAACTGTTTGATTGTCCAGAAGATGTCGATAATTCGCCGGGGTTTTAGGCGCTGCACTTTTACACCGTGGTGAGATGGGATTTAACCACAGCCCCAACGGAGCTTCGGCTCATGGAGTATTTCTTTACTTCTTACTCGTCCTTTAATAATTTAATTTCATCGACAGAAAGGCCAGAGGAAGTGGCAATTACATCCATATCAACATTGTTGCGTAGAAGACGACGAACCATTTCTCTTTTTTCCTCTCTGCCTCTCTCCTCACCGATGGCGATGCCTTCAGCTTTACCTCTCTCTTCTCCAATGGCAATTCCCCTCTCCTCACCTTCTTTTCTCGCATTGGCTTCTCGGCTTCTTCTGTCGTTTTGGGCTTTGACATGAGCATTGTAAGCGGCTCTAAATTCTTTGCTCATGCTCATAACTTTCAGTTCTTCCAGCGCTTCGTGTACTTCCGGAACTTTCTCTATAAATTCATCCGGTATCAATTCAGGGTTTTTCAAAAAGAACATCCATACACTGAACATGTCTTTTATCGTTGCTTTTTTCAGGTCGACTTTCGGCAGTTCTATAACAAAAATGCGCGTCTTTTCGCTGGCGATTTCTATGCCATCGAGATGATTCGCTTTAAACATATATACGGCTTCATGCGTATGATGATGCCTCTGCGTTTCGTGGTAGTCAGTAATCCAAATCGAAATGATATTTGGGCAAGAATCGTAGGATTGCCCTTCATCCAATTCGTCTTTCATCATGCGAGTTTGATGGTAAAACGCTCGATTCACAAGATTTCCGTCCCGTTCACACTGGATTTCGATATCCACAATGTTTTCATTGTCGATGACGGCTTCAATATCCAAAGTCGTTGATTTTCCGTCTTTTCTTCGCTTTTTATGCTGAGGATTGAGCAGCGTAATGCTCTTTATGGTCGGGTTTCCTTTCAAAATAGAGTTCAGCAGGCATATCAGAGCTCTCTTGTGCTTCTCCACGCCAAACAGATTCGCAAAAACAAAATCCGAACTCGGTTTTAATAGACCATTGGTTTCAGACATTTCATCATTTCCTCAGGGTTTTATTGTAGCATGGTTCTGAGAAAATTACTATTCATCATGAGTCATCGTATTTTTTCTCATTTGCAATGCTCTTTGAAAGTTTACAACATTACTTTCTTTATTCTGTTTTATGTTGTTTTCCAACAAAAAAACTGCCTTCTTTAGATAGTCCGGAGCCAAATGCGAGTATCGCTCTGTCATAGCTATTGTTGAATGCCCCATGAGTTTTTGAACCATATATAAATCTACCCCGCTCATAACTAACCAACTGGCATATGTGTGTCTTAATGAATGAAATACCACCCGTTGTCGCCGATCTGCAATTCCTCTGTTTATACCAAGATTATCGATTATCCTATCGAAAGTTCTGGATACTTCCTTAATTTTATTTCCATTCTTCGATGAAAAAATGAAGTTAAATTGCTTTTGACACATTCTTTTCTCAAACATGACTTTAACATTTTCAGTCATTAATGCGTTTCGATTTCTGCCGCTTTTGGTATCCTTAATTAAAATAGTTTTGTTTTTTAAATCAATATCCTTCCATGTAAGGCTAAATATCTCACCTGCTCTTAGGCCGCAATGCAAAGAAAGTAACGAAATATCATGAGTGACTGGGCTAATCTTGCCTAACTCCTCAAGCAGTAAATCTGCCTCTTCATGACTTAAAAACCTTGACCTCCTGTTGTCCTGCGAAGGTTTTTTTACTTTTGTCGTTGGATTGTCCCCATTGTATAAATCATGCTTTTTTGCATAACTAAACACTTGACTAATTACTGCAAAATCACGAGTAATCGTAGCTGGTGCTAGACCTGCATCGTTCATCTGTTTTTTTAACTTCTCCAGAATAAATGGGGATATATCTTTTATTGGCAATTCTCCAAGCAGAGGCAAAAACCATTTATTGAAAATATACTTTTCTGTTTCATTGGTATTTTGATTCTTATCGATGCGTGATTGCTCAATGTACTTTTTGAGTACAGAAGAAAATGTCACTGAATCTTTAGCAGCCTTTATTTGTGCGGTTTCTTCGTTTTTTTTCTTCTCTAAAGCCATCCTGCGCTTCTCTGCCAACGTCTTTTCTCCTATGCCTATACGTTGATTTTCTTTAAGTTCTGCTAATCTTGCCGCCGATTTCTTTTCTGTCCATCCATTTGAAGCCCAGCCCAAAGCTTCTTCTTTATCTCTACCACTTAGTTTATACCTTATTGTAAAATATTTATCCTTGAACATTCCGTGTTTTCTTGTGGGATGTTCCCTGTACCTTACACCGGGAATTTTTGTTTTTATCCATTTATGTTTCACTTTATGCCCCGCAATTCAATTTCTCTGACCCGCTAATTTGGCTTTTCTTTATGTAGTTGGGTCAAGTTTGTCCCGCTCCTGTCCCGCTTTTTTTGATGATTCATACAAAAATTAGGGGACGAGCAGTGATAATCACCATTGCATATTTACGCTGATATTACAATAGAAAATTACCTTCTGGGACGTTTGATTATTCCATAAAAAAACACATTCACACTGTAGAGGTCGCAGGTCCGATCCCTGTAGCGTCCACCACCAGACAGGAATTGCTAACATTAGATATACAAGAGTATATCAAAGAGAATATAATTAAAAGAATGAATTGTCCGAAATGTGGAGGAACAGAGGCTGTCAAAGCAGGAACAGCACGTGAGATTCAAAGATCAGGAATTGCAGCTGTCACGAAGAGCTCGAAGCGAGGGCATCCGAATTCCATAAAACTGAAAGCCATAATATCTAAAAGGCTGTGGGTTTCGCCGTGAGGTTAACGGGTAACAGTGATGAAATGGGTTCGCACCTGATAAAGTGTCAGAGTTGAGAAAAAAAGAAATTCTCAAAGAATCTAGCTCGTGGAATTGGACGAGTTGTTTACAAAAAAACGAAAGATGTTTCGTGTGGTTGGCTGTTAATAGAAAATATTGACGTTCAAAGTTGGCGATCGCAGTGAAACAAGTCTGAGTGACTTATTGAAAGTCGCATTGTAAATGCGGATAGCATTCGCATCCTGTTTATAATTCCATTTCCGAAGGTAAAATTTAGAGAAAAGCACGCACATTTACGGTGGAATCTATCCTGTTCCCACCTAAGTTGCAACAATAAATTTCAAAAAGCCATTTTGCCTCTTTTCAGGATTGCATTAAGTTGA
>JAITDT010000049.1 GCA_031282425.1 Holosporaceae bacterium | reverse complement strand
GATTTAAATCCAATAGAACATTTTTGGGATTGGATGAAAAATAAAGTCAGATATACTGCCCATTTATATGAAACACTAGAACTTGCCGTTATGGCTGCGGTGAATTCTAAGTGAAAATGCTATATCGCTAGATTTTTAGATAGGGGGGCTTGCGAAGCATATAAGAAGTTTATCCTTATGAAAATTCTTGTGACATCTCTTTTAGATATCTCACTTTTCCACTACTCCGATAAGTTTTCTTCAGCGTCTTGCTCTGCAACTCCGTATTTTTGAAAATATAAATTTTTGGTTATGGCATATACATCCATGGAATCTTGGAGCATGGAATCCATCATTCCCGAGTTTTCAGCTCGCTCGTGAATTATCATTAAAACCGCTTTGGCGAACATATATGGAAATCCAATGAAATATCCTACGGGATCAGCAAACCATGAAATAGGTTCGGCGATGGCGTCTCGAGTAGAGGATGGCCCCAATAACGGCAACACCAGGTAATCTCCTGTTGGAACGCCATATTTTTTTAAGGTACTTTTGTGGGAAGTTTCAGCTTTTTCTAACCCAACCTGCTCACCGATATCAAAAATCCCGAATATACCTACTATAGAGTTTATGACAAATCGAAAAAGAGCATTTGTAGCATTTTCCCCCTCTGCGGTTATCAAATAATTCAAAAAATGGAAGGGCTCCTTTAGATTGATGAGAAAGTTTGATATGGACTCCCGTATAGCGTCTGGCGCAACTTCTTTGTATGTGGAACTAGCCGGCTTCAGCACGTTTTTGTCAACAGCCAAATTGAGCCTCAACATATCTTTATTGAATTCTTTGTGCGGATCTGGGTTATCTCTTGTTGTTGAACAGGATGTTAACAAAAAGAATAAAACCACTCCTTTAACGAAAGGCATTTGCTAATCACTCCTACCTATTGTTACCTACAAACGAGCAAATGATAGTAGAAAAATCTATATTTTTTATTAGCGTTTCTCCTGTAAGACTCGATAAAGTTAAAAATGCGAAATTTTCTACGACATAATTCTAACTACTCCATTTTGATAATCCATAAAGACTTTTGCTCCTTCTGTCAATTCTCCGGCAATAATTTTCCTGGCTATCAGATCATATAATTCTTTTTGTATCAATCTTTTGAGAGGACGCGCGCCATAGAGTGGATCGTAGCCCATTTCACAAAGTCGGCTTTTTAGATTTTCGTCAAAATTAATGGAAATTTTTTTCTCCGCCAATCTGTCGGCGAGATCGCACAGCTGTATTTCTACAATGCCTTTCATATTTTCTTTGGAAAGGCCATTGAACACCATTATCTCGTCCAGACGATTTATCAATTCTGGTCGGAATGTTGACTTCACCGCGTTCATTACTTCTGCTGCTACCCCTTCCCGAGATAGAGATTTATTCGAAAAGGATTCAGACCCAAGATTGGAAGTCAATATTATCACAGTATTTTTGAAGTTTACGGTTCGGCCAAGTCCATCCGTCAAATGCCCTTCATCCAACACCTGAAGCAAAATATTAAAAACGTCATTATGCGCTTTTTCGACCTCATCGAACAAAATTACCGCATAGGGACGCCGCCGAACTGCCTCCGTTAATTTCCCTCCTTGCTCGTAGCCCACATAACCGGGAGGAGCGCCGATTAGCCGGGAAACCGAGTGCTTCTCCATGTACTCCGACATATCGATACGTATCATGCTATTTTTATCGTCAAATAAAAATTGAGCCAACGCTTTGGATAATTCCGTTTTCCCAACTCCAGTAGGGCCAAGGAAAAGGAACGATCCCATAGGTCGATTAGGATCCGAAACTCCGGCGCGCGATCGCCGAACGCAGTCCGCCACCGCGCCAATGGCTTCGTCTTGCCCCACAACTGATTCGCGCAATTTTGACTCCAGCGCGAGCAGTCGTTCTTTTTCTCCCAGCAGCATTTTTTCTACGGGAATTCCCGTCCAGCGCGATACCACAACGGCGATATCATTATCCGATACCTCGTTATGTCTTGGAAAAATCGACTGCTCCTCTTGTAGTTCCGCCAGTTTTTTCTGCAGAGATGGTAGCTCGCTGTACAATAGTTCGCCTGCTTTTGCAAAATCTGCGCTTCGTTGAGCGATTTCGGCGTTATTCTTAGTTTCTTCAATTTTGCTTTTTATATTTTTTATTTCATCAATATTTTTCTTTTCGAGATTCCAATTAGCATTCAATTCAATGGATTTTTTCTCCAAATTTTCTAATTCGGTTTGAGTTTTCGCGAGTCGTTCCTGAGATGCGGTGTCCGTTTCTTTTTTCAGAACCTCCTGCTCAATTTTCAATTGCATAATTTTGCGGTCAAGCTCGTCAATTTCTTCTGGCTTAGAGTCCATAACCATTTTTAATCTGCTGGCCGCTTCATCCATAAGATCTATTGCTTTATCTGGAAGAAAACGGTCGCTGATGTATTTATTCGAATAGTTGCAAGCGGCGATAACGGCAGAATCACTTATGCGAACGCCATGATGTAGTTCGTATTTCTCTTTAAGCCCCCGCAATATGGAAATCGAATCCAGTACAGATGGTTCCTGAACTAACACAGGCTGAAACCTGCGAGCAAATGCTGTGTCTTTTTCTATATATTTGCGATATTCATCCAGCGTGGTCGATCCAATACAGTGCAATTCTCCTCTGGCAAGAGCCGGCTTCAGCATATTTGACGCATCCATTGCTCCTTCGCTTTGACCGGCGCCAATGAGAGTATGAATTTCATCAATAAACAAAATAATATTACTGCTTTCGGATACTTCTTTTAAAACTGCCTTCAATCTCTCCTCAAATTCGCCGCGGAACTTCGCGCCGGCAATCAGTAACCCAATATCCAAAGCCATAATTTTCTTATTTTTAAGGGAGTCCGGAACATCCTGCTTAATTATTCTAGACGCTAGTCCTTCGGCAATGGCTGTTTTACCAACGCCGGGCTCCCCTATCAAGATAGGGTTATTTTTCGTACGCCTCGACAGTACCTGCACAGTTCTTCTAATTTCTTCGTCTCGTCCGATAACTGGATCTAATTTCCCATCACTAGCTTGCTGAGTGATATCTTTTGCATATCTGTTAAGAGCGTCAAAACCAGCTTCAGCATTTTCCGTATCAACCGTTTTATTCATTCGAACCTCCTTTATTGTGCGTTCTAAATTTTCCAATACTCCGCCGCAATCCTTGAATAGCGCATTTACAGGCTCATTGGCGAAAATACAAAAAATGAAATTATCCAGACTAATATATTTATCGCCAAATTTCGCCGCTCTTTCGCTCATTTTCTGAAAAGCTGCCGTTAATTCACGAGACATCGATAGCCCCTGATTCCCATGTACTTCCGGTAGACGCGCCAATTTTTCATCGCACAGCTTCTCTAGCCTATTGCGATCTATCCCCAGAAGACATTTATTTACGATATGCTGTTCCGCGCAATTAAATAGGACCTTTAGTATGTGAATAGGGGTTATTTGTGAATGATAACGTGCCGTTGCTTCATTTTGGGACTGATGTAAAATTGCCAAAACAGACTGTGTTACATTCTGGTTCATAGTTTCTCCCCAAATTTAATGGTTGAAAGAATTTTATACGAGCACAACTCGGCTGTCAAAATCCTTAAAACACGAATTATGGGGGGGGGGGGGCTATAGATATTGCGTTTTAATTTTTGATAAATCTGCCTATTTCTATTATAGACATATCATTATTTTGGTCAAACGACATTTTTCACTCAATCTCCTGTCGGGATTTTAGGTCGCCGTTTTCATCGTAGGTATCAATGATGCCGTAAGGTTTTCCCTCTGAAAATGTAGCTTCCTCCAGAATATTACCACTGGGATAGTATCTTATGCGCTCTCCGTTTAGCTGATTATTCACGTAGGTAGAATGCTCCATTGGCATGCCGTCCGGATAAAATGATCGGCACTCACCCTCTTGCAGACCATTGGAATAGTTGGTGATTCTTATAACGTTCCCAAGATTATCGAAGGAGGTAAATTCTCCTTCAAAAAGGCCGTTTTTAAAGTTCGCAAGACCAACTTTAATACCATTGGAAAACAACGTTGCCGCTCCTTCCAATTTCCCGCTTTCATAATAGGCGATCATTAAGGGATTTCCTGCCGAAAAAAACTCCGCCGGTCCGCGTAATTCGCCATTGTCATAAGTCACTCGAAGCGATAATTGTCCGTTTTCATCATAAATTTTGGTCTCTCCATGGGGAATTCCGTTTTTCAAAGAAATGGTCTTCAGTAAATTACCGTTGGCATCTTTTATTTCTGCAACAGTAGTATCGTTTGTTGGATTATCCAAGTTGCACCATTCCTCCACCGACCTGAATCATTGGTGCAGACACCTTCGTCATTGCTTGGCCCGCCACTTCTACTTGAAGGCCTGCTACTTTAACGCCCAGCTGTCCGTTGCATTCGACATTCATATTCGCTTTCAGCGCTATACCCATATTTGCTTTCAGATTCATGCTCATGCCGGCGGAACCCTCCAAATTAACGCCAGCTTTTAGTGTCATGCCAGTTCCAGATTCCGCTTTTAAATCCGTTCCTGATTTCAGCGTCAATTCTGTTCCGGACTTAAGGGCAAATGCGGTTCCAGCTTCGGCAGTCGTGTCTTGACCGGATTTCGATGTAATGTTCTTGCCGGATTTCAGCGAGATATTGCCATCCGCATCCAATATGATATCTTTGCCCGATTTAAATGAAATATTTCCATCTGCTTTAATTGTTATATCTCCGGACACAGTCAAAGTATGATTGCCGGTAACATCATAATTTAGATCCCCTTTACCAAGAGTGATGGTGTGATTTCCTTCATCCAGGGTTATTACACTGTTTCCTTTTTTCACAATTATTGAATGATCGCCTTTCTCGAGGGTAACGCTGCTATTACCTTCTTTAATAGACAGTGTATAATCTGCCGGACCGTTTTTCGACTGCAGGGTAAAAGCTATGGACCCCTCCCATAAATCCAACATATAATTCATTTTTTCTATTTCGATCTTCATAGAATTTATGGCGTGAATCAGAAAGTCTTTCTGGGCGTGAATATAAATCTCTTCCTTATCCTTTTCATCATTAAATCTAAATTCGTTAAACCCCTTATCGTCCGTAAAAGTGACGGTTTTTAGCCACGATATCATGGCGTCGTCATAGGGCGGCATAAATTTATCATTGTATACGCAGCCCACAACCAACGGTCTGTCTGGATTGCCTTCCATAAACGATACGACCACTTCCTGTCCAATGCGGGGAAGAAACCCTGCGCCGTAGCCATTTCCAGCCAATTGCTGCGCAACACGAACCCAACAGGAATCATTTTCATCTTTTTTGCCATTCTGATCCCAATGGAAGTGGACCTTCACGCAGCAGTGCTCATTCCTGCATATCTCTTCCCCGGAAGGACCAGTAACGACGGCCGTTTGCGTTCCAGAGATAAGCGGCCTTGGCGTTTTTCGTGGTGGACGAAATTCTGTTCCTTTTTTGAACGCTCGAAATTTGTTTTTATATGTATATCCGGAAGAATTAGAAAAATTATAGATGTGCTCTATGTCCAAAATTACATAGTCGGCGTTGAACTTGCTTCCATGATGACCAGCTATTGTAAATACAACTCCGGGCGTTAAATTTGGCGCGGTAGAAGCGGCTTGGAGCAATTGATGACGAAATTCGGAAGATTCAACACGAATTTTTGAGAGATTTTTCCCTTCTTCCAGCGTCTCAAATATTCCAGGAAATTCATAGAACATTGTGCCTTTCCACTGCGACTCTAGTTTATTAAACAGGTCCGTCTGAGAAATCGTGTAATTATAGTCAGTGGTGGAATATCCTCCGCTATTTACGGTCGCCGTCATGCTGGTGTCGAATACTTTCCCTAAAGGAATCCGATCGTTACCCCCCTGAAAAAAACACACTTTTGATTCTCCGGAAGGCTTTACATGGACGCTCGCGCTATCGCCCATTACCAAAATATGTTTATTCTTTTCATGTTTGAAAAAGTAAAATATTCCCTCCTCTTCCATTATTCGAGAAGCAAAGTTAAAGCTACTCTCGTTATATTGTACACAGAACGTTCTCTCGGTTTTTCCGCGAGATTTCGTTTTATCTTCTAGATCTTTAATGCCACCATCATTCAAAACTTGCTTCAGAATGTCAATGGCTGTTTTATTCTGAAAAATTAAGCTATTTCTATCAAGAGTTAACAACCAAAAGCTTGGCCTGATAGTGGCCCCATACTCCGTCAAGTATGCGCCATTTTTATTTGCCGTCGCTCCTTGGGAAAATTCAGCCACAATACCATCTATATAGCGTTCCTGCGATTCGGATTGAAAAGCGATATTAATGTGAGATCCAAGGGCCTTTTCTGGATCTAGAGCGTCGTCTTGGGCAGAAAAAATGATTTTAAACTCGAAAAGTTCCGAAAGCCCTTCTCGACCGATTAACGATTTTAGGACAATGCCGCAATCTCCAAAAACTGTAGTAAGTTGAGCTAGTAGTCCTTTCTGCTCGGATAAAATATTAAGCATGGCACAATAGTATCTAAAATTATATTAAATTGCAAAACATTATTGGGGGAATCGTAAGAAATATATAGAGTTTTTCCATGGAGAATGAAAAAGTAGCCGCCGTAGCCATTACAAACGAAAAATATTTTACTATCTGTATGAAATTTTGTCACAAACTTACGCTTCTTTAATGACGATTCAGTTAAAATATACAAATAATGTAGTAGGATATTATATTGTATTTTAAAAGAATATTAATTTTGACAACATTTTTCGCAAACGTTATTAGCGGCGGCTACTGTTTGCATCCCTATACTTCGGCAATAGGGAAAAGAGAAATTGAAGAGATTGAACAAACTACCAATAGAATTGACGATATGTTGTATTACTATTATTACTTCGGAGATGATTACCTTCTCGCAGAGACTGCGGCGAAAAGAGTGGGACGAAAACGGTTTAAACCGGCTTCCGCAATGTATTCTGTCCAGAGCGAAAATTATGACGGTACGGCGCCTGGTAATTATTTCGAAAATGAAAACGACGCTGATATGGATTCGTTTGATGATTGGGGAAATGGCGGCGATGAAAGTTTCGAAGAGGGAAATGAAACCGCCGCATTTGATTCCTATTATAACGTTGAGGAGGATCAGTCGGATTATATTTCCATTGACACGGAAGATACCGGCGGTCGATTTAATCTAGAGGAAGAGTCGCCGTTACGCTTGTCTGATGAAGCAGAAGATATTCATGATGATCAGCGAGAACAATTGGGAAATTACAATGGGGATGGAAGCGATGAAAGTGCCGATCAACAGGAAGGTTATTCCAGCAACGGTAGCGGTGAAGGTGATGATCAGCGCGAGGATAATTACAGCGAAAACGATAATCAGCGGAGGAATGACTTAGATGAAGACAATGAAAACGATGGCCAACGGGAAGATGATTCCGGTGATAATGGCGGAAATGATAATCAGCAGGAAGATGATTCCGGTGATAATGGTAGAAATGATGATCAGCAGGAGGATGATTCCGGTGATAATGGTAGAAATGATGATCAGCAGGAGGATGATTCCGGTGATAATGGCGGAAATGATAATCAGCAGGAAGATGATTCCGGTAACGATGACGGAAATGATAATCAGCAGGAAGATAATTCCGGTGACAATGGCGGAAATGATGATCAGCAGGAGGATGATTCCGGTGACAATGACGGAAATGATAATCAGCAGGAAGATGATTCCGGTGATAATGGTAGAAATGATGATCAGCAGGAAGATGATTCCGGTGATAATGGTAGAAATGATGATCAGCAGGAGGATGATTCCGGTGACAATGACGGAAATGATAATCAGCAGGAAGATGATTCAGACGGAGGCAATGAAAACAATGGCCAACAGGAAGATAATTTAGGCAAAGACGATGAAAACGACAATCAGCAACAGGATGATTTGGAAGAAAAAAATGTAGTTGCTAAAGATTCTTCACCTTCTCACATAGATTCAGACGCTCCAGAAGAGCACCACAAAAGTGAAGAGAAGGCAACCGAAAGTGATGAGCATCCGTCAGAAGAAAAATCATCGCCTAAAAAATCTGGTGAAAAAAAAGATTCCATTGATGATGAGCGCTCTAATGCAAAATCTATTGAGACAAAAGATGACTTTGCGATAATTGACGATCATCCTGGCGATAGTATCTCTGAAGCTAAATCTCCGGGCGATGGCGCTGATGTTTCGCAGATTAAGGAGCACGGCGAAGCAACGGAAAAGGAAGGTACGCATTCCGCTGCTAAAAGCCGCACATCTTCCGAAAAGAAAAACCCCAAGAAAGCAAGTACATCTCCTAAGAAGAGGAAAGACGTTTCCTCTTCAAAAAGGACGGCTGATACGCCAACAAAAATGAAAAGCAAAACTGTGGTCGGCGATCATGTGGATAATGTTCCAAAAGAAGAATTTACAAACGACAGCATTTCCAATACTGAAAAAATTGACAATGATAGAGCTCTCCAGATCACAAAACCAAGAGCATCGGACAAAACAGGCGCACATCCCGCTCCAATGGTATTTGATGAAAATCGATTAACCAGTAGAGATTTTTAAAAACAAGAGCGTTTCTGTAGTTGGTTATGACCTTTTTGTGAAGAGGTATTGTGTCATTTGTTGGATTTAACGGCATAAACAAGTTATAATCCGCTAGATTTAAACCCGTGAATATTATGGAATTCGAAAAAAGTGAATTGGAAACTATCATTCCAACTAAAATAGTTGGTCCGTTGAAGGTCAATTACAATAATGTGGTAGAATTGTGCTCCGTTCCGCTCGCCACTTTTGAGACTCCGCTATGGCATTCAACAAAACGGGGAGCTTTGGCATCGCAAGAGACTTCAGGCATACAGGTCAGTGTTATCGCCGATGTTATGACAAGGTCTGTGATCGTAGAAGCGTCGGATCTTTGGAGTGCGCTTCTATGTAAATCATGGATCGATGACAATCAGCAGTCTATTCGAGCGGTGGTGGAAAAGACCAGCAACTTTGCAAAATTAAATAATATTTTCGTGGAAAATGTTGGACGATTGCTCTATATACGTTTGGGCATTGAAACTGGAAATGCCTCCGGACATAATATGGTCACCAAAGCGGCGGACGCTGTTGTAGAATTCATTGTTTCCAATTGTAAAAATATAAAATACGTATCCGTCTCTGGAAATTATTGCGTCGATAAAAAAGTATCTGCAGTTAATGGTATTTTAGGTCGAGGAAAACGGGTTTCTGCTGAAATTGTCGTTTCTCGCGAAAGTTGCAAAAAAATTCTCAAAATAACCCCGGAAAAAATCGTAGATTTAAACAACAAGAAAAATTTGGTCGGAAGCATTTTGTCCGGGGGAATTCGAACGGCAAACTCTCATTATAGCAATATAGTTCTTGCCGTTTATTTGGCGACCGGACAGGATGTCGCCAATGTAGTTGAAGCGTCTCAGGGAATTACGTTTGCGGATATGTCCAACAATGATTTATATTTTTCCGTAAATTTATCGAATATTATTGTTGGCGTTATCGGTAATGGAAAAACTCTACCGTTTGCCGTAAAAAATCTGGAACTAATGAAGTGTTATCCAACAGATCCTTCTTCGTCTAAAAGACTGGCAGCGTTAATCGCTTCCGCTGTTTTATGCTCAGAACTTTCACTTCTGGCAGCGCTCTGTCTTCCGGGAGAATTGATGCGCGCTCATATGAAATTAGAAAGAAAATGAAGATGCGGTTTCCGGGAATTGATGCGATTGCCTTCTCAACATCAAAATATTTTTTAGATTTAAAAACATTGGCGGAGCATCGCAACGTGAATTACGCTAAGTATTATTTGGGAATTGGCCAGACTCGAATGGCAATTTTCCCACCTAATGAAGACATCGTCACTATAGGAATAGACGCCGCCCAAAAAGCCATAGCTTCTATAGAAAATAAAGACGATATTGATGTTTTAATATTTGCTACGGAATCATCGTTCGATCTATCAAAATCTGCCGGCATATATATTCATAATTTTCTGGGACTTAAGGAAGATTGTCGCGTTTTCGATCTAAAACAAGCGTGCTACTCGGCTGCTGCAGCCTTGCAATTGGCAAAATCGTACGTGATGGAAAATTCGCGCTCGAAAGTATTGATCGTTGGATCAGACATTGTGAGATATTCTATCGGCTCATCTGGAGAACCGACGCAGGGAGGAGCGGCTGTTGCATTTATTGTTTCTCAAAACCCTAGAATCTTGGAAATCGAACCTTACTGTGGAATTCACACGGTAGATATAATGGATTTTTGGCGACCGGCACATTTAAACGAAGCTCTATTTGATGGGAAATTATCTGCCTACAGTTATTTAAAATCTGTAGACGTCTGCATAGGGAGATATTTAAAAAATTCAAACCTAAAAACTATCGACGTGGATCACGCCTGCTTTCATGCTCCGTTTGGGAAGATAGCGAGAAAGGCAAATGATCAATCGCTAAAATGCCGCTCTATAGAAGAAACGTTGGTTTATAACTCTATCATAGGAAACAGTTGTTCAGCCTCGCTTTTTATATGCTTTATATCTATTTTGGATCATCTGAAAGATAATTTGGTCGGTAAGCGGATTGGATTTTTTAGCTATGGCTCCGGAAGCGTTGCAGAATTCTTTAGTGGAATTGTATCAGAGGGATATCTGCAAATGTTGCACACAGACACCAATCAAACGATGCTTTCAAATAGAATAGAAATTTCATTTTCGGAATATGAATTACTTGGCGCTGATAATTTCCATGATTTCAAGCGTTACCAAAATGTTGGAGAAGTGACTCTGGCTGGCATAAGCAACCATCGCAGATATTATCGCGCGCGTAAAGTTTAGCGTCTACAGTCCTAGAAGAGCGCGAGCATATTCTGATGCGCTGAAAGGTTTTAGATCGTCGAGACTTTCTCCAATACCAATGGCAAAAATGGGAATGCGATACTTTTCGGTTAAAGAAATAATCGCTCCACCTTTAGCTGTGCCGTCAAGCTTTGTGACAATTATTCCATCAATTCCGATTTTATTTAAGAATACGTCTACCTGATTATGGGAGGCCTGACCTATCAGACCGTCCAACACTAATATAATTTTGTGCGGCGCAGATTCGTCAAGTTTTTTAACGACTCGTTTCATTTTTTCCAATTCATCCAGTAGATCGCTGCGATTTTGCATGCGGCCGGCCGTATCTATTAATACAACATCGCAATTGAGAACACTTGCTAGCTTTACGGAATCGTATGCCAGGCTGGCGGCATCTACCTTTTCCTTTCCTTCCAAAATATTCACGGAGATTTTTTCCGCCCAATATTTTAGTTGCTCCACAGCGGCGGCTCGAAAAGTATCCGCAGCTACTAACAGCGGACTATGTCCGGAAGTTTTAAAAAAACTCGCTATTTTGGCGATAGTGGTGGTCTTTCCACCGCCGTTGACTCCGATTATCAATATAATTTCCGGATTATGCGAAAGATTATCTCTAAAAAAATTACTCTCGTACGGTTTCAGTAGTTCACAAATTTCATCGGCCAGAAATTGTTTTACTTCCTGATCCGTTGTTTCTTTGGAAAATTTTCTGTTTGTAAGTTTTTTCGCCAACGCCGACACCGTCTTTACGCCAACGTCCGCCATAATGAGAGCGTCTTCAATTTCCTGAGCGAAGTTTTCATCTATTTTTTTCCCGACAATAGAAAGAGAAATTTTCTCGGAAGTTTTTTTAAACGCATCCTTGATTTTATTAAAGAATTCCACGGGCTAAATTTCCTTGACGGGATAGCCAATTATAACGTTTTTCTCGATGGATTCGCAATGGAACAGATATTCTCGACCAGTTACGAGTGTATCCAGAGACTTAGCCGGTAAAAATGAATTGGTTTTCGCATTGAAATGATCTTCGGCAAGTATAATTACATTTGCGCCGATTTGCTCCGTCAGTTTTTGCGTCAAAATATCGTCAGCCAGCTGTTTTAATTCGGAAATGCGCTTTGCTATAATTTTCTTTTCGACTCTTGGCATTAGGGAGGCTGCAGTTTTCGGTCTTGGAGAGAACGGGAATATATGCAGAAGAGATAGTTTTGCTTCACGGAGAAGAGTTTTAGTGTTTGAGAACATTTCTTCCGTTTCCGTTGGAAATCCTACAATTATATCTGCCCCAAAAATTACATCCGGCCGAGCGCATAAAATTTTTTCATTGAGTTCAATGACTTGAGTTCTGGTATGTCGACGCATCATGCGCTTTAGGATCAAATCATCTCCAGATTGAACGCTCTCATGAATATGTGGCAGTAATTTTTCTTCCGATACGATAATTTTCAGCAAATCATCGTCGATATCCGCTGGATCTAACGACGATAGTCCTAATCTTGTTAATTCCGGTAAATTTTTCAAAAGATATCTCACTATAAATGGCAATTTTTTATGCGCGTCGAGATCTCGTCCATAAGAGGTTATATTAACACCCGT
Source organism: Holosporaceae bacterium (assembly GCA_031282425.1). Classification (GTDB taxonomy): domain Bacteria; phylum Pseudomonadota; class Alphaproteobacteria; order UBA3830; family UBA3830; genus JAIRMQ01. The sequence continues at coordinate 8,161 of JAITDT010000049.1, read as the reverse complement.
CAGGATTATCTCCTTATACCCTTTGGTCAGTAGTAATTTAGCCTGCTGTAGGATTTCATCTTCATGAAAACTGACGTTGTTGCCGCGAGTGAGACGAACTATACAATAGGTACACTTTTGGTCGCACCCATTCTGAATTTGCAAAAATCCCCGTACCTTCGGACGAAGAGGAACGGAAGATATTTTCCTTTGGATGGCATATTTTAAATATTCAGATTTGGACAGCTTTGTTTTATTGGAAATAATTCCAACAACTCCGTCCATTTTTATATAATAGTCTGGATTTAATTCCGATGCGCAGCCGGTAAGAATAATCTTTATATCAGGGTTTTTGCCGTACAATTTGCGAATTGTTTGGCGTAACTTTCTTTCCGCCTCCGTCGTAACGGCACAGGTGTTTATGACAGTAAAATCAACAATGCCGAGCTCATAAACAAAACCCTTGATTAAATCAGATTCACAGGCGTTTAGCCGGCATCCAAAATTCACTACGTTGATAGAATTCATATCTTCTGTAAAAATTAATATTCCATGAAAATGTAAATAATTCATTAACCATTATCAATTTATTTTAAAAGCGTTTATGCGGTGAATGAGATGAAATTTTTTATACAATGGCATGAGGGAATGTTGCTATCTTCTCACCATTTCCAACAGTTGAATAGTAATATTCAACATTTGCTTAGTGTTTTCAGCGCAGCAAGCACATCATTTGGCTTCGGCGTATACGATTTAAAAATAGATACGTCTGCGCTTGCTTCCGGTGTGATAAGAATATTGAACGTTCGCGGAATTTTTCAAGATGGATTTTACTTTGATTTTGACGCCGTTCACGATCAACCGCTGGAAAAAAATCTTGTGGATTACTTTATGGGGAATAGTGCAGCTGTAAAGATATATCTTGCTATTCCCGCTCGACGAGACGGAGAAAATTTAGTTCAGGGCGATATGGCGCGGTATTACTCATCGGAGATTTCCAATATCAGCGATGAAAATACCGGAGAAAATGCAATTAATATCCCTATGTTGAAACCTAGATTAAAACTTTTATTGGAGAAGGAAGTTGATGCTCGCTACGTAAGTTTTCCGATATTTGAGGCGGAAAAATCGATGGATGGAGGCGTTGTAAGTACCAATTTTTTGCCGCCGTTTATAGTACTTGACGAGCACTCCAAGATTTTTGAAATCTGTCGTGAAGTAGCACAGATCATTCGCAATAAAGTATCCTATTTTTCGGATAGAAAAGATAATTACTCTAAATCGACAACTGATGAAACAATGTCTTGTCTACGCTTGCTAATTCAAGCGGCCCTGCCGTTTGAGGCAATTATTCGTATAAATGGGATTCGACCGTTTGAAATATACAAATGTCTCCTGGAAGCTGTTTCAAAAATCGTTTCCATCAATCCAACTCAATTAATTCCAAGATTGCCGATTTATAATCACAATGATTTATTTAGTACGTTCGATTCTCTATTGCAGTATGCTAGAAACATCTTAAATCATCTAAAGCAGCAGTATGAAATCGTACATTTTACCAAGGAAGGATCGGTATTTAAGCTGCAGATGAAAAAAGAGTGGCTGGAGAAGGATGAAATAGCCATAGGCGTACAAAAAGCATTTTCCACATCCGATGATGAAGTTTTAGCCTGGATAGGAGGAGCGTTAATTGCTAGTGAATCAATGTTTTCAGTAATTCGTGATAAACGTGTTTTAGGAGCTGAACGTAAAATTATGGAAAGAGGAGCTTACATAACGCAACCAAATGGCACGACCATAATTTCGGTAAAAACCAAAACCGCATATATCAAATCGCTGGAAAAGCTTTGTCTGTCTAATCCATCTGTTAGCGTAATACCCGGGGAGGTAGTGCTATATGCCGAATGCCGGTGATATTAATCTTGAAGAGATATTTGGGAATTTTTGCATAAAAATCTTTGACGCTAAAAAAGATATCGAAAACAACCAAGCAACTGTAGATTATAAGGTGTTACATAAATCCATGAGCTCAATCCTGAAGGCTTCTCTACAAGAGGAACGGAGTTTATTGGCCGAAGTTGATGTTCGGGAGACCGTATACGTTATGGCTGCCATCGCTGATGAAGTATTTCTCAATATTGAATGGCCAGGTAAGGGATATTGGGAAGAGAATATACTGGAACAACAATATTTTGGAACTCAAATCGCCGGTGAAAAGATCTTCAATCAAATAGATGATCTAATGATGAAAAAAGAGCTGTTGTCCGTAAGAAAAGCAGAAGTTTATCTGAAAGCCTTGGCTCTTGGGTTTAAAGGAAAATACCGGGGATGCGAAGATGAGCAATTGGAAATCGATCTATATAGAGAAAAACTCTTCGATTTCATTCGGCGAAATGATAAATCGATATTTTTTATAGGTAACCGTTTGTTTCAAAAGGAATATACATACACAATTCCGACAATTCATCGAAAACTTTTACCTGACGCTTCTATCATAAATTATTTGTGCGCATTTTTTGTTTTCATGTTTACGGTAATTAGTTCCGTCGTTTGGTTGTTTGAAACAAAAGATATGCAACTACTGTTGGCAGACATATCTAAAATTGCTCTGCGAGAATGAAATGGATATCAAGGAAGTACTCTCCAATAAAGTATCTCTTATACCCAAAGAGCTAATGCCTGTGATTTCTTTTGGATTAATCATAGCGGCATTTGTGCTGATTCTTGTTTTTTTTGTGATATGCGTAGCGTACATAAACGCCAAACCGAAACCAGTAATAAAAAGAGACGATAAAAAATCTAGTAAAACTGAAGTCGTTCCCGCAAAAATTCGTCACGAAGATTTACCAATAATTTCCGGCCGAATAGGTGAGTTTTTAACTCTCCGGGGAATATTAAATGCAGGGCCGGTAACAAAAATCTTTTTCAAAGTTTTGGAAATTATGAAAAATAGTACCTACGATATTCGTTGGAGGTATAAGCTTCCCTGTTTTCTATTGACGGGACCGGATGGCAGTGGAAAATCTACGTTGGTGGACAGTCTGAATTTTGAACATCTTGCCGCAGATGTATCGGCGCTAAATTCTATGTGGAAATTATTTCAAAACGGCGCCATTTTTGAATTGCCGCGTATGGATTCATCTGAGGATATCAACAAATTTTGGTCATTTATCAGCGAATTGTTTATTTTTATTCGACCACGTCGTCCGCTAGACGGCGTTATTTTAACTTTGCCTGCAGATATGTTGCTCTCGGATGCGTTTGATATTGAGAAACATTCTCGAGAAACATTTGAAAAAATTTTTCAATTTCAGCGCGACGTAAATTTTCGGCTACCAATATACTTAATTATCACGAAAATGGATATGATTGCTGGATTTTCAGAATTTTCCCATCTTTTGAACGACAATGCGAAACAGCAAATCTTCGGATGGTCATGCCCTCATTCCATCGGTAGCGCCTTTTCAACCAGCTGGATCAGTGAAATTTTCCAAACGGTTGCTGAAGGCATAAGAAAAGCGACTATTAATTTCTCCAAAGAAAAAAAGATGTCCGACAACCTAGAGCAAGCTATTTTATTTGAATACAACATAAATAGCATAAAATCCTCATTGACGCGGTATTTGCATTCTATGTTTCAGTCGCATAATCCGGAGGATGGATTACTGTTGCGCGGCGTATATTTTGTCGGTAGGCAAAAACAGATAGATTCCGTTTCCGCCGAGCTTATAAGACCGTCGGCATTGAGTCCAAATACAAATCTGACCTTCAATAATTCCTACAGTGATAATCTATACTTCGTTCAAGATTTATTTAAAGAAAAAATTTTCAAAGAATACAACATCGCCTATCCAATTCGCATAAATGCAATTGATATGAATCAAACGGAGCAGCGCAATAAAATCATAATGGCGGCAGGATCTACGATTGCCGCTCTTGGATGGTTTTGGGGAAATAATCACATTAAAGAAAAAGTACACGAATATTATTTGTCCATGACGTCCATAAAAACAATAATGAAAAAAATACAGTATCTGGAGGAGAATCTCAAAGGAGAAGAAGATCAGGCTCTGATCAATAAACAAGCCATCATTCTACTGAAAAACATGCCAACGCTTAATAGATTTGATCTTCTGTCCATATTTGTTCCACAATCGTGGTTTTCGAATTTGCGTAAAGAAATGCTCGAAACTATCGGTTTAGTTTTCGACTCGGTAATAATTCGAGCGATGTATATTGATATCAATATGAATGTGAAAAATATGTTGCGCAACATTCCTGATAGTTGGGAAACTTTAGGAAAAAAGAGGGATCTTTTTAATATCGACACATTCGCAAGTTTTCAAAGACTACGGGAATTTGTTAAACAAAGCTGCGATATGGAAAGAGTCAGCGGCGAATATAACGCTATACGCCGGCTGGAGGATAGAAAAAGCGTAGCAGATTTAACCGCTACACTTTTCAAGGAAAATTTTAATATCGCCGACGAAGTGAAAAACCGAGTTCCCAATAAAAAGCTAATTCCACCCAAATTTGATATCGCCATTTTTAGAGAAAAAATAGAGTCCAATTTAAGAGTCATATTTGCAGCGTTTTTAAATGACGTGCTGGATGTTACAGTAGAAAAAATACTGCAGAGCGTAGTTCATGATATAAGCCGAATTCTTGAAGTATCTAGAAATCCCGCTTTGGATTATTCTGCAAAAGACTTGGCAAAGGCGTACAGCAAGACATTGCTGGTTGTAGATATTCTAAAAAACAAAAATTTTTTATGGATATCTGGTAATCATTTTTCTCCCTGTCCTGAGTACTCTAAACTAATGACAACGCTCGGAGCTTCCAGCGTTGTGGGGGATAATTGCATAAGAGAATTAATAAAAACTGGGGAAGTGGAATTTCACAAATTTAAGTCTAGACTGCTGGAGTACGAAACGGAGTTAACTGGAAAATTACTATCTTCAGATATTAAGACTATATCCGTCGGATTTGATAATTTTCAAAAAGAAATCCAATCTATCCTAGACCAGCCATTTATTCAAGCATCTTTCAATGGGAAGCTAATCACGACAATTTTAGAAGATAAGATGCTAATTTGGGATCTCAAGCGGCTAAAAGAGCTAACTACTCTTATAGATAAATATTATGAATTCTCGGAAAATATGCCACCGAACATGCGCGCTCAATTTTTTGATATGTACAAAATAATTGTCCGAAAGTGTTTTTATCCGATAATCGATTCTATACTTGGAAGCGCTCAAATTTTCGACGATATACCCTTGGGGCATTCTCGTGATTTAATGGAAAGTGCCCATAAACGTCAGGCCGCAAATATCCGAAATGCATCTTTTGCCCTTCCAAAAATTGCCAAAATCTTGGATGACATACAGGAAGAAGACAATTCTAAGGATTTGGGCTTTTCATCCATGGTAGTATCCCACTATGAAGCGCTGTTGGAGAGGGTCGATGCTTTGTTTAATCAAGAAAAGCCCTATTCAGCTGAACATGCGGTATTTGATAACTGGAACGGAGATAAAACTCCGCAATATTTGAATATCGACAGCGCGGAGGAACTAAAGCAGTATCTTACGGCGCAGTTTAATAGAATTCGCTTTCTTGCAAAGGATCTCGCTTCTCCCGTTGTGGATATTCTGACTATGCCTTGCTTTATCGAAAAGGTAAAAAATCGTCCAATGTTAAATAAATGGAAAGAAATAATTTCCAACGTCGATGCTTATGAGAGCAAAAAGCCAGGTAACTCCATTGCAGCACTCGAAAGCTTTATATCCGAAAGTTTATCGAAAATTTCCATTAGCTCCTTCGACGAGCAAGGAGAAATAAAAACAGTTTCCCAAACCAAAGGAGATTACTTTCTATCGAAGCGATCCGACGTGGCAACGTCATTGCTATCGCGAGCAGACGCGATTAAATACGAACAAGCGGCAAATTCCTATGAAAAAATAAGTAAATTTTTCAACGCTAACCTTGCCAAAAAATTTCCATTTGGGAAATCTGACCAGGATGCTTCCCTAAAAGATATAGAAAATTATGTTAACTTGTATGAACAAAATATGAAAATCTCCGTGGATGTTCTGAAGCGCAATAAAGATAATAAGAAAATAAACGACCATGCCTTAGAATTTTTAGATTCCATGAACGCTAAATTAATTCCATTTCTAAAGACCTGGATTTCTCACTCAAAAACACCTGATGCAAATAGCGCTTTGGTTTCCTTTAGCATTCAAACACGCCCATCTCCGGATTTAGAAGCGCTAACGTCTTCGGTTATGGATCGGGAATTTGTTGTGGACAATCATCAAGTTGCCGACAATGCAAACTTTATATTTTTCAATGGCAATAAGGTCGATATGGTTTTCAAATGGGTAGCTTCGTCCGACGAAAAACCGTATGAGAAAGGAGCGAGCGGAAATTTGTTGATTAAAGGGGCGGAGGCGACATTTTCCTACTCCAGTAAATGGGCTCTATTCCGCATGATTGAAGAAAATAAAATCAATAGTGATACGGAATCTCCCGGCGGCGTTTTACTGCAACTAAATGTACCGATTGTGGACGCTTCGAAAAAAAATGCCATTTTATCAGCGAAGATGATTGTCAAGATCACTCCTATGGCCAAAGATGGCGATAAAACTTCTCCGATGGCATGGCCAGTATTTCCAGAATCCTGTCCGAGTCTTCATGAAAACATTCCAGAAAATATTTTCGACGCGACCATGGCCAATAATCAGGATATCGATATTTCCGATAAAAATATAAAGGAAACACATGTTCCCAACTGATTTAAGCAAATTTCTCCTCCCCATTTCCCACACCAATAGATGTGGAGAGTATTTGAAATATGATTACATTTACGATCAAATAAAAGAACTTCGGCGCGAAGACGATGTGCGATTGTCGCAGGGCGTGTGGCAAATGGAACCCAAAAAAGCCAATTGGCCGGAAATTCATCGCATTTGCTCAGATCTACTCCAGGAAAAAACGAAAGATTTGCAAATTGCCATGTGGCTTTTAGAATCGTGGATTGCAACCAATAAGATTAAGGGATTTCAGCAGGGAATTAAGCTACTGTCAGCTCTATGCGAAAACTTTTGGGATGATATCCATCCACAGATCTATTGGGAAAACCATAGTTTTCTCTCTCGGTTATCGCCTTTTTATTTTTTTGCGGATAAAATACAAGAAAAACTAGTATTGATTCCTTTAACAGAATCCACGGACGGATTGTCCGCGAGTCATAGCCTTTCCGATTGGATGGCTGCTCAACATAATTTGCAGACGAAAAATTCTAAGGGACTATCATTTAAACAACTTCGTAAAAGCGTTCTTTCGACGGATGTTGAGTTTTTTCAAACGCTGCAGGTGGATCTAGAATCTTGTATAGAGAATTTACAAATTCTTTACGATTTTATTACTCAAAAATGTGGAGATGAGGCCCCCAGTTTTAAAAACGTTTTTGATTGTTTGGAGGAGATGAAACGCATAACACTCAAGAATTTACAGGATAAAACCTCCCAAATGCGAGAGGAACGCAAGGTAATTTCACCCAAACAAGACGCTATTGAGATAATTGATAAAAATCCGTCGCAAGAAACACAGCCGTCGGCTGACGTTGCCATCGCGCGAGCCTACGCAACCCTGGACGACGTCGCTCTCTTTTTGGAAAAGGCACAGCCCCAAAGCCCAGCATCTTCTCTAATAAAGATAGCCAGCGCAATCGGCAAGAAAAATTTTACCGAACTTCTGGAAATCAACATAGGCGGCGCCTCCATCATGACTACGATTTCAGAGCTCTACCGGGCAATAAACGCCGGCGGTAAACATTCGCCATAAAAGTTTGTAAGGTGCGCCGTTAGCAATCTGGGAGACGCTATTCCGTTTCGATTGACAGACGATGAAGTAGGATTATCTGGACATTTGCAGATGCGAAACGAAGTCTAATTTTTCAAAGACTCTATCTCTTCGACCGAAAGACCAGAAGAGGCGGCTATTATGTTCACATCAACATTGTTTCGTAGAAGATTAACGGCTATCTCTCGGGCTTTCTCCATTTTACCTCTTTCCTCTCCCTCTTTTTTTGCATCGGAGATAGAAGTTGCGATTTCGTCTTGTTTCATGGCATAACGCTCGTAATCCAGCAATTCTTCCGGCGTGTAGTTGTATTCCGCTA
>JAITDT010000034.1 GCA_031282425.1 Holosporaceae bacterium | reverse complement strand
TGCAGGCTGTAGCTTGATTTTTCTGCCTCCATATTCCCCAGATTTAAATCCAATAGAACATTTTTGGGATTGGATGAAAAATAAAGTCAGATATACTGCCCATTTATATGAAACACTAGAACTTGCCATTATGGCTGCGGTGAATTCTAAGTGAAAATGATATACAAGGTAATTACGACTTTCGGCAGAGGTTTTAATGTTGAAGCGTGCCTTTCTTATCTCTTGTTTGGTAACCTATCGGTAAATTTTGGCGGAAGCTCTTATTCTTGCAAAAGCTTGCTTGGAGAGAGACATGCTGGGAATATGAAAGATGGGAAAAAACATAGCAACGCAGTATTCGTTTCGGTGTCGTATAGGTATTAGTCTGGCGTTGTGGTCAGAGGCGATATAGGATCAGGTTCCCAATTAAGAGGAAAGGATAGCAGTTCCACAACGTAATGGAGCTTGGCATTATTCTATAATTTTTGTAACATACTCGTCTAGTTATCGTGCTATTGGAGTGTAGAAATATGAAGCTCGAAAAGCTTTTGTCGTATAGTATTATAGGAAGCGCAATTATATTGATGGTATTCTGTATTTTGCATCATGCAAATTGGATAATAGGAGATGATTTTTTATTTTTAAGCAAAAGCGCTATTGGAAAGTACGGAACATACGCGTTTACAGAATACGGACGATTTTTCCCACTTGCGTTGTGGGATTTCAATATATTGACGATTATCCCACATGGAAATACGGTGCTCGCGCATTATATACATCATGCTGTAATTTTCTCAATCTCGGCTGGTTTTTTGCTTAAATTGTTCGAGGATATAGCTGAAAAGAAAAAGTACTCTTACTATCTTTCTTGTTTTTTTCTGATAGTTTTGTTTTTGTCTAATGGGTTTCTTTGGGCGAGTTTAGAACTAACATCTAGTGAGTTCACGTTAATTTTATTGCTATCAGCATTTATGTTGTTCTCATTTCGGGGAAAGAAAACTCAAAAAAACAGTTACTATATTGCCGCTTTTTTAGTTGCCTGTTATGCGACGTACTGTAAGGAACCTATTTTTGGTGTGTTTACGGTTATCTCATTGACAAATTTGATTTTCGGTCGCTTAACAAAGAAAGACAAAATCTTTAACAACGGACTGTTAGTAAATGCTCTGCTATACCTGATTGCCTACTATTTTGTCTCATGGAGAAATGCTACCGTTTTCTATGGAGTCTTCCCCTCAGACGGAGTGTTTGCCGAAATGATTAGAGTCATAGAAAAATTGTCTCACAGCGTGTATATGCTGTATCCGATACTGTTTCTCTCTATAATTCGCGCATACTTTCTGGTTTTCAAAAAAGATAGGGAACATTTGTTTGCGGATGGTATTATATTTGCTTCAGTTGCATATGCCGGAGCCATTGTTTTTTGCCTCGTTAGGTCTTATTCTTATTATTTCACACCATGTTTTGTGCTGGCGGTGCCGGCGTTTTTTTATTGGTCTGTAGTATATGTTAAAAAAAGAAAATTTCTAACGATACTGACTCTGAGCATATTTTCACTTTTAATGGCGAGCGATTTTAACATTACGAAATTAGTATTCCGTTCATACATGCATCGGCGAAAGAATGATATGACTTTGATAAAGATTGTTTGCGATGAAATTATTAAGAACAGAACGGTAATATTTTGGCGTGATTATTCCCTGCAAGATTCGAAAGATTGGACTGACATTAAGAACCGTTTTGATTACTACTGCGCTTCGTTCGTGAATCATTATATTGATGGTGGGGCAAATTCAATAAAAGATGGAAATGAAGATATATCATCCATTAAAAATACCTGTATGTTGTTATATCCGTTAGAAAATTACAAATGCCCAAAGAGCGATGAGAACATACGCTGGTTGGAAAAAAATGATTTCTCAATCATTGCTAGAATATGTGGAGTAAACATACTTTGTGTTAAGCACATACAGCCTTTGAAACTTCCGTTCTTTTGTAGATTCTGGCCTTATCCAGTAGGCTCGGATTTTCCAGTTTTCGCAGGCAAAATGAATATGGATTTGGTTTTTTGTTGTTTTGGAGAAATGAAGGGAGGTGGACTCATTTTGGAATCAAATTCTCCGACAATTAAATTCAAAGTTAGCGATAACAAAGAAGATTTGGTTGTAAAATTCACAATAGAGCTTATAGACAGTACAAATGCGGTTGTCCAAGTGCTTGTAAATGAAAAAAATTGACTAATTTCGTCGTTGAGCAATCAGAAGGCCGGAAAATGATGTCGATTTATATTCCTAAATATTTAATAGACAGCGATGGAATTGTGAACATTAGATTGAAATCAGAACTTAATGGCGAAGGTTTAAAACATAGATTAGTGTTTTACGATATGGGGGTAGAATTTAGACGTGGAGCCGAGTTGCCGCTTTAATGGCTTCTCAGAACCATCGTGGGAAGGCTCTAGACTAGCAGATTGTAGCTAGTTAGGATGGAACATATTAAAATTCAGCAGGTTAAGCAGATATAAAATATGTTGTACTATTTTATATTTTCGCAAGGCTATTACAGCCTCATCGTCAAGTAACTTACTGAAAATAAATCGCAATACGATTAACTTGTATTACAATCATTTTCTCAGTCTGATACTTCGACAAAGTTTCAAAGAAAATTCACGCAATTCTAGTGTTTTTGAATTGGACGAGAGTTATTTCGGAGCTAAAAGAGTTCGTGGCAAGAGAGGTGTCGAGGGGCTGCCGGAAAGACTCCTGTGTTCGGATTGCTTAAGAGGGATGGTAAAGTCTTTGTTAGCGTTGTGCATAACTGCTCGAAAGAAGAACTTATGCCGATTCAGGAGAAGTGAAGGTTCAACGATTCACACTGACGGATGGAAGGCTTACGACGGATTAATAGTGAACGGCTATGATCCGTGTATTTCATTGCAACAACGAATTTGCTTGGGGGAAGAGTCATGTCAACGGAATAGAAGCCTTTTGGAGCTTCGCCAAGAGAAAATTGGCGAAATTCAACGGCCTGAAAAACGAGAGTTTTTATTACACTTGAAAGAATCTGAATTCAGAATAACAGAAACGCGGATCTCTTTAGGATTTTGACCAATTTGCTTAAAAAAAAAGATGCTAGGATAGAGCCTTTAATTATACTAATGAAGATTGCCCAATAATGCTGCTAAGAAAGCTTCTACCAAAGAAGCGACTTCTATGTTAAAAGTACATCACAATTGGCGGATCCATTAATGAGTATCAAAAGCGACAGGCAGTTGTCGATTCTGGAGGATAGAAAAGGATACATATTTGGTTTGCCGAAACCGATTTGGATCGTTGGCATAGTAAGTTTTTTCTCAAATTCCGCGTCGGTGATCATTACGGCATTTTCCGCAGAATTTATCATAAATATATTGGGATCGTCTCCCGCGACATTAGGATACATAAGAGGATTGTCGGAGGCTTTATCGTATTTGGTAAAAATGTTCTCCGGCGTGTTCAGCGACTGGTTGGGGAAGAGAAAAATTCTAATGTTAATCGGGTACCTTTGCGCAGCGTTTGCAAAACCCATGTTTGCTTTTTGCAAAGGATTGGGATTGTACGTCACAGCTCAGGTTCTTGAACGAATCACCAACGGGTTGCGTGATACTCCGCGAGATGCGCTAATCGCAGATTACGCCCCACGAGAATTGAAAGGAGCCTGCTATGGCGTTCGACTGAGTTGCGCCTACCTAGGCTCTCTGGTCGGATCCATAGGGGGATTTTTTATTCTTCAGTATTTTGGAGGTTCGGAGTTTGTCATTAGAATGGTGTATTTGTTTGCGGCCGTTCCCATCATTATTGCTGTTCTATTTATACATTTTGGAATAAAAGAACCGCATAACATCGCTCGACTGAGAGATCGCAAGGGATTCCCCATTAAAAAAGCCGATCTTAAACGATTGGGGAAGGGGTTTCGCTATTACATCTTCGTGTGTTTCGTATTTATGTGTTCACGCTACAGTGAATCCTTTTTGGTGTATCGAGCTCAGCACTTAGGTCTACCGGTGCAGTATGCTCCATTGGTTTTGGCGCTTTTGTATCTTTTTAATTCTCCAACTTCCCGTCTTGTGGGAAATTGGTCAGATCGCCACGAGAAAAAGCTGTGTCTTGCCTTTGGATTTTGCATGATGCTGGTTTCTTGCGTGGCTCTCGCTTTTGCGACGGAGGTTTGGCATGTTCTGATTGGAGTAGCAATTTATGGAATTCATTTTGGAGCTACGCAGGGTACGTTTTATGCCATGGTGTCCGATTATTCACCGTCGCATATTAAGGGTACTTCCATAGGAATCTTTAATCTCACTTGCTGTATAGGGATGTGCATATCTAACGCTATTACAGGAGAGCTATGGAAGCATTATGGAGCTGAAGTAACGTTCTTGATAAATTCAGCAATTACATTTGCCGCAACTATCGGAGTAATGTTCCTATATCATCGAAAACCAACGGGAGAATACTAATGCGCGAAGATATAAAGAAGTTTATTTTAAATTTGGAAAAGTCGTTAAATCTCGTGCGGAGGTTTCTTTGACCTCGACTCTTTAAAAAAGCAAGTAGAAGAACTGTATAAACTAAGCGAATCTACCGATTTATGGGTAGATCAATGTCGGGCCAAAGAGGTTATGCAAAATAGATCTCGATTGGAGGAGGAAATAGGCAGATTTTCAAAGTTGGAGTCTAATTTTTCGGATCTAAAAGCTCTGCTGAAGTTGGCCGAAGAGGAAAATGACGAAGATACGATGCTGGAAGTTGAGAACGACCTAAAGAAATTATCCGACGTTGTGGACATATATCGTCTGGAGAGCTTTTTTTCTGGCGAAGCGGATCAAAATAGCTGCTACCTGGAAATTCACGCCGGTGCCGGCGGCACCGAAGCGCAAGATTGGGCGCAAATGTTACGGCGTATGTATCTACGCTGGGCGGAAAATCATAAATACTTGGCAGAGTTAATTGACGAGAGTATCGGCGAAGAGGCTGGGATTAAATCCGCTACGCTTCGACTCAACGGAGCCAAGGCCTACGGATGGTTGAAGGGCGAGTCCGGCGTACATCGACTGGTGCGCATATCTCCTTTTGACTCCAATGCTCGGAGGCATACTAGCTTTGCATCTGTGGGAGTCTATCCGGTTGTGGATGATTCTATAAATATCGAAATAAATGATAGCGACTTGCGCATAGATACTTACCGCTCTTCTGGAGCCGGCGGGCAGCATGTCAATAAAACAGAAAGCGCTATTCGCATTACCCATATACCCACCGGCGTTGTCGTTCAATGCCAGACCGATCGTTCTCAGCATCGCAATAAAGCTATTGCATTTGAAATGCTCAGATCCAGGCTTTATGAATTGGAATTGCGCAAAAAGGAAGAGCAGGAAAATGCTGTTGATAAAAATGAAATCGGTTGGGGATATCAAATACGTTCCTATGTTATGCAACCATATCAAATGGTTAAAGATCTTCGCACTGGATTCGAAAAGGGCAATATCTCGGCCGTATTGGATGGAGATTTGGATGAATTCATTCAATCCGCCATCAGTGCTAGAATTGTACCGTCAAAGATTTAACCTCTAGCGCAGTTCCGTTGTTGTGCAAAAATATGTTAGCATAATCAAGGAGATATTTATGTCAATGAATGCTATAAAGAAGGTTAATCTTGAGAACAATGATATGTTGAGTTCTCTGAATCCTGAGCAGTATGAAGCGGTTACCACGTTGGACAAGGCGCTGCTGGTTCTATCGGGAGCAGGAACCGGAAAAACTAACGTTCTTACCACAAAAATTGCCTATATAATTGAAAATGGATACGCCTTTCCATCTCAGATTTTAGCAGTTACCTTTAGTAATCGAGCGGCTCGGGAGATGAAGGAACGTCTCCTGCGGCTCACAACTGGAGCGAACAACGTTTGGCTAGGAACATTTCATGCGATTTGCGCTCGAATTCTTCGACATCATGCGAATCTTATCGGAATGAGCCAGAATTTTACTATCATTGATGCTGACGATCAATTAAAGGTAGTTCGGCAAATTCTCAAAGAATCCAACATAGATAAGAAAATCGCCACTGGCATCGTCGCAAAAATTTCTCGCTGGAAAGACAAAGGAATGACCTCAAAGGATTCGCGCGGAAATGCGACTACGCTGGAATGGCGGATTTATAAAATCTATCAAGAGCGGATCGCCAGCTATAACTCAGTAGATTTTGGAGATTTGTTACTCTATGTAGTGGAAATCTTTGAAAAATATCCAGATCTGCTGCAGGAATATCGTAATAAATTCAAATACATTTTGGTGGACGAGTATCAGGATACGAATACGACGCAGTATATGTGGTTGCGAATGCTTTCGCGAACTGGGCAAGGCGTTTGCTGCGTTGGGGATGACGATCAAGCGATCTACAGCTGGCGGGGAGCCGACGTGGGAAATATTTTGCGTTTCGAAAAGGATTTCCAAAATACCAAAATAGTACGGCTAGAAAGAAATTATCGCTCCGAGGGACATATTCTCGGAGTAGCGTCTTCCCTGATAGCACACAACGAAAATCGCCTGGGAAAAGCCATCTGGACGGAGATGGATTTAGGAGAAAAAGTTATCGTGCAACGTACCTACAACGGTTTTGAAGAAGCTAGATTTGTCGCGGAGACGATAGGTCTTTTACGTCAAAAAGGTATGAAATACGAAGAAATGGCAGTCTTGATGAGGGCTGGCTTCCAGAGCCGAGAATTTGAAGAACGTTTCGTGGCATATGGCCTACCCTATAGAGTTATTGGCGGATTAAAGTTTTATGATCGTCAGGAGATTAAAGACATTGTCGCTTATCTTAGGTTGATTTATCAACCAAATGACAGTCTAGCGTTTGAGCGAATAATTAATATTCCCAAAAGAGGTGTAGGAGCGGCAGCCATAGCGAAGTTTTATGCTTTGGCCAATGAAAAAAATACTTCTCTTTATTGTGCTGCTAGGCAAATTCTCGAATCTGGAACGTTGCGGCCGTCGTTAAATAGCGCTCTTCATGATTTTTTTGAGTTAATCGAGTCAATAAGATCGCGGAAAGACCTCCGACCGGCGGATATAGCCAAAATTATTCTGGATGAAACCGGATATTTTTCCATTCTGCATCAGGAGCAAACACTTGAATCATTCGGAAAAATTGAGAATCTAAAGGAATTGCTGGTAGCGCTGGAAGATTTTGAAGATCTTGCCACCTTTGTTGAGCATATTAGCCTTGTGGTTGATTCTCCCAAGAATTCTCTAGAAGAAGTGGTTAGTGTTATGACTCTTCACAGCGCAAAGGGCCTTGAATTCAATGCAGTATTTCTGGTCGGATGGGAAGAGGGCGTCTTTCCCCACAGTTTGAGTTTAAAGGAAGAAAACGTCGAGGAAGAGAGGCGCCTCGCTTATGTGGGAATAACCCGCGCCAAAAAGCGTGCATTTATCAGCTATGCTTTAAATCGCAAAATCTACAATCAATGGCAGTCCAATGTGCCATCGAGGTTTTTATCTGAACTACCCGAAGAGCACATTTGTTATCTTAAATATTTCCCAAAATCGAATACATTTGAGCAATAATCTCGGCTGTTTGCTAATTCTTCAAAGTCTATTTGTCCTTCTTTCCCCAAGGATAATGTACGCGTACCCAAGATACTTGGGCTAATGGACCAGCTATCCCATAAATGTAGGCGTTCTCTTCCGGAGTAAGATCATTGAGTTCGCCTTTTAGTGCGGGACCGAATATTTTCTCTAGTGCGTCGAACTTAGCCTCGTCAGAATCTTCCGAATTGTATATGCGCAACGCATCTACGCCATGAATCAGCAGTTGATATTGTTGAGGCAAGGGTTTAATCCGTATTACGCTACGGGTCGGATATTGGACGACGTAATAGAGTACCGGAATTTGACTCGCA
>JAITDT010000005.1 GCA_031282425.1 Holosporaceae bacterium | reverse complement strand
CAATTCCATTTGGATTGATTTTTTCTCGAATGTTCGGAGATGGGCGGCTACGCGAAAGCGGTTCAAAAAATATTGGGGCTACGAATGCTTTTAGAACTCAAGGAAAGTGGGTAGGAGCGCTGACGTTTCTAGCGGATTTTCTGAAGGGATATTTCCCATATTATTTTTGGAAAACGGAATGCGACGGCTTGAATTTGCTGCTGCTCGTGGCTCCCATTGTGGGACATATTTTCCCAATTTGGTTAAAATTCAAAGGAGGGAAAGGTGTAGCTACCTATTTCGGCATGTTGGGGGCTTTAAATCCAATCGCGTGTTTTGGAACGGCGTTTATCTGGATAGCAATGTTTGTTATTACTAAAATTTCCGCGGCGGCTAGTTTAATAAGCATCGCATCGAGTCTGATAATTCTAAATTACGTACGAATTACATTGTATTTGAACTTTATTAATCAATTGTATGCTCTAATTGCAGTAGTTGTTTTAATAATCATAAGGCATCGGGAAAACATTAAACTGTTGATGAAAAAAGAGCGACGAAAATAGACGAGATGCCGGGATACGATCTGATCTTTTTAAGGGTGGCGCAATGTTATCTAGAAGTGAAAAATTAGCGCGCTTAAAATTGTTTCGCACGGAAGCGATAGGATCGTCCAGATTTTGGGAGCTTGTGCAAATCTACGGAAGCGCGGAAACCGCTCTGACAAAACTTCCGAAAATTTTCAATGACTCAAAAAAAAACATATGTAGCGATGAAAAAATTGATGAAGAAATTTCTCACATGAAATCCTGGGGGGCGCGTTTTGTTTTTTGGGAAGACGAACTATATCCGCCACTGCTGAGAAATACTCCAGATCCACCGCCGGTATTGGCGTTCTTGGGAAATCGAGAACGAGTCCTATCGTTCTATAAAAAAAACATGATTTCCGTTGTGGGAGCAAGAAACGCGTCCATTCATTCCAATAAATTCTGCGAAACTCTTTGTAGGGATTTAGGCGCGAATGACGTAGTAATCGTCTCAGGATTGGCGAGAGGAATCGATACTAGCGCTCATCGGGGAAGCCTCGAAACTGGCACTATCGCCATCGTGGCCAATGGCATAAATATCATTTATCCCCAGGAGAACAAGAAATTATATACTGAAATCATCAAAGAAAACGGTATTTTTTCGGAAACGCCGTTTAATGTAGCGCCTCAACCGCAATTATTTCCACGACGCAATCGCATCATCGCAGGAATGTCCTACGGCACTACGGTGATTGAAGCAGCGGAAGAATCCGGATCGCTCATAACAGCTAGAATGGCGTTAGAATATAATCGCGATGTGTTCGCAGTTCCGGGATCGCCGCTGGATCCCCGAAGCATTGGCTGCAATAAACTGCTGAAAGAAGGCGCTATCTTGATTCAAAATGCGCAGGATATACTAGATCAGCTGGAGACAAAAAAGGTAATACCACACCAGCTATTCGACGACTCCGCTCCAGTCTCGGTAAAAGCCTCGGCCAAAGATATAGAAAAAATTAGAAAAAAAATACTAGATTCGTTAAGTTCCATTCCAATTACTATTGACGAATTAATTTCATCTATTAAAGTATCACCACAGGAAGTTTTAATGGCGCTTCTGGAGCTGGAGTTGGCTAACAAAATCGTGAGATTACACGGACAGCGAGTTTGTTTAGCGCTTGATAGCTAATTAAAGGAATATTATGCGTCTTGTTGTTGTAGAGTCTCCGGCAAAAGCCAAAACCATCAATAAATACTTAGGATCCGACTACAAAGTTGTGGCGAGTTATGGTCATATTCGGGATCTCCCTTCGAAGGATGGTAGCGTATATCCAGACGATAACTTTTCTATGGTGTGGGAAGTTAAGCCGGACGGAAAAAAGAGACTCCACGATATTTTTACTCACCTAAAAAGCTGTAAAGAATTGTTGCTCGCGACAGATCCAGATCGCGAAGGAGAGGCTATTTCCTGGCATATAAAAGAACTTCTACAGGAAAACAAAAAGCTGCAGGTGCCGTACAAACGTATAGTTTTTCATGAAATCACAAAGAGCGCCATCATCCAAGCTATCGCTTCTCCTCGAGACATAGACTTGTTTTTGGTAGACGCTTATTTGGCACGACGCGCTTTGGATTATTTGGTTGGTTTTTCGATTTCTCCAATTCTTTGGAGAAAATTGCCCGGCAGCAAATCCGCCGGTCGCGTCCAATCCGTTGCACTAAGAATCATTGTGGACAGGGAGTCTGAAATTGAATCGTTTCAGGAGAAGGAATATTGGTCCGTCGAAGCAAAATTTGAAGCGAAAAATAAAATTCTATTCGACGCGAGACTAACTCATTATCTCGGTGAAAAATTAGATAAATTTTCCATAACCAACGCTGAAAATGCAAATTTTATAAAAAATTCGCTTCTACTACAAAAATTTTCTGTGGAATCCGTTGAGACAAAAACCGTCAAACGTAACCCTGCTCCGGCATTCATTACCTCCACCATCCAGCAGGAAGCGTCTCGTAAATTGGGATTTAGCGCAAAAAAAACCATGAAACTTGCTCAGAATCTGTATGAAGGCGTAGATATTGACGGAGAAACAACGGCTCTAATCACCTATATGAGAACGGATAGCGTTAATCTATCAAAGGATGCCGTGGCCAAAATAAGAGATTTGATTCTTCAGAGATATGGAAAGGATTTCCTACCGGAAAAGCCGCGCTTTTACCAAACCAAGGTAAAAAATGCTCAAGAAGCGCACGAGGCCATTCGCCCTGTGGATGTTGCCGTCACTCCAGAATCGTTGAATGGGAAGCTTAGTGGCGATCTTTATAAATTGTACGATTTGGTTTGGAAAAGAGCTGTAGCGTCTCAGATATCGTCTGCGGAGTTTGATCAGGTGCAGGCGGATATTTCGGACGATAAGGGAAATATCTTCAGAGCTAATGGTAATACACTCAAATTTGAGGGATTTATAAAAGTTTATGTGGAAGGAAAAGACGAGCGGCAGGAAAATGAAGTTGCCGGGACTCTGCCGCCGCTTGCAAATGGCGACGCTGTTCCATTGAAAAATTTGGACGCTTTACAACATTTTACAACTCCTCCTCCGCGATTTTCGGAAGCGAGTCTGGTTAAAAAGTTGGAGGAACTCGGTATTGGAAGACCGTCTACCTACGCAAGCATTTTGCAGGTTTTGCAGGATCGGGGGTATGCTAAGCTTACAAAAAAGTTTTTCTCTCCTGAAGTTAGAGGACGTCTTGTGACCGTATTTCTTGAAAATTTTTTTCACAAATACGTGGAATATGGATTTACTGCGGATCTGGAGCAATCGTTGGATGATATTTCTAATGGTAGCAGGTCGAAGTCGGAAATTTTAAAAAAATTTTGGGAGGAATTCCATGCAAATGTCGCTCAAACCAAAGATATAAAAATTTCAGACGTGATTAATACGCTGAACGATACGTTGGAAACTTTTTTGTTTTGTCGCGAAGACGGCAGTGTGTCGCGGGTCTGTCCAGAATGCAATGGCGGCGAATTGAGTTTGAAAATAGGGCGTTTCGGATCGTTTGTTGGATGCTCTCGCTATCCAGAGTGTAATTATATAAAAAAAGTAGATTCCGCTTCCGCCCCAGAAGGTCAGGAAGGTTTCGGGTATTCGCCGGAGCAGCCTAAATTTTTAGGTAAAGATCCCTCCGACGATGCGGAGATAAGCTTAAAAAAGGGTCCCTATGGATTCTATATTCAGAAGGATCAGGAAGATATGAGCTCTCCCCAAAAGATGCAAAAAAAAGTGAACAAAGGTAAACCACTTCGTGCGTCGATTCCGAGTTTTATAGGTCCCGACAATGTTGATTTGGATACGGCTCTTGCTTTACTGCAATTCCCTAAAACATTGGGGCAGTATGAAGGTCAAGACGTTAAAATAGGAATTGGAAAGTTTGGTCCCTACGTATTATTTCGCGAAAAATATATATCCGCGCCGAAATCCAAAGAAATTTTCACCATGACTCTAAACGACGCGGTGGAATTGATAAAAAATAAACAAAAATAGTAAAATAACCGATGAAATTGGAATGGGCAGAAATGACGAATAGTTCATATTTCATTGCGTCGCTGCTATTCCTAGCTTCTTGTTCATCTGGTGGCGGAAGTTCTTGGGAAAAATCGATTTATTTGGATCACGCCGCATCTTGGGGAATAGACGATGATGCTCTGATTGAGTTTTTGAAAGTTAGCAGATTGCATGGTAACTCATCCGGAATTAATCCGCACGCGAAACGGCTCAAAAAACTAGAGGAACAATCGGCAAGAGTAATTGCCAATAAAATTCATGCCGATCATTCTGATCAAATTCATTTCACGAATGGAGCGACAACTGCAAATAATATCGCAATTCTCGGCGTTGCTTATAAGAACCCGAAATGCCATTTGATTACGTCAAAAATAGAACACAAGAGCGTTTTGAATGTTTTTAAACATCTTGAATCTCTGGGGTATCGCGTTACATACTTAAACGTGGACAACCATGGCGTCGTTGATTTGAATCAACTTCGCAACAGTATTTGCTCAGATACTAAGTTGATATCAATCCAAATGTTCAACAGTGAAATCGGAACGCTGCAGGATATTGAAATGATTGGCAAAATAGCCAAGGAACATGGAGTATCGTTTCATACGGACGCTGCTCAATCTTTTTGTAAATACGATATTAATGTAAAAGATATGAACATTGATTTGCTGACCATATCAGGCCATAAGATAGGAGCGCCCAAAGGCATTGGAGCTTTGTATGTGCGAAATATTCGCAAACTTCAACCGCTAATGTTTGGCTCTGGCGATCTGTTGTTTCCCGGTACTAAACCAATGCCGCTAATCTGCGCTTTTACCAAAGCGGTGGAGAATTTCAAACTCAGCAGGGAGCGAATTAATAGTAATTTCTACATATTAATTCGAGAGCTTTTAAAAATCGAAAATGTATACGTCAATTCGTCTACTCCATCCAACATAGTTTCTGTTTCCCTAGGTGGAGTCTTACTGAGCGATATTCTAGAACAAATGAAAGACTATTCATTTTCTGCTGGATGCTCTTGTTTAGGGCAGAATAGGTCTGACGTAATTGCAGCTATAGATCCAAGCGATAAACTTCCGCCATGCACCATCAGAATCAGTTTTTCAGATCGGACAAACAAAGGACAACTAATTGATTTCGCAAAAAAATTAAAATCTGTAGTGGAACAGTTGCGAAAAGAAAAAAGTATTGGTAAAGGATGCGAGTCAACCGATGTAAAGCAAAAAGATCTTCAGAAAAGTCTTGATAATATACAAAAATTATTAGGAAAAAAGGATAGAGTCATGAATGG
This sequence comes from Holosporaceae bacterium, assembly GCA_031282425.1. GTDB lineage: Bacteria > Pseudomonadota > Alphaproteobacteria > UBA3830 > UBA3830 > JAIRMQ01. The sequence goes on along the minus strand of JAITDT010000005.1, from coordinate 3,334 downwards.
GATATCCAATAAAGATAGATACTCTGAATTTTTAGCAAAACACCAATTCCAACCGATATTGCCGACAGTAATGTAATTCGTTGGAAAATAAGTAGATTTCCTATGTATTGCTATACCTATAGGACAACCCTGAATTTCTAGCGAAGTAATGCGGAGTATGTTAATTGTCCATTGGTCGGTGACATCATACCTTACGCTTTAGCGTGTAGTCGAAGATCACGAAGTGAACTGCTTTAGCACAATGAGAATTGTAAGATAAGACATGGTCAATAGAGAAAGATACACAAAAGACGCTCATGCAATACTGGATTTACAGTATCACTTTATGTGGAAGACAAAATATTCTTATAACGTTCTGAATGGAAACATTGCACTGCGATTGAGGGATTTGATAAAGGAAATGTGCGCAGTCCAAGGTATACTAGTTGTAAAAGGCACCGACCTAATCATGTGCATGATAAAAGCTCCAAGTGATCTATCACCTGCAAAGATGGCTCAATATCTGAAAGGACGCACAGCTCATACATTAATTAAGAGAATTTTCGGAACTTAGAAAAAAAAATATTGGGGCTGCCATTTGTGGAGTAAAGGATACTTTTACGGTACAGTCGGTGCAGTTACTGAAGAAATAGTCAAAAAGTACATCGAAGATCAAAATGATGATAATTCTGCTTTTAAAGCGTGGGATTAAAAGAAGGATTTATCCGCTTTCGGAGATCCTTTATGTACTTCACAAACTTCTGGTTTTAGCCAGTAGTAATTGATTTTTCCCTCCATCGGATACCGCGCTTTTCCACTGCTCTTGTTGTTTTAACGTTTTGAAAGCTTATTACGCTAAAGCTTGGCGATTCGTTCCTTCCGATTCGCAACCTGTCTTTTTTACCAAATCCAACACTGTTTTCTCCCCAATGCCTTGAAGCTTATACCTCCTGAAAAATGTGTGAACCGTGGAATATTGCGGAAAATCTTTCGGCCTCCCGCTGACAACCGCTCTTAAACAATGTAATTTTTCCAAAAACATCTTTCTAAAAACTTATCCAACGCTATTGGAAAAATGATTGCGACGTCGTAGATTAACGAACGCCGGTTTTAAAGGGTAATTTATGAAAATCAGTGGAAATGAATTGCGAATTGGGATATTAATTGAGCGCAACGGCAAACTATGGACGGTTTGCAAGCTTCAGCATGTAAAGCCAGGTAAAGGAGGAGCTTATATGCAAGCGGAATTGAAAGAGATAAAGGTTGGGACAAAATTAAACGAGCGTTTTAGATCAGATGAAGCGTTGGAACGAGTCCGATTAGACGAAGAAGAATGTCAGCTTCTTTTTAAAAACGGAGATATCTTTACTTTCATGAATATGTCTACCTTTGAACAACTGCAGATACATAGAGATTTGATCGGCGAGGGAGCTTGTTTTTTGCAAGACAATATGATCGTTAAAATCAGTATGTACGAAGGAGAAATTATCGGCGTAGCTCTGCCAGATACAGTTGTTTTGACTGTGAGAGAGGCTGATGCCGTCACAAAAGGACAAACGGCAACTTCTTCATATAAGCCGGCAGTATTGGAAAACGGCGTGCGAATTTTGGTGCCTCCGCATATTGAATCTGGCGCTAGAATTGTTGTAAATACATCAGACGCCTCCTACGTGGAAAGAGCGAAGTAGGCCCGGATGGCGGAATTGGTAGACGCGCTAGGTTCAGGTCCTAGTCCACGCAAGTGGGTGGAAGTTCGAGTCTTCTTTCGGGCACCATTTAAAGGTTTATTACGGTGAATTATTATAGAAATGACCTTCCTGCCGATGTGACGTTTAAGGGGAGCGTGGCTATTGATACGGAAGCGATGGGATTGGTAATTAAAAGAGATCGGCTGTGTTTGGTGCAAATTTGCTCCGAAGAGGGTGAAGTGCATTTGGTGCAAATTCGAAAAGGATGTCAGAATGAAGCGCAAAATCTGAAAAAAATCCTAACAGATGAATCGATCTTGAAAATATTCCATTTTGCAAGGTTTGACGTTTCCCTTTTAAATTATACTTTTGGGATCAAAGTAACACCGATATATTGCACGAAAATTGCATCGAAGTTAGCGCGAACATACAGCGAAAAGCATGGATTGAAAAATTTATGTAAAGAAATCTTGGGAGTGGAGATTTCCAAACATGAACAATCCTCCGACTGGGGGAATGATCAATTGTCTGCGGAACAATTGAAGTACGCATCCGGGGATGTTTTGCATCTGCACAAATTGAAGTCTAAACTGGATGAAATGCTTCTGCGGGAGGGACGAATGAGTCTAGCAAAAAGATGTTTTGGCGCAATTGCATTGGTTTCGGATCTGGAATTGGGGGATATAAATCCGGACGAGCTATTTTTGCATTAATCTTCTTTTTTTTTATTTTAGAAACGAAATTTTAACTATTCTTGTGATATTTATATATTTATAGATGATAAGGAAAGGGAAATCGAAATGAAAAAAATAGTAATTATGCTGTGTACTCTGGTTCTGGGAGCAGTTTTTATTCAACCTTGCAGCGTCTTGATGGCTGCGGATTCTGAAGAAGAAACCCAAAGGGGAGAGCATGAATCCTCAAAGCATCGTAATCACAATGAGCATAAGGATAAAAAAGACTCTCGCCGCAACTGAAGCGGAAAAAGTAAATCTGGCGACGGCGGATTATTTTGCCTACCGTCGCCTCTGTTCTATTCTTATAACGCGTAACCATCAAAATGGCTGCAGTTAGAATGAATAGAACCATCAAAGAAGCCAAACGTTATCACTATATCTCTCATGAGCAGAGAACATTTGCAGACTTTTATTGATGCCTATAACTTCGCTACACGATTAAAAACCTTTAAAGGCCTCGCTTCATACGAATTCGTTATAAAAATATGGAAAAACCAACCTCGACTATTTATTACTACATGCCGGCTCAAGCCGAAATCATACGTCTAACAATCGTCAGGGAGTGTCAATTGGGAAAGGCACTCTATTTGATTGACGATAAAGCTTTCCCTTATGAACACTTTCTATGTCCATATAATTCGCATGTAACGTTCCTTCGCTATTATGGAGGTCAAGATTTCCCGATAATAAGCGAAGTTAACCCTGTCAAAATGAACGAAAATTCTATTGTATAGTATTTTCGTCTAGATTTTTCCGTGAGGTTGTCGTATAATTAACATAGAGTTTAATTTAGGGGTTATGGCATATTCATTAAAATTCAGAGAAGAAATTATGGAGTACATAGATGGATTTCACACGTACGTTGAAGTTGCGGAGATATTTCATATTTCAGAGAAAACGATGGGGTACAAATGCAGTTGCGATTCAGTA
>JAITDT010000066.1 GCA_031282425.1 Holosporaceae bacterium | reverse complement strand
GAGCGAACCATTCCAACTAGAACAGGTCCTATATCATGAAAACAAAATTTCATCCAGAGTGGAAGATACCTGATCCAGAGCCGTATCCACCAACAACAGACAAATAACGCCTGGTTTTTTGTGCAGAGAGCGTTTTAATTAGCACATATCTTTATTACTACTGCGGTATGCGTAAACTAGCAATCAAAGCTTTTATTTTGCCAATTAGGTATAAAGAACCAGTGACAACGACTAGATCTTCGTCATCTGTATTTGCGATTGCCGCATTCAACGCGTCGAGCGGATTTTCTGTGACGATCTTTGCCAGTTTTTGAAAAACCTCCTCATAATCTTTTAAATATAAAGTTTTGTTTGGAGTTTCTGTAAGATAAATATAAGAATTTCTGCAGCTTATTAACTTTTGCAACATTTCCGAGTGTTTTTTATCTGCACAGATTCCAACCACAAAATGCACGTTTCGGAAATTATAAAATTGTAGAATATCCAGTAGGCTCTGTATTCCTTGTGGATTGTGATCTCCGGACAAAAAAACATCGCGATTTTTGTAATTAATCATTTCCATTCGTCCAGGCCAATTTACCTCCGCTAGAGCCGGTAGAAATTGCTGAGTATCGCCGCCAATTAAATGATCAAAAACTGTAAGCGCAAGGGTGGTATTCTCAGCGGCTCTGCGACCTTGCAGCTTTAGCGCGCAATCGCCCCATTTGGTTTTCAATCGAAACAGCGGGTATTTGCCGGCGGTATCAACGATGCAATCGTATGGGTAAGCTTCTACCAACTCCGCCTGAAATTTTTTAGCGATTAATTGTGCTAATTCAGCAACCGAAGCGCCTGGAAACGGGGAGTGAAATACTCTATTTTCATGGGAAATAATCCCCAGCTTGTTTTTAGCGATTTCCAATATATGATTGCCTAGTATAGATTCATGATCCATTCCCAATCGAGTTATTATGCTGGTGTTGTGGGGAATGACATTGGTAGCGTCGAGACTTCCGCCGAGACCAACCTCAAAAATTGCAAAATCTATATTTTTTTTGGCGAAGAAATACTGTGCCGCCATTAGCGTAAGATGCTCAAAGGGACTCAAATTAAAATTTTGAACTTTTTTTTGGACTATTGCAAAAATTTCACAAAAATCCTCATCCGAAATATCTTCGTCATTAAATTTAATGCGTTCGTTTATTTTTGTGAGGTGCGGAGATGAGAAAAAGCCAACGTTTTTCCCGACCGTTTGCAACAATTTCTGCAATGTTGCGCAAGTGCTTCCCTTGCCGTTGGTTCCAGCCACAAGAATTGTCTTCGCCGGATCAATTCCCAATTGAAGAGCCTCCAACGCGCGCTTTACCTGCTCGATATTATAAAAACTCATTTTACCATCTGAAGCGCGCAGTATATTTTGCATTTATTATTACGATGTTTTCTTAGTATCATATAATCTGAAAAGTTTTTATTCGTAAAGGCGTTATTATGCATAAATTATTTGGAACCGATGGAATTCGAGGAATTGCCAATGAATATCCGCTCACCGTTGATTTTTGTCCGCGTTTAGTGGAAGCATTGGTTTCAAAATTTTGTAGCTCTGCCGAAAAAAAACACTCCGCTATAATTGGTAAAGATACTCGCATATCCGGAGATATGCTGGAGCATAGCCTTGCGGCGGCTTTCTGCGCTGAAGGAATAGACGTAACGCTGCTTGGCGTCGTCCCAACTCCGGCGGTGTCGATTTTAACGCGCGAGCTAGAAGCGTCCATTGGCGTAATGGTAACGGCATCCCACAATCCTTTCTACGACAATGGTATAAAGCTATTCAATGGATCTGGATCGAAGCTATTGGATAGCGAAGAGGCAGAATTGGAAAAAATAATTGACACCAATTCGCATCTTTCCAAAGTGGCGATATTTGATTTCGGGCGAGTAGAACATACCCCATCTCTGTTAAATATCTACAGCACAAAAATCAAAAATTCTTTGAATTTTAAGGGATCCTGTAAAATAGTCGTCGACTGCGCCAACGGATCCTTTTCCGCCATAGCGCCGGATTTATTGCGAGGATTTGGATTTGAAGTAATTTCTATCTACGATTCGCCAAACGGTGTAAACATAAATGAGAATTGCGGCGCCGCTAATCCAGATGCTTTGAGAAAAGCAGTCTTTCGTTATGGCGCAGATATTGGAATTGCCTTCGACGGAGATGGCGATCGTATCGTTCTGGCGGACGAATGCGGAAATTTTCTCGACGGTGATCACATTCTGGCTATATTGATCCAATCGGAACCAAGCAAAGAAGTCGTATCCACAATTATGTCAAATCTTGGCCTGGAAAAGTATTTAGCGTCCATCGGAATTAAGCTCCACAGAAGCGCCGTTGGCGACAGGTACATTTCCCAATATATGCAGAATAGTAACGCTCAACTTGGTGCCGAGTCCTCCGGGCACGTCATCGTCAAGTCCCATGCCTCCACAGGAGACGGCTTATTTGCCGCTCTAAAAGTTTTAGAATATCTGATTAAATCCGGAAAAATATGCAGTCAGTTGCGATTTTTCGAGCCATATCCGACAGTAAGCAGGAATTTGCATGTACAAAATAAATCGATACTGCAAAATCCCGCCATTCAGCGTGTCATACAGGAATTTGAAAAGCGATTAGGTGGACATGGCAGATTGGTGGTACGCCCTTCCGGCACCGAACCCGTTATCCGCATATGGATGGAAGGCGAAAACGCAACGGAATTGGAAGAGATGGCAGACGAGCTCTCACTGGTAATATCTGATTTCTTTGGATAATTTAATCTATTGGGTTTGCAAACATTTGTATTATTACTTTATAAACGACTCTGATCTGCGCGAAATATATCTCATGTCATGACGGATATTTCAAATTTCTTAATATAGTGCTAACCTATCAAATATGGGGATTTAACTATCGAATGCTAAACAATAAAACGATTTTAATCACAGGTGGTACTGGATCTTTTGGAAATAAGTTTGCTTCTACGGTTCTGGCGAAATTTCCAGATATCAGAAAGTTAATCATTTACTCACGAGATGAATACAAGCAGTTTCTCATGCAAAATATGCCTGAGTTTCAGCCATATCTAAAAAAGATGCGCTTTTTTGTTGGCGACGTCCGCGACAAAGAGCGTCTTGAGTTCGCCTTTAATAACGTAGATATTGTTATTCACGCAGCGGCACTAAAACAGGTTCCTGCCTGCGAGTATAATCCTTTTGAAGCTGTAAAGACGAATATTATGGGAGCGCAAAATATCATAGAGGCCGCACTGAAAACGAAAATCTCGAAAGCTGTAGCTTTGTCCACAGATAAGGCCTGCGCTCCGGTAAATTTGTATGGAGCGACGAAATTGTGTTCCGATAAGCTTTTTATCGCCGGAAATGCATATACGGGAAATGAACAAACGAGATTCTCAGTCGTAAGGTACGGAAATGTCGCCGGTTCTCGGGGATCTGTTATTCCATTTTTCAAAAAACTATTAAATAATGGAGTTATGGAGTTTCCAATAACAAATCTTAAAATGACCCGTTTTTGGTTAAAATTGGAGCAAGCGGTGGAAATGGTCTTAACGGCCATTGAGAGAATGCACGGTGGAGAGCTCTACGTCAGGAAAATTCCGTCCATGAATATTACAGATCTCGCAATGGCGATTGCTCCGCATGCAAAAATAAAAGAGATTGGTATTCGTCCTGGAGAAAAAATACACGAGCAAATGATAACAAAAGAAGATGCCCGCAATACTCTTGAGTTCAGAGATTATTACGTGATTCTCCCGGAAGTTGGTCGTAAAAATACCAACAACTATCAAACTAGTTGTATTCCGGTTGCAGAAGATTTTGAATATAGCTCTGGAAGCAATGCTTGGTGGTTGACCATCGATGAAATGCGCAAGCTAATCAGAGAAATAGAATGAAAATCTATTCCTACGGCAAGCAGGATATCTCTCAGGAGGAGATTGACGCCGTTGTTGGAGTGTTGAATTCGGATACTCTTACACAGGGCCCAAAGATAAAAGAATTCGAATCTGCCATATGCGAATACACTGGCGCGACATACTGCGTTGTCTTGACGAATGCAACGGCGGGTCTGCATCTAAGTATGTTAGCGTTGGATGTAGCCGCTGGAGACGAAGTCATCACCACTCCAACCACCTTTATGGCTTCAGCCAATTGCGTTGGCTACGCTGGTGGAACTGTAAAGTTTGCCGATATCGATCCGGAAACCGCCAATATAAGTGTCTGCGAAATAAAAAGACAGATCACATCAAAAACAAAAGCGATCATACCGGTGCACTATGCTGGACAATCTTGCGATATGGAAGCCATTCATGACTTGGGCCAGAAGCATGGATTCTATATTGTTGAAGATGCGGCTCACGCCATTGGATCCGATTACAAAAATGCGAAGGTTGGCTCCTGCGCCCATTCTGATATGACTGTGTTTTCATTTCATCCTGTGAAAAATATAACCACCGGCGAGGGTGGCGCTGTCACCACTAATAGCAGAGAGTTATATGAAAGGTTACTACTGTTAAGGTCGCACGGCATAGTTAAAAACGATTCACAGTTGACCTGTGCCCATGGGAAATGGCATTATGAAATGCATCGCCCAGGATTCAATTATCGTATGACAGAGCTTCAGGCCGCGTTAGGTCTGTCTCAGTTAAAAAGAATCGGAAAATTTAAGGAAAAACGTCGGCATATTGTTTCATTGTATGAAAAGCTATTTTCGAAGGATTCGAGGATTTCTTTTTTGGAGGAGAGAGATTATTCGAATGCATGTTTTCATCTATGGCCGGCATTGATTGATTTTAAAAATCTAAAAATCGACAAGAAAAAGTTTTTTGATCAGCTATGGAAGGCCGGATTGCATCTGCAGGTGCATTACGTTCCGGTCCATTGGTTTTCTTACTATCGAAACCTTGGATTTTCCAGGGGAGATTTTCCGAAGGCGGAAATGTATTACGAACAAACGGTCTCTTTGCCGTTGTATCCAAGTTTATCCGACGATGAGGTTGGTTATATTTCCAAAACATTTCTGATGGCGCTCAACAATGTATAAATTTGGATTGAAACTTTTGTCCACAAATACTGATTATTATTTTGATGAAGCGAAGCGTCTGTATGCAGATGGAATTTTTTCCTATGTAGAACTTTTTGTTGTGCCTGATACTTTGCAGACCATAGATAAATGGAAAACGCTTAACATTCCTATAAATCTTCATTGCCCGCATTTTATGCATGGATTCAATCTGGCGAAACGTGAAAAAGAAAAGTCGAACTGTGTGATTTATAACCAAGTAAAGCGATTCGCGGACGAATTGAACTCGGAATATATCGTGTTTCATGCTGGAGTCGACGAAAATATCGAAGAAACGGTTCGACAATTAGGATCTTTTAACGAACCAAGAGCAGTGATTGAGAATAAGCCGTATAGGGCAGTTCCAAACAAGATGAATGGGACTTTTTGCCGCGGAGCCATTATCCCAGAAATAAGATACATCTTATCTGAAGTCGAATGCGGATTTTGCTTGGACGTTGGCCACGCAATCTGCAGTGCCAATTCCCAGAAATTGGACAAATGGAAATATATCGAGGAATTTAATGAACTTAAACCTAATATGTATCATTTGACGGATAGTTTCGATAATAGCGAATTTGATCAGCATTGGCATATTGGAGATGGAACTCTTTGTATGAAACGCATTTTATCTTTCATAAAGGATGGTAGCAAAATTACGGTAGAAACGAAGAAGGATAACGAAAGAGATTTGTTGGATTTTGAAAAGGATATAATTCTTTTAAGGGGGAGCTTTAATGCGTTGCAAATGCATAAAAAATAGTCTTGGCTTCTATCAAGTTACTCCACATCCGTCTGTTAATGACTTAAAAGAGTATTATGCCAATAAATATTTTCAAATGGAGCGTAAGGGAGGTACTTATGCCCACTCCTACTCTGAGCAAGAAATGGAATATATAACGAATCGATCAATAATCGCTGAGTACGTATGGAACAGTACTTACGGGCGCAAGCAGAATATGACTCGGACTTTGTTTGATATTGGTTGTGGAGAGGGTTTCTTTGCAAAATATTTTTTGTCAAAAGGCTGGGATGTAACGATGTGTGATTTTTCGTCTTTTGGCGTTGAAACTCATAACAAAGAAATTGCAATGCTTTTGACAAAGGGGGGGGGGGTAGGAGACCTTTTATAGAACTGTTTTTATCAAACAGTAATTCCAATTATGTACAAGATAAAAGAAAAGGCGCAGGAGCGCATCTTTCGAGGATCATGGTTGATAACTTTCTTGTTCGCCGGGGGATCAGCGAGTATATAAGCTACATGAAGAGTGGATTGCAAGTAGGGTTATCGAGATAAATTATAGCTTATTTGGCCATTAAATGAAAATTGTAATAACAGGCACATCGCAAGGCTTGGGAGAATGTCTGTTTGACAGCATCTCTTGTTACAAGAAGAGAATAAAGCTGCTAGCTGTGTCGAGGCGCTTCACTTCTAAGCAGATTGCGCTGGCTGAATCTAATAATTCATTGAAATTAATATATATGGATTTTTCTAACATCGAATCAGTTAAAAACAATCTTGACGAGTTAGATACGGGAAATGATGAGGAAGTAATTTTTATAAACAATGCCGCAACAATTGGAGAGATCAAGAGCGTGGGGGAGCTGCATTTGAGAAATATAATCGATTCTATTAATACAAATTTTGTCTCTCCGATTGTTATCGTCAATTTTCTTTGCAAAAAATCTAAATTAGTGACTGTTATAAACATTTCAAGCGGAGCCGCCAATCACCCGATTGATAAGTGGGGACTATATTGTTCTACAAAGAATGGTATAAAATCATTCTTAGAGGTTGCCTCTATTCAAAATAACATTGACGTTATAAATATCGATCCTGGAGTTATGGATACTTGCATGCAAAATACAATTCGGCAAGCGCAGTTTCATGGTGTAGACACTTTCATAGATTTGAAAAAAAAAGGTAATTTAAAAAGCGCAACAGTAGTTGCAGAAAAGATATTTGATTCTTATGTGAAGGATAAGATAATTACATGAATATATTAATTACAGGGTGTGGTGGTGATATTGCTTATGGCTTAGGCAAAATCATAAGGACATCGTTAAAAATGGTTAACAAATTAATAGGTTGTGATGTAGATACAGACAATCCAAGCATTATTTTTTTTTGATTGTATTGAAAAGATATGTAGTATTTCATCGGATGACTACATCAATCAGTTATCAAAGATTATAAGCAAACATCACATTAATTTAGTTATTCCTATGTCAGAGCCCGAACTTAGATTTTTAAATGAAAATAACATACGCCAAATTAATGGAATCAACTTGTTAATGCCTAACAAAAAGGCAATGGATGTTGGTTTTGACAAATTAAGAACATATTCTTTTTTGAAAGAATGCCATCTACCTTATCCGTGGACAACTTTGGCATGTGCCCCCCCCCCTCCCTTCGTATCCATGTATTTTTAAAAGTAGGAAAGGTAGTGGGGGCACAAGTATAGCTCTCGTAGAATCGGAGAAATTTTTATCCGATCATTGTGAGTTATTAACAGATGAGAATATATTTCAGGAACTACTACTTCCAGAAGATGAAGAATACACTTGTGGTGTGTACAGAACTCTAATCGGAAATGTTAGAACGATAATTTTTAAAAGACGTTTGGCAATGAAAGGAGGACATTCGGATAAGGGTGTTCTAGTGGAAAATTCTGATGTTATGAATTTGTTATTAAGTATTGCAGATAAACTAGATTTAAAAGGTAGCATCAATGTACAGCTGAAATTAACAAAAGACGGACCAAAGGTATTTGAGATAAATCCAAGATTTTCTAGTACGATTGTATTTAGACACATTCTTGGATTTAGTGATGTATTGTGGAGCATAGAAGAATCCTTTAATATGCCCCTTATGGATGAATATGTTCCCGTAAAAAAGAACGTAAAATTTTTTAAGGTGTTCGATGAACTTGTTTTGGAAAATTAATGTATATTTTAAAGATGGAAAGGGAATTGTTATGGAGTGTTTGAGTTGAGCAGTTTTAAAGATGGTTATGCGCAAATTGTTTTTATGGGGCATTTTGTATCTGTTTTGGAGGAAATTGTATCAAAAATTTTTGTTGATTTTGTCGTTGTTGAAGATAAAAAATCTGCACTGGATGTTGTTCGGTTTTGTGAGAAGAACATGCTGCGTTATGTGGTAGTAAAAACATTTGATGATATCAAAGTGGCGTTTGATAATATATCGCATATTGGATTACTGGTGGTAGCAAGTTTTGGTATTATTCTCCGAGAAGATCTGATAAAAAAGTGCGGTCATGTTGTAAATATTCATCCAGGAGATATTCCTAATTGTCGTGGACGGCATCCATTGCCATGTGCGATATTGAATAAGCATAAATTCATGGCAATAACTGCACATTTGATCGACAGTGAGAAAATAGATTGTGGTCCTATTATTGCGAAGATAGTTATTCCAATAAATTACAGAGAAAGTTATCGGCACAACGAAAAGAGGCTTCTATCAAATTTAAGACATATAACATCCATATTCCTAGATGAATATGTTAGTGGTGGTAAAATTACATCATGTTCATTAAAAAATTCTGAAAATGGAATATATTATAACCCATTAACATCTGATGTTTTGAATAAAGTGTTTTCCGATGGCATATTAGGCAGCTTAGAATGAAATGTGTTGTTATAAGCCAGCCAAGATATTTACCTGCAATTAATTATTTGCAGCGTCTTTATTGTGCCGATTTATTTGTTTTTTTGGATAATGTACAGAGGCAAAGTAGAGGATGGGAAAATCGTAATAAAATACTGCAAAATAACAAAGAAACCTGGATTACTATTCCTGTATCTTCCTCTTCCAGGGAGATTATCAACAAGAGTGTTATATTTGGAACAGATTGGGTAGATGAACATAAAAATATTATTCGGCAAACATATATAGATCATCCTTACTTTAGCAATGAAGCGCTAGATAAATGCTATAAAGATATTGGAAGTGCGCTTATTTTGTCAGATTACAATTATGCAAAAGTTATCACACATATGTTATTAAATATTTGTAGTTTTTTGGGCTTTAACCCAAATGTTGCCCTGGCGAGCGAAAATTCTGGCCAGTCAACAACTGGAGCGAATAAATTGGTGCAAATCATCAAAAATGTCAATGGAGATATTTATGTGTCAGGTGCGAATGGTAAAAAATATGATGTTGTTAGAGCATTTTCTGCAAACAATATAAAAGTAATGTTTCATAATTATGTTTATCCAAGATATCCACAGTATAATTCTATGGACTTTCATCCGTGGATGTGTTTCTTTGACATCTTATTTAATGTAGGTCTAGAAAAGGTAGGACAGCTAATAAAGAAAGAATGGATTTTAGTTGAATAATTATAGGAGTAAAAATGACATTTTCGATGGAATGGGAAAATATTTATAAAAATCATGCTCATTTAAGCATATGGCCATGGTCGGATTTGGTTTCATATGTGGTGAGGTATGCCAGACCGGACCGAAAAGGTATGAGGGTTTTAGAAGTCGGCTTTGGCGCTGGAGCGAATATTCCTTTTTTTGCAAAATTTCAAGCGGACTTTTATGGAATAGATGGAAGTCAAACTATTGTGGAAGTGGTAAGGAAGGAATATCCCCAATATTGTGCTAACTTAATATGCGGTGATTTCACTAGGGAAATACCTTTCGATGAGGGATTCGATTTGATTGTAGACAGGAGCGCTATCATACAGAATGATACTGCTGCCATGAGAGCGGCAGTTTCCCTCATTTATACCAAACTAAGAAATGGTGGGAAATTTATTGGAATTGATTGGTTTTCGACGAAACATTCAGCTTTTGCTCAAAAAGATTGTGCAGTCGTTGATGATTATACAAGAGCAAGCTTTAAAAGCGGTTATTTTTGTGGATTGGGCAATGTTCATTTTAGTAATAGAGCGCACCTTATAGAATTGTTGTCTAATGCAAACTTCGAAATAGAAAAACTAGAGCACAAAACGTACGAAGATTATTCTCTCGAAAATGAAGATATAATTTATATCCTTGCAAGTTGGAATTTTGTAGCTACGAGGAAAGGATAACATGAAAAAGATACTCATAGTGGCAGCTCATCCGGATGACGAAGTTTTGGGGTGTTTTGGTACAGTTGCAAGATTGATAGGAGAGAGGGGGGGGGGCGAAGCGTATACTTTGATCTTAGGAAAAGGAAAAGCAGCACGAAGATCTGCAGATCGAAATGAATTACATTTACTGCAGAAAGAAATGTTGGAAGCAAATAAAATGATAGGAATAAAAAAAGTTTTTTCAGCAGATTTCCCGGATAATGCCTTTGATAAAGTTCCATTGTTGGATATAGTAAAAAAAATAGAGGAAATAAAAGAAAGAGTCCTTCCGGAAATTGTTTTTACCCATCATATTGGAGATATAAACATAGATCATCAGATAACACATAGAGCAGTTTTAACGGCAACTCGTCCCAAGTTTGGTGAAATTGTAAGAACGATTTATGCAATGGAAATTCCTTCTTCCACTGAGTGGAATGGGTACTCAAAGGAAACCGTGTTCGTTCCAAATATGTTTTTTGATGTTTCAGAGACGATTGATTTAAAAATACAGGCTTTGTCAGAATATGAGTCAGAACTGATGTTATATCCGCATCCAAGATCACTTGAGTATGTGAGACTTTTGGCGAAGATAAATGGCGCAAAAGTAGGATTGGAATATGTAGAGAATTTTATGTTGGTTAGGAGTGTTTGTTGATTTTGAATATAAGAAAAGCCGAACATAAAGATATTCAAAATGTTTACATGTTGTTTGTTGATAAAACCGTAAGGCTTGCGTCAAAAGATCCTAGTTCGATAACACTGGAGGAACATGAAGTATGGTTCAACAGTAGGATATTGCAAGATGAATTTTTTATATTGGAAAAGAATGGTGAATTTGTAGGAGAGGTCAGAGTAGATAAAAAAAATAACGAGAATGTGGTAAGTATAGAGCTCGTCAAAAAACATAGAAATAAAGGATATGGGTTTGAAGCGCTAAGAAAATGTTTACAATTAATTAACAAAAGCAATGTAGTAGCATACATCAAGAGTAATAATATTGCATCGATTAAACTTTTTCAAAAAGTTGGATTTGTGGAATTGTTAACCGGGGGGGGGGGGGGGATGAAAAAATATATCATTTATATGTATAATTATTTAGTTGTTTTTATTGGTATAAGCCAGTCTTGATCAATTT
>JAITDT010000021.1 GCA_031282425.1 Holosporaceae bacterium | reverse complement strand
TCGTTCAGTTTTTTCTCTCCCATGCGGAAATGCATCGCCAGGCTTATACTTAATCACATCCATGCTATCCGCGTTACTAACTAAAACAAAACCCAATGCAGCGACAATATGTTTACAGCCCATTTCTTTCTTCTTTATCTATAATAAATTTTAGTATACAGCAATGCTATTAAGTTTGTCAAGTAAAATATTGAATATTTTTTTTGGATTGCCTAACAGGTATAATAATATGTAGAAAATTTGCCTGTTTTTCAATCAGTTACATTACTGTCAGCAACAGTTGTGATTGGCAGTTTTGCTGAAAATTCGAGGATATTATGTACTACCTATCTTTGTTGCGCAATCCACTGTATCTAGAAGACTTAGCAAGTTCCTAGAAAATAATTTATACTATTCCCAGCTCCTTAAATGAAATTGTGCCATTATTTCCAATAATTACATGGTCCAGCAGAATTATATCCAATTTTTGTGCGATTTCTTTTATTGCTTTAGTCATGATTATGTCTTGGCGAGATGGTTGTGGATCTCCGCTGGGGTGATTGTGCACCATAATAATTGCGCCTGCTCCATATTCCAGCGCTTTTTGAATTATTTCCCGCGGGTATATCGCCGTATTATTTATGGTTCCCTCTTGCATTAATTCTTCCGAAATCAATTTGTTTTTATTGTTGAGAAACATAATACGAAATTGCTCTTTTTTTAAACTGCTCAAAATGCTTTTGTAGTATTCAATAATTTGAGCTGTCGACATTATGGTTTTTGATTCGGTAATTTTTTCGAAAAGCGTGCGCTTGAAAATTTCCCGTAGCAACGTTATTAGGCAAATTGTAGAGGCTCCAAGTCCAAAGATCTTTTTTAAATCGAAATGATCCGCAAAAACTATTTCTCGCAATGATTTAAAACGATTTAGGAGAGCTTTCGCCAACGGTTTAGTATCGCCTCGTCGAAATACGTAAAAAAGCAACATTTCCATCAATTCATAATCAGATATATGCTCCGGATGAGAGACAAATTTTTTTCGTAACCGTTGCCTATGGTCGAGATAATGCGGTTTTTCATTTTGCGATTTCATAAAAAGGCTTATTCCATCCATTGGGGGAGATGGTAAAAATTTCACATCCATCTTCTGTAACGCCGACGGTATGCTCGAACTGCGCTGACAAAGAACGATCAATGGTAATGGCTGTCCAACCGTCAGATAGAAGCTTTGTCCTATAATCTCCCGCATTTATCATAGGTTCGATGGTAAATACATTTCCCGGTTCAAGCAGACGCCCCGTTTTCGGTTTTCCGAAATGCAGAACAGCCGGCTCATCATGAAATACTCGCCCTATTCCATGGCCACAGTAGTCTCTCACCACAGAAAATTTTTTGGATTTCACATACGTTTCTATGGCATGACCAATATCTCCAATATAGGCTCCAGGTTTCACGAGACCTATGCCCAACATCATTGCGTTGTAGGTTACGTCAATTAATTCGATCGCTTTTTGGGGCGCTTTCCCAACTACGTACATTCTGCTGGTGTCTGCGTACCATCCATCTAGAATGATAGTGATATCGATATTTAAAATATCGCCGTTGATTAATTTCCTCTCTGATGGAATTCCATGACACACCACATGATTCAATGAAATACAGGTGGATCTTGGATAATCATTATAGCCCAATGTGGCAGAAGTGGCATTGTGCCGCAAAATTTCCTCATAACACAATCGATCCAATTCCAGAGTGGTAACACCTTTTTGAACAAACTGAGTAATATAATCCAAAATATGAGCAGCCACTCTGCCGGCGTTTCGAAGACCGACGAAATCTTGTTTAGAGTACACTCTACATTTTTGTGACATAAAAACCTCATCAAAAACAAAATACTATCGCGGATATTAATTTTACACTAAAATATTCCCTCGGCAGAGGAAATTATTTTTTTGGAAAATACTCTGGGATTTCAGCGGTAATTTCAATTTCCAAATCATTTATAAAAACTTTATAAGCGTGTAGAAACAATCTCTCTCCAGAAAAATTTTTGCCATATTTTTTGTCGCCCAAGATCGGAGCATTTAATACCGTTGCGCAATGCACTCGCAATTGATGCTTTCGACCTGTGAACGGTTTCAATTCCAACAGCGTATTATTTCCGATATACTTTAACGGCTTATATGTTGTAATTGCCCTTTGGCCGGAGCTAGAGACTCTCATCTTTTCTTCGTTGTTCACAAAAGATTTCTCCAGAAAGTTATCTATCGTACCAGCTGAGGAAATTTTTCCGTCTACTACCGCTAGATATGTCTTTTTTATTTTGTTTTCTCGAAATAATCCCGTTAAAAGGCGGGCAAATTTTTGATTTTTGGCAATTAGCAAAACTCCCGAAGTGTCTTTGTCCAAACGATGCACCAAATAACATTTGCAATCGGAATACGATTTTAGAAGAGTTTCTACGCTGATCGAAACCTTAGTTCCCAATTGAACTGAAAGTCTCGGCGGCTTATTTATGGCAAGAATGTTTTCGTCCTCGTAGACAACCATGCTTCTAAGTCTATTCCACATTTTGGGATCAAATTCATGACTGGGCTTGTTTGCATCTGCCAAATTCGCGAATATTTCCAGAATGTCTCCGGCATACACTCGCGTGGCAGCGGAGCTTTTCTTGCCGTTTATTTTGATCTTACGTAAACGAAATAATTTTTGCAGAAATACATAACCGACGTTGGAATAATTTCTTTTTATTACATTATCTGCCCGAAGATCGTTTTCGTCCAACGTTACAATATGCTCAAGCGACAGCATTTTTTATAGCTTCAATCACTGCGGTGATTTTTTCTCTACCGCATCCTCCCCCCTGGGCGGTCGCTGCGCTGCCGCCGCCTTTTCCGCCCAACAGTGTTAACCCTCGCTTCAGCAGCTGTTCGGCGCTGTATTTTTTCTGCAGATCGGGACTTACGCTCACTACCACTGAGACTCTATCATTACTATGACCGATGGTAACCATAATCCCGGAAGATTTTTCGGATCTCGCCATTTCGTTTAGAGCGCGCAGTCCATTCGGTTCGCAATCTGAAACTACCAGCGCGTAAAGCGTTGCGTCAATCCGTTTAAATTCTTGCATTTTTTCCAGCGCTATCCTTTGTTTTGCCAATAAAATCTCACGATTCTTTTGCTTTAGCTCCTGTAATAAATCATTGATTTTTCTTGGAAATTCTGTATAAGAGCATTTTAACTTTTCCGCCAACAGATTTACGATCTCTTCGAGATGGTTAACATGCTCTAATACTTTTTCTCCAGTAATAGCTTCTATTCTTCTTATGCCGGAACCAATGCTAGTCTCTGAAAGGATTTTAAACGCGCCTATTTTCCCGGTCGATTCTGCATGAGTTCCACCACATAGCTCGAAAGACACCGTAGATTGATCGTCATTTAAAATTGAGACGGTTCTAACCTCATCTCCGTACTTTTCGCCGAATAGTGCCATAGCTCCTCCAAAAATTGCCTCATTTTTTGTCATTGTTCGACAAAGAACCTCCAAATTGCGCAGTATCCATCCATTAACGATCTTCTCAACTTTCGCAATTTCTTCGCTAGAAACCGATGAATTATGGGAAAAATCGAAGCGCAGTCGCTCTTCATTTAGAGAGGAACCCCGCTGCACCACATGTTCTCCTAGAACAGTTCGAAGCGCCGACTGCAGCAAATGAGTAGCTGTGTGATTTGCTCTTATTTTTTGTCGTTTCTCGGAATCTATTTGTAACTCAACATTATCGGAATTTTTAAAGAATCCAGAAACCATCTCGCCCTCGTGCGCGATAATTCCATCGCAAAATTTCTTTGTATTGGTAACCCGAAAAACTCCATTTTTACTTCTTATGACGCCCGTATCTCCACACTGCCCACCGCATTCGGCGTAGAATGGCGTCGACTGAACGATTAGATAGGCACTTCCAGCAGAAATCATCTCTACTTCCGACTCACTTTGTACAAACGCAAGAATTTCACTAGAGAAATTTTCCTTTTCGTAGCCGACGAATTCGACAGATTTTAGTCTTTTCCTCAAGATGTACCAAATTTCAGCTTCTTTTGTCTCACCCGAACCAGTCCACTTCGCTCGCTCCTTCTGCTTTTGAAGCGCAGCCTCAAATCCTTTGATATCAATGTTAATGTTCTCTGATTTTAGAATATCCTGCGTAAGATCCAATGGAAAACCGTAGGTATCATAAAGCCTGAATGCTTTATCTCCGTCCAAAACGCCGCCAGGCGAAATTCTTTTGACATCGTTTTGCAAAATTTTCAAGCCACGATCCAACGTATTTAAAAATTTCTCCTCCTCGCTGTAAATAGTGGCGGCGATCATCGACTTTGCCTTTTTCAACTCCGGATAAGCATCGCTCATAGTATCGACCAACACACTGGATAATCTGAACAAAAATGGATCTGTTATGTTTATAAGATTTCCGTGTCTCATGGCGCGACGAAGTATTCGCCGAAGAACATAGCCCCGTCCTTCGTTGCTGGGTAGCACGCCGTTAGCGATTAAAAATGAAACAGAGCGAATATGATCGGCTATTACTTTATACGACGGATAGGTGTTTTCAAAATTTGTTCCGGAAATTACCTTTACTTCTTCTATAATCTTCTTAAATAAATCTATTAGGTAATTATCAGCTACGCCCTGCATAATTCCACTAATGCGCTCAAGTCCCATTCCCGTGTCTATAGATTTCTTTTGCAGGGGAACTTTTTCTCCATTTCCCATCTGCTCGAATTGCATGAAAACTATATTCCAGATTTCCATATATCGATCGCCGTCTTGATCTTGAGTGCCCGGCATTCCACCAGCAATATTTTCACCATGATCGTAGAAAATCTCCGTACACGGCCCGCATGGACCTGTATCGCCCATAGACCAAAAATTGTCGGATGTAGATATGGGGATTATCGGAACTCCCGCCACTTTTTTCCAAATGGATTTCGCTTCCTCATCGGTGTGGTAGACCGTTACCAGCAATTTTTCCTTCGACAATCCAAGTTCTTGAGTGAGAAATGCCCAGGCAAAAGCTATAGCTTCTTCCTTAAAGTAATCTCCAAATGAAAAATTTCCCAGCATTTCGAAAAATGTGTGATGGCGTGCGGTAAATCCGACTTGATCTAAATCATTGTGTTTTCCTCCGGCCCGAATACACTTTTGAGACGTCGTTGCACGATTGTAACTTCTGGATTCCAGTCCCATAAAAACATTCTTGAATTGAACCATTCCGGCGTTGGTAAATAGCAGACTTGGATCATTTTGTGGAATAACTGAACTGGAATCTATTATTCTATGCCCACAATTTTCGAAAAATTTTAAGAAATTACTGCGAATATCTGAGGAAAACATTTCTACTCCTAAATCAAATTTCGGTTGAATTGTACTCAAATTACTTTGATTTTTCCAGATTAATCTGTTTCGTTCCAACATAACGCGCATTGCGTAAGGCAAAACATTCGACTATATTTTGCCGCGCTGTCTTTATAAGTGGCGTTATGAAAAATGTAATTTTAGGTACTGCGATACTACTGCTAGTCAGTATCGTTGACGCTATGGAGATTCCGGACGATCGGAGCAAAATCTTGAGGGAAGCGCGGCGAATGGTTGCTGTGGCCGTTGGAGCGAATTCCTCTGAAGACGCCGCAGTTCGTTTCGCTCAAGAAGTACACAGGCAAATGTTAGCTCAAGGTGGCGATCGCATAGAAGCCGAGCGGATAAGACTCATGTTAACGGAAATGGAAAAAGAAAAGGCTCTCCTTGAAAAAATAAACGACATCGTCGTTCGTTATGGATTGGATCCTACCACAAGCATGATAAGTCAACGTTCTGCTGATATTTTAAAGATGGATATTCTTCAAAGGCATAGCGTTGTATCAGAAATTTATGAGAAAAGGTTCTTGCCGTTTCAGGAACTGTTTGCTAGAGAGGATCTAGGAGTCATTACAACACAAGAGGATCTAACGACTATAGGGAAGTACATAGATGGTACGATAATAGACCCAGAACCAAGTTATCCTGGAGGTCATCCGGGCGAGAGAGTAGCAGATCCTGGTATTTCTTGGGGGACCGGCGTTAGCGGATGGAGAGGTTGGACTGTTCATAACAGTTGGTTTTTACAAAGATGGCGAGGATACGAAATGAGAGTTATTCCAGTTAGGGAAGGATCTTATAGCGAGTGTTCGGATTTTTGGAGAGATCATTGGGGGCCAGCTTTGGCCGTTTATGATGGAGCTTTGGTACAGTATAATAGTGCTGTAGCTCAATATAACTATTTGAAGGCTCAGCGAGACGTGAGAATAAATGAAGCTAGAGCGTTAGCTTTTCCGTCGGAGATTCTGTGCTTGCCTTAAAGCCTTACACAAATGGAACAATATACAGTTTTGAATTCTCTCGAAAGACGATCGCAAAGTTTCATGAAATAAAGAAACGGTGTTACTTCAGGATCCGTGCTAATTGAAACGGCTGTTGGGGATTGTTCGTCTGTTTTGAATATCGCCGATACGGGAAGACATAATAATGGCGTAAATATTTGCCAAAGTAGAGGGGAGGGCAATTCCATTCGCATGACAACTATCGATGAAGAGGTAAAAAAGCGTAAAATAAAGGTAGGTTTTATCAAAGCGGATTTGGAAGGATATGGTTTTCGAATGATCATTAGCTATGGATACATTAAAGACTCAAAGGCCTGTGTTATCAGTCGGGATTTACCATAACTATGAGGAACTATTCGAAATAAAACCACTTTTGCAAAAGGAGTTGAAGAATTATGTATATGAGTTTCAGCTGCATCGTTTCTCGAAAGGGAAATTTGTGGAGCTTACTTTGTTTTGTTATCCAGAAGAATTAAAGCATATTTAAAAGCATATTTAATAGAGAGAGTGGGAAAGTAAAATACTTTGGGATGGACAGTATCTTCAAGAGAAGAGATATTCAGAAGCTCTGAAGCATCCAATTATGGTTTTATAAAGTAATGGGTAACCACCATGAAAAAGTTAACAAAATATTAATTGACTCCACTTGCGCAAGTATAAGATAATCCGGCGAACTTATTTAAGTTTTGTGGTTCTGGAGGCTTCATGCGAAAAAATCTTATAAAAAAATTGATTGTTCTAGTTTTGCTGACCGTTTCAGGATGCAAAGACAAAGAGCAAGTACAGGTTCCTATGCCGGTTGTTGGTGCTACAAAAGCAGTCCGGCAAGACGTTCCCATTGTAATTGAAGTTCCGGCCAAGATATCAGGATCGCTGGAAATTCAGATACGTGCACAGGTAGGTGGTATTCTTAAATCTCGGATGTTTCAGGAGGGACAGTATGTAAGAGAAGGAGAAAAGCTTTTTGAAATTGATCCAGAACCATATAAAGCTGCTCTGACTAGAGCTCAAGGTGCTCTTGCCCAGGCGGAATCTGAATTACGACGAACCACTCGCGACTACGAGCGTATGCAGAAGCTATTTAAGGATGGGGCTATCAGCCAAAAAGAGCATGACGACGCTCTTTCCGCCTACGAAAGAGCTAACGCTAATTTAAAAGTAGCGGAGGGGTCGTTGCATGAGGCGGAAATAAATCTTGGCTACACCGTTGTGAAAGCACCCATCTCCGGTATGGTAAGAAAAGAGGCTCAATCTATCGGAAATTTGATATCTCCAGCTGGAGAATCTAGCCTATTAACATCTATGGTGCAGATTTGCCCCCTACACGTTAATTTCTCTATATCTGGTGCTATGTGGAGTAGCATGAATAAAGGTTACAGAGACGGAAAAATAAAGCTATCAAAATCCGGAGATTTTAAAGTCGAGGTAATTTTGCCGGATGGCACGGTTTATCCACAGATCGGCAAGATTATTTTCGTGGACAGCAGTGAAGACAACCTAACGTCCAGCATATCCATCAAAGCTGAAATTCCCAACGATAAAAACCAAATGCTCCTACTACCTGGCCAGTTCGTGCGGGTAAAATTAATAGGAGCGGCATATAGAGGCGTGGTTGTGATTCCGCTCTCTGCTCTACTTTCTGCTCAAGCTGGATCTTTCGTTTACGTTGTGGGAGCGGATAAGTTGGTGGAAATCCGTCCGGTTGTTGCGGAACTAGTAGGTGAAAAAGCAGTTATTATTTCTGGTCTAAAAGAGGGCGATATCGTTATAACAGAGGGCGTAATTAAGGCTCGTCCAGGACAGCCGGTAAATATTGTTCTCAAATCTGAAGATTCTTCGCAACAACGAAAGGAATAAATAATGTTCTCTCGTTTTTTCATAGATCGGCCGATCTTCGCGTCGGTAGTGTCTCTCATTGTTGTTATAGCGGGCTTTGTTGCTATGAATAATCTGCCAGTAGCTCAATACCCGGAATTAACGCCGCCAACAATCATGGTTGCCAGTAGTTATCCCGGAGCTAGCGCTGAAACCATATCCGAAACCGTTTTAGCTCCTCTTGAGCAAAAGATTAATGGCGTTGAAGACATGATTTACATGAATTCTGTAGCGTCCAGTAACAGTGGCTCCTCCACAACAATGGTCTTTTTTAAGGTCGGCGCTGATCCGGACAAAGCTATGATCAACGTAAATAATCGCGTTCAGATGGTTATGTCTTCTCTTCCGGAAGAAGTTAGGAAATATGGAGTGACGGTCGCCAAAAGATCTTCCACCATTTTAAGAATAGTGGCTTTATATTCTGATGATAATAGATATGATGCAACCTACGTTGGCAATTACGCTCTTCTGAACATTATCGATGAGTTAAAAAGAGTTGAAGGAGTGGGCGACGCTGCCGTTATGAATGGCAATGCGTACGCTATGCGCATTTGGCTGAAGCCGGATCGATTGGCAAAATTAGGGCTCGGAGTATCAGAAGTGGCCGCCGCTGTCTCAGCTCAAAATTCCCAAAGAGCTGCCGGAGCCATTGGCAAGAAACCAGTGGAAATAAAAGTGGAGCGCAGCTATATGATTGAAGCTCCCGTACGCTATTCCACCGCAAAAGAATTCGAAGATATAATTCTGCGAGCAAATCCTGACGGAACGTCACTGAGATTGAAGGATGTAGCTGACATAGAGCTTGGTTCCCAATCCTACGATGTGGTTGCAAAAACCAAAGGACAAGATACGACGCCAATCATGATTTTCTTATCTCCTGGAGCTAATGCTTTAGAAACGGCGGAGCGCGTGGATAAAAAACTGACGGAGTTGGCAACTCATTACCCAAAGGGAATTCGGCACAAGATAATCTTTGATACGTCCAGGTTCGTTCGTAATTCCATAAAAGAAGTTGTGAAAACATTGTTAGAAGCAATTGGTTTAGTATTTTTGGTTGTTTTGCTGTTTTTGAAAAATCTACGAGCAACTATAATTCCGTGTTTAGCAGTGCCTGTTTCCATTATCGGCGCCTTCGCTGGGATGATGCTACTTGGGTATTCAATAAATACATTAACGTTATTCGGGCTGGTCTTAGCCATTGGCATAGTGGTAGATGATGCCATTATCGTCATAGAAAATGTCGAACGCCTTATGCGCACTAGGAGCTTATCGGCTCGCGACGCCACAATAGAAGCCATGCGTGAAGTGAGCGGAGCTCTTGTCGCCATCGTCTTGGTTTTGTGCGCAGTCTTTATTCCTGTGTCGTTTACGGGAGGATTAGCAGGAATGATGTATCGGCAATTTGCAATTACAATTGCCGTTTCCGTCGTTCTATCTGGAATTTGTGCGCTAACGCTTACGCCAGCTCTCTGCGCTATATTTCTAAAAAGCCACTCCAGTAAAACAATTGGGGAAAAGCGGTTTTCCATCTGGTTTGACGATAAATTTGGGAAGCTAACGGCCGGCTACACGCGAGCGGTTGAGTTTTTTTTGAAGCGTGGGAAACTCGCGCTACTAGCAATAGCAGCCATTTCCATGGTCACGGCAATTTTATTTAGAATAACGCCGGGTAGTTTATTGCCGGAGGAAGATCAGGGCGTATTTATGTCGTGTGCTATTATGGATCCGGCCGCATCCCTGGATAGATCCATCAATGTGATTGCTACAGTTGATCGTCTAATGTCGCAGGATCCAAATGTTCGCGATAGCGCCTATGTGGCCGGCTACGATATGTTGAGCGGAACAATGTCGACAAATGCAGCAACCATGTTTTTCATATTAAACGATTGGGATACAAGAACAACAGCGGAGCAATCCGCCCAAGCGATGGCTAAGAAGGTCATGTTCATAGGCAGCAAAATAACGGATGGTATCGTTTTGGCATTCTGTCCTCCTCCTATCGTTGGCATGAGTGCCACCGGCGGTTTTGAGGCCTATGTGCAGCAGACGGAAAAAGTAGATGGGAAAGCATTGGAAGCAAAAATCAAGGAATTGGTCGCTGCGGCGGTGAAACGTCCGGAGTTGACGCGGGTGAGCTCCACATTTAATGCCAGTACTCCGCAATTCCGCATGATCGTAGATAATTTAAAAGCGCTGTCTTTGAATATTCCGATTAATGAAATTTACGCCACCATGGCGGCTACGTTCAATTCCATGTACATAAATGATTTTTCCCACTATGGAAGAGGCTATAAGGTAATTATGCAGGCGAAAGGGCGTTACAGAACGCATCCGGAACAAATTAACGAGGTGTATGTAAAATCTGCAACTGGCGCCATGGTTCCACTATCTGCCGTAGTGCAGCTGATTCCTGTAGTTGGGGCCGTAACCTCCGAAAGGTTCAACGTGTTTCCGGCTGCAAAGATTATTGGAAATCCAGCACATGGTTACTCATCAGGAGAAGCGATTCACGCCTTTGAAGATGTAGCGAAACAGGTATTGGGTGCTGGATACATGCTGTCGTGGACTGGTTCCGCATATCAAGAAAAAGAAGCCGGAGGATCGTCAGGCAGTGCTTTACTTTTAGGCTTGCTGGTGGTGTTTTTGATTTTAGCAGCCCAATATGAGCGTTGGACATTGCCAATAGCGATAATTATGGCAGTGCCGTTTGCAATGTTCGGCGCAATCCTTGCGGTCTGCTTAAGGGGATACTGCAACGATATTTATTTTCAAATAGCTCTCGTAACACTGGTTGGGTTATCATCTAAAAATGCCATTCTTATTGTGGAATTTGCCGTTATACTTCGTCGCTCCGGCGAGACGTTGTTTGACTCTGCCCTAAAAGCAGCGCGATTGCGATTCCGACCGATTATCATGACGTCGCTGGCCTTTATCCTGGGGTGTTTGCCATTAGCTATCAGCAGTGGCGCCGGCAGCGCTAGTAGACATTCTCTCGGAACTGGCGTTATTGGCGGAATGTTAGGAGCAACGCTGCTGGCTCCTCTGTTTATTCCACTGTTTTATATATGGATTACTAATATTAGTGAAAAGTTTTGGAGAATGAATAAAAATGCACAGATATAAAAGTTTCTCGTCTCTAATACTATCGCTGATTATGCTCGTTGGCTGCGAAGTTGGTCCTGATTATAAGCGTCCTCAAATAAGCATGCCAGATTTGAGCGCAAATGAGGAAATAGCAAAATTTATCGAAGAGAAATGGTGGAAAGTGTTTACGGATTCTACGCTTAACAGCTTGGAAGAGCAGGCTCTAGAACACAATTCTAACCTGAAGCAGGCCGTAGAAAATATTGAAATAGCCCGCGAAATGGCCGGCATTGCTCTGGCAGATCTGCTCCCATCGCTGGGACTAGCTGGCAGCGGCAGCAAAGCGTTCGCATCCAAAAACGGAAAATCTTATGTGCCGGGTTCAAATGCCAGAAGGGATGTTGAACTTTATCAGGCAGCAGCTTCTGCTTCTTACGAGCTTGATTTTTTCGGAAAGTACAGAAGGGCTAACGAAGCAGCGCGGGCGGAACTCTTGTCTACTAGGGCGGCAAAGGAATTGGCATTACTAACGGTAACGGCGGAAGTGGCTAAAACTTATTTTCAATTGAGAGCCCTAGATGCGAAGCGAGCAATTGCCCAAAAAACGCTAAAAACTCGCCAAGATACCTGTGCCGTCTTCAGAAGTAGATTTACAAATGGATATTGCACGGAGCTAGATTATTTACGCGTTCAGGCGGAAATGTCTTCCGTTAAGGTTACAGTTTTGAATCTAGAATCTGCGCAAGCTAAGGTGGAGACAGCTCTTAGCATCCTTATAGGAATAAGTCCGCTGGATATGATTTCCCGAAGAACTGCCAAAGATCAAGCGATCGAAAAATTGCGCATTCCATCGCGCGTACCTACCGGTATTCCTTCGGATATCTTGGCAAGACGTCCGGATATCTTAATGGCCGAAGCTCAACTGATGGCAGCCAATGCACGAATAGGAGCGGCACGCGCCGCTTATTTTCCATCTATTTCTCTGACTGGAGTGTTTGGCTTTGAAAGTAAGTCCTTGGCGAGCTTGTTTAATGCTGGATCTGATATGTGGAATTTTATGGGAGATGTTTCATTGCCAATCTTTAGTGGTGGGAAAATAGACGCCATGAATAAAATCGCCGAGGCAAATTATCGAAAAATGCTGATATCTTATGAGGGAGCAATAAAAACTGCCTTCAAAGAAACTCTCGACGCGTTAACGTCAGACCGAAAAAATCGCGAAATCGTTATATTCAGAACGCGACAGGTTAATTCTCTTAAAAAAGGCTATCATATTGCAAAAAAACAAAAAGACTCCGGCCTCATTGGGCTATTGGATCTCCTTGATGTCGAACGTGGATTACTTGCCGCAGAAATGGAATTGGTAGATGCCCTGCAGAATCAACTAAATAGCGTTGTCGATCTTTGCAAAGCCCTCGGCGGTGGTTGGAGCATCTCCTCATGGAGCAAAATCTCCGCCCGTTAAGAAACTAGGTTGATGAGTTTTCAATTTGCTGCGGCAGTTTTGGAGTCGTCCCCTCGTTAATCTCGATGATGCGTACGCTACTGGGATTCGTAATTCTTTGTAGATTCACGTGCAATAATCCGTTATCGAAGTCCGCACCTTTTACTTCTACTCCATCGGCAAGTACGAAAGTCTTGATAAACTGCCGCGTGGCTATTCCTCTGTATATATACGTTGCCCGAGAATCCGATTCCTGTTTCCCACGAATCGTTAATTGATTATTTTCTACAGATATATGAACGCTTTCTTTTTTAAATCCCGCCAATGCCAACGTGATCCGAAAACCATGCTCTCCAATTTGTTCGATATTGTAGGGGGGATATGAATCATCATGAGTCTTCGA
>JAITDT010000007.1 GCA_031282425.1 Holosporaceae bacterium | reverse complement strand
GTCAGTATCTGGTAAGGATCAGGATCATGCGGCTGAAATGTCATATAGGCCTCCCCGATGGCGTTCTGACGGTCGGTGACGTTCTCTCCGAGGATCCAGATGCCAATAACGTTGGGTCCCTTATAGGACTTTCCCTTCCTTACGATCCGAGGCATCATATTGGCAAGATAATGAAAGGCTCGCTGTGGAATTTCTCCGGTGTTTTTGATCTGAATCTCAATATCGATTTTTGTTTTATTGTCCGTCGTAGCTTTGATATCGAGACGACTGGCCTTATCCTTCTCAAGAATTTTTTCTATGTTGGGATTATCGAAGGTTAGATCCACAATGTGAGGATTGCCCATGAACAAAGCGTTTAAAAACGAGATCAGAAGCGCTTTGTTTTGCTCCACGCCAAATATGTTCTTGAAGATATAATCCTGCTTCGGGTCTAGTAAATTCGTCATGAACATTCCTTAGTTTTGAGATGATTATAGCATATTTTAGGCATTCTATTCATCAAAATTACAATTTTGAAAAAAACCATTATGTCTTATAGAGTTTTGCCAATACATTAGCGAGTACATTGTGGATTTCTTTAATATAGCTATATTCGGTTTGACCATCCACGATACCCTCGTCATATTTATAACTGCGAATTGCATCAAGTTTATTTTTGACAGTATCATCCGAACTGTATATACCCAGCATCGCTTGCTTATGTTCCTTGTACTTATTGCTGGCATTAGGCGGGTCGCTTAAGATGTATTCCACCGCGTACCGCCCCAGAGAGTGGAGATCATCGTTCGATAATGTATTGCCATATTGATTCATTATTTGATTATACCATACATCGTTGAATGCTTGTACTCTGTCTGCGCCATGTTCCGCATGTGCTGAATCTTTCTCAAAGGCTAGTAGTAATTCTTTGCATTGAGAGTATGATTGGTTGGAGTCGTTTGAATCTCCAATGCCTGCACTGGTATCTCTACCTTCGGTAGCACCAGCCAATATGCTCATCTGCTTCTGCACAGCCAATCCAAGATAGCCCAAACCACCGATGGCGGCAACGACCACTAGAGTAATGATAAGTGCACTTTCAACAAGCGTTGCGCCGGAGGATTTTTTTCGCAACTGAATCCAAGACTTTTTCCACGAGAAAGAAAATATTCTTAGAAAGAATTGATGAAATTTGTCAATATTTCGATATCGAAAAAGCTGAAAGCGCCTCTGCCAGAGAGGATCCCCCCCCCCCCGTGTCAGGAAGTCACTAATTTTTGCAAAAAGACGCATCTTAAATCCACTTTGTTTGGGAATATTATGGCAGAAAAAAGTGAAAAAGAGGTTAATTGAGGATGCTTTTTCTAAGATCTGTCCGCTATTTTGGTAAATTCTTTATATCTTCGATTGATAATCCAGTGCATTTGCTTATGATATCTACAGGTAAACCATTTATTAGCATCGACAATGTTGCTTCTCTTTTGCCTTCAGCAATTCCTTCTTCTCTACCCTCCTCTCTAGCGACGATCATTTCGCTGTTGCGATCGTTGATAGTCCTCTGTCGCAGATCCGCCATGGCTCGGATTTCTTTGTCAGCGCTGATATATTTCAGGCGCTCCAGCGCTCCTTTGACTTCTTCAACTTTTAGAAAAGATTCGTCAATAAAAATCGGATCTTTCAAAAACGATAACCATGCCGTCAGAAGATCTCGCGCATCGGCATTTTTCGGATTGAACTTCTCCAATTCGATGAAAATGATTCTCGCAGTTTCCGTCAGTATTTGATATGGATCGCAATCTGTTGCCTGAAATGTCATATATGCTTCGCCGATAGCATCTTTGCGATCCGTCACATTTTTTCCCAAAATCCAAATCCCTATAACTTTCGACGCTTTGTAAGACTCGTTCGCCTCCACCGTATGAGGAATCATGTTCGCGAGGTAATACATCGCGCGCTCTGGTATTTCTCCGGTATTTTTACACTGAATCTCAATGTCAATTTCAGTATCGTCGTTGCAGGTGGCTCTTACATCTAAACGACTTGCTTTATCATCCTTAAAGATTTTCGGAATTTCTGTGTTGGTGAGTTCCAGCGTCTTGATCAGAGGATTTCCCTTCAGCAAAGCATTCAAAAACGAAATCAAAAGATGCTTATGCTTCTCCACGCCAAAAATATTCTTAAAGATATAATCCAATTTCGGGTCTAGTAAATTCGTCATCAGTACACCTTAATTCCCTGTGGATTGTAACATGCCAACGCCAGATTCGTAATCTTTTAATTCTTTTAACTCGGATCTGCGAAAAACTGAACGGAAAAACCGTTTGAAAATTAAAGACCACGTCTTTATGTAAAAATATTTACGGGACAGAAAAATTATATACGCAATTTCGTTGCAAGAATTCATAGTCTTTTCTGAATTGTACAGTTCTTAAGTTATGATGGAGTATCATTTTTTCTATTGTCAAATTTGGCAATATCTTTCGGATAATTAAATAGTATCTGTCGTTCAGATAGAACTCCACTCGTCCCTCTTCTACCAGACAAAAACCGCTTCAACAAAAAATATTGCATTTTTTTGACTTTTTCTCTTGACAATTTTTTTTTTTGATATATTGAAAATAGTTTTTATCATCAGGAGGTTAATATGAAAAAAACTATTGGAACCGTTAGAGCAATGATGTTTGGCGGTATGTTAGCAGCGACATTTAGCTGCGAGGGGATGGAAACGCCTGAAGAGCGATGGCAGACGAAATCGCATGTGATAAGTACAAAAATGGAAGAAAGTACTTGGCGTTATCATCCAAATATTCCGATACTAATGCGTGATATTGGAGCAGTTCCCGAAAATGCTTATTATCTGTTTTTGGGGGGAATTGAAGTCGATAAAGAACGAATAGATACTACGACCTTGGAAGATTTTAGGAGACTTCGTGAACGGGGAGCAGATCCAAAGTTTATACACAAAATGTCGATGAGGAGAGCTTTTACTCCTGAAACTTTCATAGATTATTTATTAGCACGAGACAAAGCATACAAGGATAAATGGCCTATGAAAAGAATTCTTGACCAATTTGACTGCTATGGTCCCGACTATGGCGATGGTTTTAGTGAAAGGCAGATTCAGAAACTCATTGAATTTAAGAAAATTTTGTTGAGCTTTGAATAACTATACCGTTTGTCTATTATCGTAGCCCTTTAGGGTGGTTGTAAATTGATTCGTTACGAGAATTCCATAAAGGGTGTTTCCTGAGAAAGGGGGGGGGGGGAATCCTCTCCTCTACTTCTGCGTGTAAAGAGGAGTTAATCGAAAAGCGTTTCTTTGGTGGATTTGACACTTCGAGAACGCTTTTCTTATAGCATATCAAACGATTAATGTCGAGTTTTTTCGAAAAAAGCGTTTAATATCTTGACGTTAACCGCTAAAACAGGATATCGAATCTAAAAAGTCTTTGGCTTTGGAGAATAAGTTTAAGAAATTTTTGAAAGAAGAGGAAGCGACTTCTTCCAAAGAAATTTGCAGCAGCTGCGAAATTTTGTCGGCAATGTGAATCACAAACGCCGGTTCGTTTAATTTTCCCCGAACCGGGGCGGGCGCTAAAAATGGACTGTCGGTTTCGATCAACAATCTGTCCAACGGTATATAACGAAGGGTATCTTGCAATTCGATAGAATTTTTATAGGTTATGATTCCGGAAATGGAGAGATAAAATCCAAGATCCAGACACCTTTTAGCGAAATATTTTTCTCCAGAAAAACAATGAATTACCCCTGTTACGCCCGCGTAATTTTTTAATACGTCGACTATGTCCTCTGAAGCTTCTCGCGAATGAATAACCACCGGCAGATTGTGCTTTTTAGCCAAATCCAACTGCAGATTAAAAAGCTTATCCTGCTGCTTTTGGCTTCCTTTTTCGTAGTGATAATCGAAACCAATTTCTCCGATACCGATAGTTTTTACATCTGCGCAGCTATTTTCTATGATACCGGATATTTCGCCATCACTATAGCGTTCATAATGCGCCAGCGCTTCCAGAGGATGCACGCCAACGGTACGAAAAACGCCATGATATTCTGTCGTAACTGCTCGAAGCTCCTCTATGTCCGTCAGTTCCGTTCCAATGGCCAACATATATTTTACATCGGCGTCGAGAGCTCGCTTTATGATTGCGTCGACGCTGTATTTGGGATCATTTCCAATACCTCTGCATACGTTCCTAAAACGCGAAAACATGAGATGGCAGTGAGAATCTACAAAAATCATCCTTTTTCTTCTTTTGGGAATAACAGAGATGGGATCGGAAATTGCTGATCTGTAAAATTGCTCTCTAGCTCTGCGAAAGCTTTTCCTTCCACATTCAGAAAACCAAAGATTTTACGCGCCGTGTCCGGCATAAATGAAAAGATTCCAAAAGCAATAGCTCTAATGCTCTCACAAAGAACAGTTAAAACGGCATTCAATCGTGCAACGTCAATTTTTGCTAATTTCCACGGCTGCATATCGTTTGTAAACCTGTTTGATTCCGAAACCAACTCCAACACGGTGCTCAGAGCGCCGTACAAATCTTGTTTCTCCATCTTCAGATGCATCTCTCGTACTAGGTTTCTGGATTTTGCAAACAGCGCGCTTTCCCTTTCTGTGAAATCGTAATTTACGATAAGACGTCCTTCGAGCTTTTGGATAAATGCTAAAACCCGCTGTACCAAATTCCCTAAATCATTGGCTAAATCATAGGCGGCGCGTTTTTTTAAGGCTTCTTCCGAAAAATCTCCATCTTCGCCGAAACGAACCTCCCGAAAGAGGAAATAGCGCAATTGGTCAAGGCCATAGTTTTTAACAATATTGAATGGATCAACGACATTCCCGATGGATTTGGACATTTTTTGGCCGTCGTGAGTCCACCAGCCATGAGCAAAAATCCGCTGCGGCAAAGAGATTCCAGCGGACATCAAAAAAGCTGGCCAATAAACGGCATGAAACCTCAAAATTTCTTTTCCGACAATGTGGATACAGTTTTCCATTATTTCGGAGACATGCTCCTTATTTTCCGGAAATCCTAGAGATGTTATGTAGTTAGCTAACGCGTCGATCCAGACATACATCACATGCTCTCCATCCGTATCTGGCACCGGAATACCCCAGCTGAATTTGCTTCTGGAAATCGACAAATCTTTTAAGCCATTTTTTACAAAGCTAACGACTTCATTTTTTCTGGCAACGGGAGCGATAAAATCAGGATTTTCCTCATAGTAGCGTAGTAATTTATCCTGGTATGATGATAACTTAAAAAAGTATGATTCCTCCTCCATCCATTCCACCAGAGCGCCACTGGGAGCTTTACCATTAACTATTTCATTTTCTGGGACATATTCTTCATCTCGAACCGAGTACCAACCGGAATATATCCCTTTGTATATGTCCTTTTTCAATAGTTTCCAAAAAACTTGGGCAGATTTTTTATGACGCTCTTCAGTCGTACGAATAAAATCATGTTCCGACAAATTTATGATTCTGTTCATATTTTTAAAATTTTGCGCCATAATGTCACTGAACTTGGTGGGAGTCATATTCGCTATCTCGGCAGATCTGGCAACCTTAATCCCATGTTCGTCGGTTCCTGTGGAGAAATGTACGTTGTAGCCATCCATCCTTTTAAATCGTACAATTATATCCGCCGCAATACTTGCGTAAGCATGGCCAATGTGTGGATCTCCGTTAATATAATATATGGGCGTTGTCACAAACTGCGTTTTTGGGGATTTCTTGTTATCTTTCGCATTTGGATTATTCATTACTCTATTTTTCCACAACAATGTTTGTATTTTCCTCCACTGCCACACGGACATGGAGAGTTTCTGGATATTTCGGGCTCAGCGCCTTTGCTTGCTTCTATTTCATTCTGCTCCTGTGGTGGAAGGAAATTTTCATCCGGAGGAATTGCGCGCGGCAGTTCAAACAATGACAGCGTTTTGACCGTTTCTTTTCGAATAGTTTCAGACATCGCTTCAAACAACATAAACGCCTCCTGTTTATACTCGTTCAGTGGATCCCTTTGTCCATAGGCTCGCAAATTTATGCCCTGCCGCAATTTGTCTAAATTTAACAAATGCTCTTTCCAATATTGATCTATAAAGCGTAGCAAAACAGTGCGTTCCATGTAGCGCATTATCTCCGGATGATAAAGCCTTTCCCGTTCTGTTACCTTTTCTTTGATTTTTTCAAATACCATATCAACGGCGCTTTCTCGGGTAATACCATCGACACTCGTTAACGATACGTCCGCACCGAAATAAGCTGCCAGCTCTTCGTTGAGCAATTTATAATCCCAAAATTCCGACGGCGTATTCTCCGGAATGGCGCCAAATACTATATCTTGGGCTATTTCGAAACGCATATCGTCAATTTCTTCGCTAAAATCCGTAGTTTTTGTAATCAAATCGCTGCGTTGACTATAAATGACCTTTCTTTGGTCGTTCATAACGTCGTCGAACTTTAGAAGATGTTTTCTAACGTCATAGTTTCGCGCTTCCACCCGCATTTGCGCTTTTTCAAGAGCTTTATTTACCCACGGATGCGTAATGGCTTCTCCATCTTCGATTCCCAATTTCTGCAGCATCGAATCTAATCTTTCGGCGCCAAAAATTCTCATCAAATCATCTTCTAGAGATAGAAAAAATTTGGACGCTCCTGGATCACCCTGGCGGCCGGAACGACCGCGCAGCTGATTATCGATTCGACGGCTCTCATGTCGTTCTGTTCCAACTACATATAACCCCCCGGCATTCTTTACAATTTCGAAATCCTCGGCAATTTCTTTTCCTATTTTTTCCTGGATTTGCTTACGTAACTCCGGAGCTTCCACTCCCATAAGCTCTTTGGCTAGCCGGACTTCAAGATTCCCGCCCAACTTAATATCCGTGCCGCGACCGGCCATATTGGTTGCGATTGTGACCGCTCCAGGTTTACCGGCGTCGGCAATAATCTGAGCTTCCACATCGTGATATCTTGCATTCAAAACATTGTGTTGAATCCCAGCTTTTCGCAGTAAAGTAGATAGCAATTCCGACTTTTCTATACTGACCGTTCCGATCAAAACTGGCTGTCTTCTTTCATTACACTCCTTAATCAGTTTGATTATGGCCTCATATTTCTCCCTCATTGTTCTATAGATTTCATCGTCGAAATCCTGCCGCATCACTGGCACATTAGTTGGGATTACTAGCGTTTCTACTTTGTATATTTCAGATAATTCTTGAGCTTCTGTTTCTGCAGTACCCGTCATGCCGGATAATTTCTTATACATTCTAAAGAAATTTTGAAAAGTAATGGAAGCCAAAGTCTGATTTTCCATCTCGACATACGCTTTTTCTTTTGCCTCCAGCGCCTGATGCAATCCGTCCGAGTAGCGACGCCCTTCCATCATTCTTCCAGTGAATTCATCAATGATTATCACCTTATCATTTTTCACAATATAGTCTACGTCGCGTTTGTACAGATGATGAGCCTTGAGCGCATTATTCACATGATGAACTAGCGCAATATTTTGAAGATCATATAGATTGCTCGTCTGCAATAGACCGGCTGCGCTTAGCAGTTGCTCGATGCGCTCGTTTCCGGCTTCCGTAAGAGTAATGGAACGGTGTTTTTCATCTATCTCATAGTCTGCTTTCCCTAGGCTCGGCACTACAGCGTCAACTTTCATGTATAAATCCGCCGAATCTTCAGCAGCTCCAGAAATGATTAAAGGAGTACGAGCTTCATCAATCAGTATGCTATCAACCTCATCCACAATGGCATAATTAAAGGGACGCATTACCAATTCTGAAGCGTAAAGTTTCATGTTATCTCGTAGATAGTCAAAACCCAATTCATTATTGGTGGCGTAGGTTACATCACAGGAATATTGCTCTTGACGTTGAGTGTCGGTCAAACCATGAACTATAACTCCGACGTTGAGTCCAAGAAACCTGTAAATTTTCCCCATCCACTCGGCGTCGCGCCGCGCCAGATAATCATTGACAGTCACTACGTGAACCCCCTTGCCTTCCAGCGCATTTAGATAAACGGCAATTGACGCCACAAGAGTTTTTCCTTCTCCAGTTTTCATTTCCGCGACCATTCCGCGATGTAGAGCAATCGCACCCACAAGTTGCACATCGAACGGACGAAGTCCAAGAGTTCTCTTGGATGCCTCCCGAACCACGGCAAACGCTTCCGGCAAGATATCGTCAAGCGTTTCTCCATCGGCTAAGCGCTTTTTGAATTCCATAGTTTTTCCGCATAATCCTTCATCCGAAAGCGAAACGATCGCAGACTCAAAGGAGTTTACCTGCTGCGCTATCTTGAAATACCTTTTAACGATCCTATCGTTGTGAGAACCGAAAATACTTCTTAGAACTTTAGTTAACATAGTGTCCCGTAGCATTAATTTTTTAGACTAGCTATTGATTATAAAAAAAACATTAAGATAAAGATATCAAAAAATACATTTTGCCTCGGAAAGAGGCGCATCATTGTCGTCGATCTATGTGCCGCCAATTATCATTTCATTTATAAACAATGTAGGTGCGTCTATCCCAGATTCGATTTCCAGATCGGAAGCTGGAATACAATGCGAAAGCATATCCATAAAATTTCCAGCGATGGTAATTTCGCTTACCGGGTAGGTTATTTCTCCATTTTCTATCCAGAAGCCGACGGCGCCTTGGCTATAGTTTCCGGTGACTAAATTTAACCCGTTACCCAACACCTCTGTTACGTATAGCCCGCTCCTAATGGATTTTAGAAGATCCTGAAGGGATTCTTTCCCATTTTCTATACAGATATTATTGGGAGAAATTCCTTCAAATCCAGATGCATTATTCGTGGATTTCATTTTTAGTTGATTTGCGTATTTAGTATTCAATAGAAAGGAATGAAGCACGCCATCCTTCACAACAATCGTATCAGAACATTTCAGCCCATCGGAGTCGAAGGGACGCGATCTTAAGCCGCGTGCAACAGACCACCTATCCGTTACATTAAGGTAGTCACTAAAAATCTTTTGGGATAACTTATCCTTCAGAAAAC
This sequence comes from Holosporaceae bacterium, assembly GCA_031282425.1. Lineage (GTDB taxonomy): Bacteria > Pseudomonadota > Alphaproteobacteria > UBA3830 > UBA3830 > JAIRMQ01. The sequence goes on along the minus strand of JAITDT010000007.1, from coordinate 13,269 downwards.
TTATTCCTTTGGCAATAGTGGTTCCGCTTATGGCGGAGATCAAATTGCTCAGTGCTTGTTTTGAAACCATCCGATCTAAAACTACAGGAACCTTACAGGATGAAATTTTTTTTGCTCCGAGTTTTTTTAATGTTCTCGCGGCGGCTTTTTGGGCTACTTGTTTGGGATTTTTTAGGTCGGACCAGTAAACGGCTTCAGAAAAATCATAGGATTTTTCTAGACATTCATCTTTTTCTGCCAGTGGTACGACGGAAATTTGGCTGATTGTTTTCGTATAACTGCCCAAAAAGTCGCTATTTTTCATTAATGTGATTTTTGAATGTGCGTAACTTGCCTCTGCGCCTTCTGAATTTGTAATGCCAGATATCTGCAGAGCTGTTTCTTCGCACTCCAGAGCAGCAGAAATTAATTCCTCAGAAGAGGGACGGTAATCATCACAAATGTCTATGGTGGGAAAATCCCTACACAAATCACCAACATCTGGATGAATTGCTATGATTTCTTCCGGTGCATTACTGGCGGCGAAGATAACTTTTCCCAAAAAAGATTCTTTCTTAAGATCGTCTGAATTATCTGTGGTAATTACCGCGCTTCTGTTTCCTACTGAAACTCGTATTTTAATATCTATTATGTCCGCCTGAACGAGTTTTTTTAATTTTACAAGACGTGTTGACGCTGAAATAGTATTGCGCTCTTGGCATAGGATATCTATCCGCTCCATTCCGGCTTTTTTTGCTCGACGAACAACATCATTCAAAATTTCATTATCCATATTATCCCCCTACAAATGTAGCCTTTACTATTTCATCTAAAATATCGATTTTTCCTTCATTAATCATTAGTGATACGAAATTGAAAACATTTCTTGAAAATAGTCGACTGGAATCTTGAGTCACCCTCGCTGCAAGGTCTCCATAACCAATTATAGTGACGTTGTCTACTTTAATTACTTTATCTTTTTCGGATAATTCGCAATTTCCGCCAGATTCCGTTGCCATGTCCACAATTACTGCACCGGCCGGCATGGATTTAACCATATCTTTGGTTATTAATTTAGGCGCAGGTTTTCCGGGAATTTGAGCCGTTGTAATAGCAATATCCATCTGAGCAATTACTTGAGCTAACTTTTCTTCCTGCCGTTTTTGGTAGTCTTCGTTCATTTCTTTCGCATAGCCATCGATTGCTTCACCATCATCTTGTTTTTTCACCTCAATGAAGTTGACACCCAGACTTTCGACCTGCTCTTTAGCAGCGGCGCGCACATCGTAGGCTGAGACTACAGCTCCCAACCTTTTAGCCGTGGCAATAGCCTGCAGTCCGGCTATTCCAGCCCCAAGCACTAAAACTCTAGCAGGTCGAATTGTTCCACCCGCCGTCATTAGCAGTGGAACAACGCGGCGATATTCGTGCAGTGCCTCTAGAACTGCCCTATATCCGGCAATATTTGCTTGTGAAGAAAGAACGTCCATGGACTGAGCTCTAGTAATTCTCGGGATTTTTTCCAATGCGCATAGATTAATTCCAACTTTCCCCATCTGTTCAAGAATTTTTTGGTTTTGTAATGGAGATAGCAGAGCAATCAAATAAGATCCAATCGGCAACTTCAGTTCTTTCATTAAAGAAGGTTTGACTCCGACATACAAATCAGCGTCTGGAACGGATTTTTTCTTCCAGATAGTAGCGCCAGCTGCTAAATAATCATCGTCATGAAAGCCGGCTAGAATGCCGATATTCTGGGGAATTATAACTTCAAGGCCAAGCTCTTGATACTTCTTCGCGATTTCCGGAGTAATAGCTACCCGCTTTTCTTTCTCGTCCCCTATGGCGCTAATTCTCACTTTTTCTTCCTTTGATTCGCTTGGACAGTTCCGCCATCAGGCAGGCTCGCGACAGAGGTAACTTTCTCCCGTTTATACCACAAAAGTATGTCTTTAAAAAATGTTCGCTGATGCGCAAAGCGCAAAAAATATCCTCATCCGTCGGATGATCGTCTCGAAAAATTAAAAACTGCGGTAAAATAAACAAACGATTCTTGTATTTTTCGCCAACTTTTTCAGAAACGGCGCATCCGGTGCGAGGAGAAACGTAACATAAGTCGTCGCTCTTTCCGGTTACGGCACATTTGGAAAGATCTAGCCCAAAACCAAAGTCAGCCAGTAGCTTAATTTCAAAAAATACGTAGTTAATCAGCCCATCTATCCGTGAAATTGACAAAAGTAGCTCCTTTAGAGCGTCAAACAACTCTGGATGCGGTGCTTTTTCCGGAAGTCCTCGATGACACAGGAAACAAACGCTTTCTATGGCAAAAATTCCCATATAATCATTAAAAGCATGAGTGAAGGGGGAAAATATATTCTCTATTTTGAATGTTCCCAGCTGTTCAATGGTACGTCCGCTCCAGAGAACGTCGTCAATATCTCCCAGCTGAATTGGAGTTTTTATGCCTCTAACTAGGCCAGAAGTCCTTCCGATTGTTCTATTGAATAAAGTTACGATTCTAGAATTTTCGGCAAACGGTTTCGATGACAAAATAACGCAATTCTCGCGCCATTGCAATTTTAATCCCCTTCCAGGTTATGGTGTTTATTCTCTATTATAACATGCAAAAGCAGGTGTGTCTTCTTCTTCAATAGAAGAGATAATTCCTTGCGAGCAGCTTCTCCGATTGCCTTTATTTTCCCACCCTTATGCCCCAAAAATATAATTCTATGAGCATTGTTTTTCACATAAATGTTCTGGACGATCTTTATGCTTCCGTCAAATTGTTCCTGATAATTTGCTGTTTTTACTGTACATTTGTATGGTATCTCCTGATGTAAACGGTGATAAATATGTTCGCGGGTGATTTCAGAAGCATATTTTTCCAGGGAAGAGTCGGTAATTTGATCGGAATCGTAGAGCCATTTCCCCTCTGGAATAACAGCCGCCAAATGCTCCAACATTTGGGGAACTCCATTTCCCGTCAGGCTGGAAACCATAAAAATGTTTTCAAAGTCTCGGACTCGACTGAACATTTCTGCAATCTCCAAAAGCTTTGGCTTATGGATTAAGTCTACCTTGTTCATGACCAGAGAAACTTTTTTAGCGGTATGAATTTTTTGCAATAAACCTATGCTTATGTCGAAGTTCCCTTTACAGACATCCACTACAAATAAAATTTTCTCCGATTCGCGGAAGGCATCCCAGGCTACTTTCTCAAGATACTCGATATGCTTTCTTTTCAAAAAACCCGGCGTATCAATAAAAATAATCTGACTTTCGCCACAAACGGCTATTCCTAAGATTTTGGACAACGTCGTTTGAACTTTTCTCGATACTATGGAAACTTTCTGTCCCACTAATTGATTAATCAGAGTAGATTTTCCCGCATTGGTTTCTCCCAATACCGCTATAAAACCACACCTTTTCAATTCCGATTCCGTAATTTTTTTATTAGCTTTGTCGCTGCGTCACGCTCGGCATTCTTTTTGGAATTACCATGACCGACGGCTTGCTCGCCGCAAGCTTCCACCGTGATCTCAAATGTAGGATCATGCGCCTTACCTGTCACCTTCACATTGCTGTAGCTCGGAAGTGATCCGGTTTCCGATTGCGAAATTTCTTGCAGTAGACTTTTTGAATCTTTTCCAAGCGATGCATCTACGTCGTTTTTCCATAACTTAACGATAATTTCCTTAACCGTCTTAAAATCCGCATCCAGAAATATAGCGCCAAGAACTGCTTCAAGCATATCGGCAATTGACGCTGAATTTTTATTGCTGGATATGAAAAAATCCTGTGGCGTAGAAAAACAATCGATGATTTTGGTTTTCTTTGCCAGATTAATCATAAAATCCGTTCCTGCCAGTGTCGCAATTCTTACTGCAAGACTGCCAACGCTTTCTTGCGGAAATTTCTCATATAAAAACTCCGCCAGCGACAATCCTAACACACGATCTCCCAAAAATTCCAATCTTTCAAAATATTGATGAGCGATGTGGTCGTTCTTTTTTAATCCCGGGTGAGCAATAGCAATTGTAACGAGATCTAGATTTTTAAACTCATATCCGATTATATTCTGCAGCTCCGCTACGCCTCCCGGCGTTGCCATTACACGATCCTCTGGAACAACCGGCTATATCTGATATTTTGGATCCACAGCCAGAATTCCCATAGTCTTACGCCGTTAGCAATTGAATAAACGATAAATAACGCTCGCCCCATTAGATTTTCTTCTGGAACAAAACCTAACCCACAGCGAGAATCCTTCGAGCAGTCGCGGTTGTCTCCCATCATAAAATAACACCCCTCCGGAACTGTAGTTTCCGGAAAATTATTTACGCCGGATGATTTTGACTCGTCAATGTACGCTACTATATGTGCCGGTGCATCCGACAACGGCAATTTCTCTTCATAGAGAGTCAATTCTTCGAACTTATGGGCGTTCGTATCATGATATGTCATCTTTTTTAGTAAAGTTAATTGTGCGCGAACTCCGTTTACTACTATGACGCCATTATCGAGACTTACTGTATCGCCAGGTAATGCAACGACCCTTTTTATAACGTTTATGTCGTTGTTTTGAGGATTAGCGTCATCCTGCGGATGTTTAAATACAACAACCTCTCCGCGTTTCACGTTATTTCGAAAAAGTACTCTGCCAGAGAATAATTTTGGACTAAACCATATGCTATGCCTGCTGAAGCCATAGGCGTACTTTTCCACAAACGGCATATCTCCTATCAGCAGTGTGGGCACCATAGAACTTGATGGTACTATGTACCAATCAAATACAAAAAACCTGAACAGTGAAAAAAAAGATACGAACAAAACCATAAAACGCAAATCTTCTTTCAGCTGCTTTTTTTTGTTTAATTTTTTATCTTCAGGTAATAAACCTTTTGGCGTTTTCATTCTTCATCCTTTTGTGTGCGTTCCTGTTTTTCATGGCGCTCTTGCGCCTCAACGCTTAATGTTGCTATCGGCCTTGCTTCTAATCTCTTGAGCGAAATTGGTTCTCCTGTTTCTTCGCAATAACCATAGGTGCCATTTTCTATTTTTAGAAGGGCGCTCTCGATTTTACCGATTAATTTGCGCGCGCGATCTTTGCTTTTAAGTTCGTATGCTAGCTCCGCCTCAGTGCACGCCTTATCCGCCACGTCGGTATACGCTTCTCCTTCTTCCTGCAGATGTTTTATGGCAGCTTGTGCGCCTAATAGAATATCCTTTTTCCAAGCGAGCAACCTACGTCGAAAGTATTCGCGCTGCAAGTCGCTCATAAACTCCTCCATCTCGGAAGGCTTGTAACCGCTGGGCAATTCGCAAATTTTATCGACCATGCGCCTCCTGAAAAACTATGGTAAGGCCATCTTCACTTTATCCACGATTTCGACGAATGTTTTTTTGTCATTAACGGCCAATTCTGATAAAATCTTTCTATCGATGGATATATTGGCCCTACTCAAACCATGAATAAACTGCGAATACTTTAATCCCTGCTCCCTAACTGCCGCATTAATGCGCACGATCCAGAGCTCTCGAAAATCGCGTCTTCGATTGCGCCTATCCCTGTAGGCATATTGCATGGATTTCTCGAGCCTCTCCAGAGCGGAGCGATAACAATTCTTGGAACGACCAACAAAGCCCTTGGCAAGCTTTAAAACCTTCTTATGGCGCGCATGTGCGGTAACGCCTCTTTTTGTTCGCGACATTTAACCTCCTATTTATATGGCATATATTTAACGATGTTTTTTGCATCGCATACATTCAAAATCATTGTCCCACGAGACTGTCTTTTCATTTTTTGCGGACGCTTTCGCAAGTTGTGCCTCTTGAAGGCCGGTTGTGCTATCACCATGCCGGAAGCAGTGAAATTGAAACGCTTCTTAGCAGCGCTTTTCGTCTTTAATTTTGGCACTTTTCCCTCCATACACAACACCGCGCTAGGTACACCCCTAACACTCGCTGCCGTCAAACCTAAACGAAGAATTATATCAAATAATTATTTTAATTCAATAGAGAATGTGGAAGTGTTTAGCAAAAATAGATAACACTGAATAAAACTTACTCTGTTTCATAATTGCAATCAATGGTGACAATTTATCAAAGTGTCCAGCTACAGCTAATTGACAAGGCGTTTATATGCTTGTTTTTCATTGATCTATAGTGGCTTACCACGCTAGATAATTAGCATAACCTAGTCTTGAATCTAACGAAAAAATAACCGAAACTTCGCCAGTTGCTCTACCTATGAGCTCGCCGCAGCTTGTTCCGCAGCGTCTAAGCTTGCTTTGGCTGTATCCGCTGCGACTTTAGCTGTATTGTATGCCTTTGTCTGTTTGTCGTATTGCTTCTGCGCAGAATCTACTGATTTTTTAAGTTTTTTTACCTTATTTTCTGCCTTCTTTTTTTGGTTGCCTGTTGCCTTTTGCGCCTCTTCTTCCTCTTCTTTTAATTCATTTTGTGCAGTGTTTAACTTACTTAAGGCAGAGTCGCTACTATTTTTAGCGGCAGTTAGCTTATCTGTTAAATTCGACCATAACTTGCGTAATTTTTCTATATTCTCTCTTTTGTCTTTGGGTAATTTGCTTAAATCAAGCGTACCAGTAGCCGCGTTGGCTCCGGTAGCAGAAGAAGCGCTACCGCTAGATGCTGCAGTGTTTCCACCCGCTGTAGACGTGCCTGCGCCTGTAGTTGTATTTGTTCCAGTAGCAGAAGAAGTGCCGCTACCAGCTACAGCCGTACTGGAAGGCTTTTTTATTGAAGATAATAAAGATCCTAAGCCGGACGCTGCGCTGTTAATCAGTGCACTATTTTGCGCAACGGTGTTGGCAACGCTATTTATACTGTTTCCAACTCCATTTTGTCCAAGGGCTCCAGCTAAATTTGCGACTTGAGACATCGCCGCAACGCCTTGCGCTCCAGGTGCCATTTGCGCACCTGCAGCTGCGGCAGCCTGGGCGGCGCTTGTACCTTCAGCCAGAGATGTAGCTGGTCGCATCTGGCCTGTGGATGGATCTCTAACGTAACCATACGGAGCTGCGGCACTAACCATGGACAGAGGCACAAGCTGTCCGCTGGCGTTCAGCACCATCTGACCAGCTCCGGCGGCTCCAGCAGCGGCGCCTACGCCGGGCGCCATTTGCGCGCCATTGCCGCCTTCTGCTCCGCTTGCCAATTTTTGCAGCATGTTGCCGACGCCGTTTCCTAATATTCCAGACAAACCGCTTCCGCGACCATTACGGCCACCATAGTCGCTTCCATCGTAATCATCGCCATAGTTACCACGACTACCATATTCGTGGTTATCTCCATCATAATCACCACCATCACGACCACTTAAGGCGTTAACCATTTGAGTCATCGGTGATGCTCCGCCAATCAAACTGCCTTCTTCTAATTGGCGAACTCTTCTTTTCATGCATGGGGTACATATTCCATATTCTAATTGTCCACCAATTACATGAACGGACCTCAGCCTTCCGCACAGCATGCAAACACCATGCATGGTATCGCCAAACGCAAGACCATCCAACTTGGACTCATCAATAACTCCAAGTGCCATTAGATAGTCTACCGTCTCCCTCACTACTTCTCTATCGTCATAGTTAGTAACAGACCCCACTATTCGGGATTTTCTTCCTTCTGAAACTATTTCCGAATCTTCATCATCACCACTATTTTCATCGTCTGCGTCCTCTTCTTCTGATTCTAATGTTTTGGATTTTTTATTTTTCTTTTTTTCGGGACTTGCTTCTTCACCTTCCTCCTCGTCATCATCATCTTCATCATCATCGCGTTCTTCTTTCAATTTTTTCTTTTTCGACTTTTTGCTCTTTTTAGCCTTTTCTGTTTCTTCATCGTCGTCTTCGTCTTCATCATCGCGTTCTTTCTTCGATTTTTTCTTTTTTGATTTCTTACTTTTTTTAGCCTTTTCTGTTTCTTCATCTTCTTCTTCTTCGGCAGAGTCTGCTTCTTCTCCACTATCATCTTTTGCCTCGTCCCCTACATCTTCCTCTCCATTATCTGTTTCATCTTCTTTATCTTCCGTATCCTCCTCTGCTTCGTTGTCATCTGCATCTTCTTTCGATTCATCTTCTGAATTTTCCTCTTCCTCAGACGATATGCCTAAAATATGATTCGAATCCATTGGTAAATCGAATTCAACGACCGATTCACGGGACTTACCAACGCTTTTTGTTCTTTTTGTCGCTATTTTATAAGGCGGCGGTCCATCGCCAAAGATATCTGAAGCCACTGGTAAATCGAATTCAACGACCGACCCCCGGGATTTATTAATGCTTTTTGTTCTTTTAACAGCTATTTTAAACAATGGTAGTTCACCTCTAAAGATGTCTGAAGCCATTGGCAAATCGAATTTAACGATTGATTTCCGAGATTTAACAACGCTTTTTTCCCTATCTTTTGCCGTTACTTCAGAAAGAGAAGAAGATCCAGTATTAAATATACTTTGATCTATCGGAACGCTTAATATAATCGGCGCAAGAGATTCCGACCTATTTCGAGTGGTATTTCCCCCCCAAAGAGTAACTCCTCCTTTTCCCATTCCCGATTGTCCATCCGTTAATTCCGGCGGCTCCTCTATTTCATCATCAGATTTTTGTAATCTCGGCATGTTTGCAGTTTTAAGAGGCAACGACCTACTTTCAAAGATATTAGGAGCCGTTGGTAAATCGAATTCAACGATTGATTTCCGAGATTTAACAACGCTTTTTTTCCCATCTTTTGCCGTTACTTCAGAAAGAGAAGAAGATTCAGTATTAAATATACTTTGATCTATTGGAACGCTTAACATAATCGGCGCAAGAGATTTCGACCTATTTCGAGTGGTATTTCCTCCCAAAAGAGTAACTCCTTCTTTTCCCGTTCCCGGTTGTTCATCCGTTGGTTTCGGCGGCTCCTCTATTTCATCGTCAGATTTTTGTAACCTAGGCATGTTTGCAGTTTTAGGAGGCGGCGACTTCTTTTCAAAGAGATTGGGCGCTATTTGCATCTGAGGAATAAACATTGCATAAGACTTTTCATCGGTAAAAAGAAGGGATAATGATAGTACCATGGAAATAATCGTTAGTTTCCTAAAAACATCGGTACATTTAAAATCCTCATCCGAATATTTTTTGGAAAACAGTAGAGTTATTAATTGCCGCATAATTCACCCAATGAGTAAGGCAATTGTCTCATAAAAACATTGATTTTTAGTTAAATTTGCACTTATGCGATATCTCTAGTGGTCTAAAATTCTCAGAAGAAACGGCTTGGCTTTTAAATTTGCAACTGAGCACTCCTCATTTCACGAGATTATCGCATCCTCTTACACCTTCTGCATACTTAAGTAGACCATCGGAACCCTCGGATTATGCGGTTATTAGGCACTGTTAACAAACATGGATTTATGATATGATCCGAGCTCTACCGCTAATTATTCTCATTTGCAGAACTCTTTGATCAGTTCCTTTGTCCTGCTTGCCACAGGACCGGTCAGTACCCCGTAACGATAAACAAACTATGAGTGCTTCTATTCCATAGCACAATAATACTAAAGTAGTCGCTAAAGGCGAGGGCATTAACACATTCCTGGTAGCTATGTAAAAACCAATTCTTGGCGGACAGAGCGAGATTCGAACTCGCGAAGGAGTCTTTCTCCTTTCCGGTTTTCAAGACCGGCGCCATCAACCACTCGGCCATCTGTCCCATTTGCGTAATCTCAAAGTCATAACGACAGAACGATACTACAGCAACGCTTATATTACTAGAAAAAGGATTGTTGTAGGAAATTGCGTCATATTAAGGTGGCTCCGATTTTAGGCGGCTAGAATTTTTTCCAAATATGCCTTTGCTTCTTTTTCACCGATCTTAACCACGGCGGCGTACTCCTTCATCAAACGATCCAGAGCTTCTTGGTAAATTTGGCGCTCGCTGTAGGAATGCTCGTGTTGGGTAGCTGTTCTGTGTAGATCCCGCACCACTTGCGCTATAGATAGCGGAATACCAGAATTAATTTTGGTTTCATATTCTTGGGCGCGATGACTCCACATCATTTTCTTTACGCGAGTCGGATTTTTGAGGCAATTAACTGCGTCCTGCATTTCTTTCTCGGAACATAATCTACGAACCTTGGAAAAAGTAGAATCATTCAAGGGTAATTTTATGGTCATTTTATCTTCATCAAAGGAAATAACTACCATTTCCAATTCTATTCCGGAGATATTCTGTTGCTCAAATCCTTTCACAACTCCAACCCCATGAGAAGGGTACACGACATACTCTCCTTCCTTAAAAGCTTTCTTTTTCATAAAACCACTCCAATGATTATAAAATAATAGCAATTTTTTATCTTTCGAGAAAGGGGGATAAAAAAACAAACCCGGGTCTTTACTATTTCAATCCTTCTAATCTCATAGCTCGCATGTTAATTTCTCTATCATTCTCGGCTGCCATTTCTGCCAATTCACCCCTGAATTGCATCATATCAGCCAAGGTAATTGGTCTTATCGATTCTGGCAAAGATCCAAATGGAGTGCTAACTGTAATTATACGATGATAAAAGCTATGCAACCGTGCGACATGATGATCTATTCCAGCCAATGCGGCAAACTCCTGTGACCACGGTTTTATAGCACCATCGAAATGTAAAACGACTAGATTTCTAAATTCTTCTGCAATCATTGAGAAAAATCTTGGATCATATTTTCCAATTTCTTGGGCCATTTCTGTAAAATTCCCAACAGACAACCATTCATAAGAATAATCATTCTCTGGAGAAAGAGTAAAAAAAATAGTCTTCGGATTCAAATTGAAACGAAACGGCAATGTTATGGATGCGAGTATACCAAGCGCGCTCTCATCCAATCCAGCGACAAACTGTGCTTTTTTAAAATCTTCGTTTCCGAGAGTAAGATATCTTTTCACATCCTCTCTGTTGGACAGCAGCCACTCTGGACCTGATAATACAGAATCCAGGTCTAGAATCTGCGAGCCAGGTAGTCCAAGCGTATCTTCAAATGTTCGATACCATGTCAACAAATCTTTTGGAAAAGCTATGCCTCTCAAAAGAGCAATAGATTCTGCGGAGCAACAACCTTCAATTATACCCATTGTTAATGAGGCATTATTTTCTCGCATTTCTTTCGTGAAATTTTCAAGGAATGCAACCTTAGCATCCGCCCCCTCGCCGCAAAGAAATGATTTTGCAAGCGCTGCAGTCGCTTCAGAAAGCTCACGTTGCGTAGTTCTCCAAGAGCGCCATGCCCATTGCAAAAACAAATTATGCTCTGCTGTCCACTGGAGACGCGAATCTTTCAGATTAAACAATAATACTCCCGCACTAACTGCTGGTGGCACGGGGCTGTTTGACCTGAGAGCCAATAGTCGTTCGTTCGTAGCCTGATTTAAATCTGCAGATAGTACTGGAAGAGCTCCGTCTACTTGATGCTCGAAAATTCTAGACAAATCATCGAAACACCAAACGTCAGAATCAAGCCAGAGAACAGAGCTAATCGCTGTTTTTCCAAATAATCTCGCTACAAAATCCGGCTGGGCATTAAGAGAGGCAAATATTTCAGGAAACTGTAATTTTAGAAAAATTAAATTGTTCCATTTTGTCGTAAATTGAGCCATTGCTTCTCTGTTTAATGGAAGAGTATTTATGTCAATAATAAATATTATAGTTTCTCCATCAGACATGCTCTCCAATTTTTCGCACGAGGCAGAAAGAAGCCCATCCCCAAAAATTATAATATTCTTGGAATGAGGAGTAGATGCTTTTATTGTAGATATAACCTCGGCAGTGTACCGAGCATAGTTCTCATCGCAAGCCATCGCAATAGTTATGTGATCATCGCGGCTGTGCATACATATTCCATCACTTACGCAGACAAAGAAAACAGCCGTGATAATAATCCTGATAAGCATAAAATATTCTCCGATTCTATTTTTTTGTCGTTAATTATATGAAAATCACATATTGACAATATGATGAACACACAAAAGTTAAATCTCTGAGTTCAAAAAAAAATTAATTTCAACTACTGCTATTGATAGCAGTGCAACTAATTTAAAGCAAACAATTTTTCTACATCTTGATATCTTTTTTTTAATATGTTGTACAATCACCTATCTTAAGAACATAGAATATAGGAATCTGGTCGTCCCTAATGCAAAAGGTTCTTAAAAAAAATAAAAAGAATGGAGTTGACGCGTGCAGATCAAACGTATATAAGTACTTTCACGCTCTTTGAAAAGTGAATGAATTATAGAAGAAGGGATATGTAGACGGCGCAATTTTGGAGCCTGATACATATCGGATCTTGCGTCAGATATGATTATGAGGCTAGGACGGCTTTAGGTCGTTTAACTTGAGAGTTTGATCCTGGCTCAGAACGAACGCTGGCGGCACGCTTAACACATGCAAGTCGAACGGAATTATAGAGCTTGCTTTATAATTTAGTGGCGCACGGGTGAGTAACACGTGGATACCTGCCTATGGGTGGTGAACAACTCCGGGAAACTGGAGCTAATACAGCATACGCTCGAGAGAGGAAAGGCCGAAAGGTCGCCCATAGAGGGGTCTGCGTCTGATTAGGTAGTTGGTGGGGTAACGGCTCACCAAGCCGATGATCAGTAGCTGGTCTGAGAGGATGGTCAGCCACACTGGAACTGAGATACGGTCCAGACTCCTACGGGAGGCAGCAGTGGGGAATATTGGACAATGGGGGAAACCCTGATCCAGCGATGCCGCGTGAGTGATGAAGGCCTTAGGGTTGTAAAGCTCTTTTGACAGGGACGATGATGACGGTACCTGTAGAATAAGCACCGGCTAACTCTGTGCCAGCAGCCGCGGTAATACAGAGGGTGCTAGCGTTGTTCGGAATTACTGGGCGTAAAGGGCGTGTAGGCGGTCGCGTAAGTCAGATGTTAAAGACCTGGGCTTAACCTAGGGGGTGCGTTTGATACTGCGTGACTAGAGGGCAGGAGAGGAGAATGGAATTTCCGGTGTAGAGGTGAAATTCGTAGATATCGGAAGGAACACCAGTGGCGAAGGCGATTCTCTGGACTGCTTCTGACGCTGAGGCGCGAAAGCGTGGGGAGCAAACAGGATTAGATACCCTGGTAGTCCACGCCTTAAACGATGGAAGCTAGGTGCTGGGATTTAGGTTCCAGTGCCGCCGCTAACGCATTAAGCTTCCCGCCTGGGGAGTACGGTCGCAAGATTAAAACTCAAAGGAATTGACGGGGACCCGCACAAGCGGTGGAGCATGTGGTTTAATTCGA
>JAITDT010000056.1 GCA_031282425.1 Holosporaceae bacterium | reverse complement strand
GGACCGGTTTTTCTTAGGGAGACGATTTTGCTGGGATCTCTGTGGCAAATTCTTCTTAAAAAAACAATTTTGCCGAGATTTTTGCCACTATCTTGACAATCCAGGTGCCACAATCGCCTTAGCCGGAGGGACTTGCCCCCCCCCCCCATTGCGTCAGCAAGTCATTAATTTTTGCCAGAAGCTGCATGCTAAATCCTATTTGTCTGTAGATATTATGGCAGAAAAAGGTGAAAAAGGGGTTAATTGAACGGGGAGGTATTTCTTTTAGAGTCGCAGTATCAGAGATTGCTATTGTACTAGAAAAACGCCATTACATCTAACTGCTAGTTTTATACTTTTTGGATGTTGTTAATGAATCGCTTTTTTGCATCTCGATCAATCGTTTCTAGCGATATCAGATTTGAGTTGGTTTCCGCAAACATATCCGACGGTAATCAAACAGATAAGAGCGCTGAGGGACATATATAATCCAGGACCGACCGGCAGATTTAAGCGTCCAACGAGTAATTCGTTTACCATCAGCGTAGTTCCGCCGAATATAGCGGTGCTTATAGACCAAGCTAGACCGCTGCCGCTGTATTTGGCGCCGGTTTTAAATTGTCTTAGTAGTATCGTAAATGCGGTGGCAGAAACAGTAGCGTCTGGAATGCTGTATATCAACTGGCCCAATACTGTGTAGGCGAAATTACCGCTGATGGCTAGAGACATTATCAGAGGGCTCAGGATTAAAGCGAGAAATAATCCGATAAAACACAGCTTATACCCATTAAACCTATCCGCCATGTAAGCGAAGATGGGAATTAATACCGTGTTCAACATAACTCCGATCATAACCGCCGTCGCCGCCTGCTCTACCGGCAAGCCGCCGACACTTACCGCCATAGTTTTATAATATATGTTTCCAGTGTAAACGAAAACGGAGACAAATATGGAAAAAGCGGCGGTGCAGGCCAGACCAGCTTTGTTGTGGCGCCAAGCCGCGGATATAGGAACGTCAAACAGTTCATTGTTTTCTTTAGCTAGGCGGAAGTCGTCTGTTTCTTTCATATCTCGGCGCAAATATACGGCGAATAACGCGATGATAGCGCTTAATAGAAACGGGATTCTCCATAGAAAGCTGCCGTTGAAAAAAGATACGATAGCGGCGGCCAGACTGCCCAGAGCCATGCCGGCTGAAGACGCAAATGCAGTCCAGGAACCGGCCAGGAATGGACGGCGTTTATCGTATTCCGTGAGCAGTACAGTAGCGCCGTTAAATTCTCCGCCGACGGCAATTCCTTGAATCATTCTCAAAATAATTAGAAGAAATGACGAGACGCCGCCGATGGAATCGTACGTTGGTAATATTCCTATGCCGCAGGTTGCGAACGCCATTAGCAAAAGCGAGGCGATCATGGGCGTTTTGCGTCCGTATTTATCGCCGATGTGTCCGAAAATAATTGCTCCAATCGGACGCATGATATAGCTAGCGGCAAACACGCCGTAGATTTTCAGACGGGCCAAGGTAACGTCATTGGCGGAAAAAAATAAACGCGATAAATAATCGACCATGTAGGCGAAAAATGTAAATTCCGCCCATTCCAGTAGAGTGCCAAAACTTATGATGACGACGCTTTTTTTCAGATTCATAAGAATTCTCCTTGATTTTTTTTGGGGGGAAATTTTCAAGTAGAACGATCGACTTTGATTTCTCGGAGTGTTGCTAGCGAGCAAAGCGCGCCCACCGCGATCACGGTTACGACAAGTGCGGCCAAGGTCGGCGAGATCCCGACAATGCGTCCCATGACAATGGGCGTTAACCCTCCAAATATCGCTTGGGCTAAGCTCATAGATAGGGAAACGGCCGTGCATCTCACGTGTTCCGGGAACGCTCCAGAAAAAAATGCTGCTCTGCTGGAGTAATATGTTCCCAAAAAGCCTCCATAGATCAATTGAAACGTTACCCATTGATTAGACGTCGTTTCTCCTAAAAACATAAGGTACATTATAACAGTAACTCCACCTATACCAAAAATCATGAAGAATTTCTTGCTATATATGTCTGATAAGTATCCTCCCACGAGGATAAAAGCTATCATGACAAACGTGGATTGCGCGCTGCAGGCGGTCGCTTCCCTTAGAGAGAGAATATGGCCGCCAACTAGGTAATAGGGTAGAAATGTCAATAGCGAATAGAAGCTCACTGCACTAAATGCCGTGATAGAGATGGTGCAAATGACCGCTTTCCGGTACGTCATTAGTGTTTTGAAAATTGATTCGCGTGGTATATTTTTTTTATCAGAGACTTTAGAAGGAACTAGAAAAGCGAATGGTGTCAGAACAATGGCAACTAAAAACGGTATTCTCCAAGCGAAAGAGTAAATTTCTTCCGGTGAAAAAAAGTCGTATAAAAGGACTAACGCTTGACCGCCCAATAATACGCCAATTTGACTGCCAGCATCCGAGAGACTGCCAAAAAAGCCTCGCCTGTTCGGAGGCGCTCGTTCCACCAAATGCACCATGGCGGCGGCATACTCTCCGCCCAGTGATATGCCCTGCAAAGCTCGAAAAAAAATCAGCAGAATTGGAGCACAAATTCCCATTTGATGGTAGTTGGGAAGCAGACCGATACTTACGGTTGGAATCACCATTAGTAGAATGGATATGGAGACGGCCTTGCGGCGACCCAATCTATCGCCGATGGGACCTAGTACCGCCGATCCCAGAGGACGCATAAATAATCCTACCGACATGGCAAGAAAACTCAATAGCTCCCGGTGTACGGCGTTTCCCAGTGGAAAGAATTCTTTCGATAAAATATGCAGAAACGGCATGAATAGGGCAAAATTATACCATTCCAGAATGTTGCCGATAGCTTCTAGCGACGCCTCGTATTTTCTCAGGTTTATTTTCGACATTTCCTTTAATTTTGTCTTCTACCAAAACTCAAGAACTTTTCGTGTCGATGAGATTTGGAATCGGCAATGTTAATAGTCTCCAGCAGAGCCGCTTTTAATTTTTCTCCAACGGATTTAATCATGGCTGCATGATCTCGATGAGCGCCGCCAAGAGGTTCTTCAATGATTCCGTCTATCATTTTGAATTTGATCAAATCCTGGGCTGTTAGTTTTAGGGCCTCTGCTGCTTCCGGCGCTTTTTCCGGATTCCGATATAGGATGGAGGCGCAACCCTCCGGTGAAATGACCGAATATATGGAATGTTCAAGCATTAAAATTCTGTTGGCTACAGCCAATGCGACGGCCCCTCCAGATCCGCCCTCCCCTATTATCGTGGCAATTATTGGATTTTTAAATTGCAAGGAGCGTTCAATGCATCGGGCAATTGCCTCCGCCTGACCGCGTTCTTCAGCGCCAACGCCGGGATACGCTCCGGCAGTATCGACAAAAGTTAGCAGCGGCAATCTAAACTTATCCGCTATATCCATGATACGACACGCTTTGCGGTATCCCTCCGGATGCGGCATGCCAAAGTTGTGCTTTAGTCGATCCTCGGTGTCGTTGCCCTTTTCGTGGCCGATAATCGCCACAGAAATTCCTTTGAATTTCCCTATACCGGCGGTAATAGCAAGATCGTTTCCGAACGCTCGATCTCCCGCCAATGGAATAAAATCATCCATCAGGGCGGTGATATAACCCACTGTGTGAGGGCGTTCCTGATGACGAGCGACCAAAACTTTTTGAGCAGGAGTTAATTCCGAATATATACGCTTTAGTAGCTTTTTTCTCTTGCTCTCCAGGCGCTTTATATCTTCTATTATGCCTAGATTTTCGGTATTTAGGTTTCTTAGTTCCTTTATTTTGGAATCTAATTCAAAAATAGATTTCTCAAAATCGAGTACAATCATACCACCTTCTCCCGAGGCTAATATATATTAGCTCCCTCAAGATAACAATAGACGTTTTCTTGAAGTAATTTAGATTTTGACGAATTTTAAATTTATTGCTAACGATTTTGTGCTAATAGTAATTAAATTATGACAATGGAAAGACTGTGAGAATTAAAAATTTTCTTTTTTTGCCAAAGACTCTACGCCAAAGGGGCGTTATTTTTTTAGAACTGGCTTTAGCCATACCAATATTAATTTCGATAGTCTACTTCACGTACGATCTGCCGAAATATCTCTACCTAAAGGATAAAACGAGATTTTGCGCCCACTGTATGGTAAATATTTTGCAAAACACAACTCACAGAATTACCAAGACCGATATAGGAAAATCTGCAGCGGCGGCTTATCTTACGATTTATCCAGGAAAATCTATGTATTCCATTCAGGCGGGCAATCAAAAAACTCTTTACGGAAATTCGCCGGTTGCGGATATTTATTGCATAAAAAAAGTGAACGGCAAAAATACAATTTTGTGGAAATTGGTGATTGACGGAATAAATGCGCTGGGAGCTCCGTTGGAGGTTTATCAAAGAAGTAACCCGACATCGATAGTTGGCATAAATTTGGATGATATTGACCTTGAACAAGGGAAAATAAAAATACTGCTGCATTGTTATCGTTATTTTTTTGCGGATGGCGGTCGGTGTCTTATTGATGGCAGAAGTTTATTCGATATTACTCCACGCGAATCCTTTGGATTTTGGATGCTAAACCCTAAAGAATGGGACAGAGACAGCAATGACAAAGGCGGGTGTTTCTTTCCGGTAATTGTGGTTTTTACTCCCAAACAGGGGCTGTTCGATGAAGCTTTGCCGGAGTAAGCGAATATTTGGCAATTCAGATTTTCGTGAATTATCATTAATGATGGCTTTGTTGGGAAATTTAGAAATTTTTAGATACTATCTATTTTTATTGGACGTTTTAGTGGACTTGATGCTTATTGAGATTTCCGAATAATCGATGTAAAGTATCGCTAAACGTTAAAGATGGATTTAAAATGGCGCTTCCTATAATGCCTCATGGCACAGCGGTTTGGTTGATTGAGAATACAGCTCTTACCTTTGAACAAATAGCGATGTTTTGCGGACTGCATGTTCTTGAGGTGCAGGCTCTTGCGGACGAGCAGGTTTTGGCCGGAATGGTTGGCGAGGATCCCATCAAGCTAGGACAGTTGACGCCGGAGGAAATTGAAAGATGCTCTCAGGATTCAAGTGCAACGTTGTGTCTTGCGGCTCCAAAATTTCCAGAAATCGCCAAGAAAAAAGCTAAGAGAAAATACACTCCTCTCTTAAAAAGGCAAAAACGTCCCGATGCTATCGCATGGTTAATCAAGTTTTATCCGGAAATATCCGACGCGAGTATATGCTCATTGCTGTCCACCACAAAGGCGACTGTTCTTTCTATTCGCAACAGAACTCATATCAAGATAAACGAACTAAATCCCAAAGATCCGGTTTTGTTGGGGTTTTGTTCTCAGATGGATTTAGATGCTGCCGTTTCCCAAATTAAATGTAAGAATGTGGAAAATCAATAAAGGTTATGTATTCGCAGGAAGCCGACAAATTTCTTAGAACTATTTGCGACCTATCGACTCTTGAGAATACGGCGCTTTCCGCTTTTTGCGACGGTCATAGCGGAGAACTATTTGTGGAATATCGCGAAACGGAATCTCTTCGGATTGAAAACGGAATTGTCCAAACTCCTAATTTCACGTTTCGCAGAGGTTTCGGGTTGCGCAGTTTCAAAGATGATGCGTCCGTCTATTCTTATTCCTCTTCCCTTGACAAAGGAGCCATGAAAAAAGCTCTGGAAGTTGTAAAGTTTCGCGGGGGAAATGCTCGGGTAGAGATCAAAAATAAAGCAAATAATCTGTACGATCACAAGTATTTTATAGATTCGGTCAGTCTAGAACAGAAGACAAAGCTACTGCAGGAAACCGATTCCTACGTGCGAAAAAAGTCAGAAAATGTCAAGCAGATCATAGTTAGCCTCGATAGTTCGTGGCAAATTGTATCGATTCTAACTGATGAAGGGAAAAAAGTACTGGACGTCCGTCCGTTGGTTCGGTTGTCGGTAAATGTGGTGATTGAGAAAAATGCCGTTTGTGAAAGTGGAGTGTACGCCGGTGGGGGGCGATTCGGGTATGAAGAACTGTTACGCAACAACGAGTTTGGTAGTCTGACGGCACATATCTATGCGGATGAAGCTCTGCGACAGGCAGAGGCTAAATTGCAAGCGGTAAAAGCGCCGGTGGGAGAAATGCCGGTTGTTCTTGGTAACGCCTGGGCAGGAATACTACTTCATGAAGCTGTCGGTCATGGATTGGAGGGAGACGCTATCTATCAAAAAACATCGATGTTTCATAACTTACTGGGAGAAACAATTGCGTCACAAAATATCACGGTGATAGACGATGGTACTCTGCTGCAGCGGCGTGGATCCCTAAACATCGACGACGAGGGAACCGATTCGCAGCGAACAGTACTGATAGAAAATGGGAAATTAGTTGGATTTATGCAAGATCGTATGCACGCCAGTCTCATGCGTGTCAATCCCACCGGAAACGGGCGGCGGGAAAGCTATGAAGCGGAGCCTCTTCCGCGGATGACCAATACCTATATGATTGGAGGGGATTATTCGCGAGAAGAAATGATTTCCAGCGTATCGAAGGGAATATTCGCCAAATCATTTGCGGATGGGCAGGTAGATCCAACGTCGGGCAAATTTGTTTTTTCCACATCTGAAGCATATCTTATCGAAAACGGTAAAATTACTGCTCCGATTAAGGGAGCAATGCTGATAGGCGACGGGTCGAATATTTTGAAAAGGGCTATTATGTTGGGCAATGATTTTTCGTTGGACGAAGGCGTTGGAACCTGCGGTAAAAGTGGTCAATGGATCCCGGTGGGAGTAGGCGAGTCGAGTGTTCTTCTGGATAAAATTACGGTCGGTGGAGCGAATTTATAATGCTTTGCGATAGATTGATAAAAAAATTGGTAAAAGAAAAGGATATGATCAATCCATTTGTTGATAAACTAACGCAGAAAGCGATCATATCCTACGGCGTTTCATCCTATGGATACGATGCTCGCGTCGCTGATGAATTCAAGATTTTCACCAACGTAGATAATGCCATTATCGATCCTAAGAATTTTTCGGGACGAAGTTTTGTAGACAGGAAAACAGATTGTTGCATTATTCCACCCAATAGTTTCGCGCTGGCGCGCACCGTCGAATATTTCAAGATTCCGAAGGATATTTTCGTGCTGTGTGTGGGCAAATCCACTTACGCCCGCTGCGGAATCATCGTAAACGTAACTCCGCTGGAGCCCGAATGGGAAGGACACGTTACGTTGGAATTCTCCAATACTACACAGTTGCCTGCAAAAATTTACTCCAACGAAGGCGCTTGCCAGTTTCTTTTCTTTCAAATAAAAGAAATTTGCGATGTTTCCTATAAAGATAGAGGCGGAAAATATATGGGGCAGCGCGGCGTTACTCTTCCAAAAATATCATCGTAATATGTTTGTCTTATTCTTCATTTTTTTAACTCTTTTTCTGCTGGCGAAGCTGAACGACGTGCTTGGATTACGAATGGGATTTCACATAAAAAAAGATGATTTTCGTGATTTTTCAAGCAAAAATGTTCCGCAAGAGACAGCTGTGTCCGAAATTGATAAAAGATTTTTGCAATTTAAAAAGCTATATTCGTCCTTTGACGCAACGGATTTTCTTCAGAAAGCTCAAAAAGCCTTCGAGATTATTTTTAATGCCTATTCTAAAGGCGACATCAAAACTCTAAAAAGTTTGTTGTCTCCGAGAATCTTTTATGCATTCTCGATGGCAATCGAGGATAGGAAAAAGCGAGGAGAGATTCTGGAGGGAGTATTGATACGATTCATCCATAGTGAAATCACAGACATTTCCAACGTGGATGACGATCTATTTGTTATCGTAAAATTTGAAACAGAGCAGAGCAACGTTTTAAAATTAAAAGACGGCACAATTCTGGAAGGCAATGCGGATTTCATCGAAAACCGCACGGAAATCTGGTCTTTTTCCAGAAAAAAAGCATCAACCGATGCGCGATGGTATCTGCACGAAATAAAATCATGAGATAGCTGGTTCATTGTAATGACGGTTGACGTGGTCATAATATTTTGGCACTGTAATATGTCTTTTTTGGAGAAATCATGACCAGATCGGATTTAATTGCAAAAATTTCTACAATCTATCCGTACATGCATGTGCGCAATGTAGAGAAGGTTATTTCTATCATAATAAATAACATCACGGCCACTCTTAAAGGCAGAAGGCGCGTCGAGTTGCGTGGATTTGGAACTTTTTCGGTGCGAAAAAGAGAAAGGCTAAATAGTAGAAATCCTAGAACGGGAGAAAAAGTAGTGGTTGAACAAAAATGCGTTCCCTTTTTTAAGGCGGGAAAACAACTGAAGGACATGGTTAATGGTCATGAAATTGGCGGAAGAAACTAATTGTGAATTGGCTTACTAATTTTATCCGACCAAAAATTCGCGCGTTGGTGGGAACAAATGTTCCGGATAATTTGTGGGAAAAATGTCCCCAATGCGAACAGATGATTTTTGCTAAGGAATTGGACGTTCATCTCCGAGTTTGTCCCCATTGCGGAAATCATTTTAAGTTAGGCGTGAAAGAAAGAATCAAAAATTTATTCGATTCCGGAGAATTTACGAAGATAAAATACTCAGCACAATTCCAGGATCCTTTAAAATTTAAGGACAGTAAGCGCTATGTGGATCGCCTGAAATCATGCCGTGAAAAAACCGGCGAAGACGACGCGATCGTGATCGGATATGGTCGCATTAATGGCTATAAGACCGTGGCTGTGTTTTTCGATTTTGATTTCATGGGCGGTTCCATGGGAATAGCGGTAGGAGAGGGACTCATCATCGGAGCAGAATTGGCAATTGCCAAAGGATATTCGTTTTTGGCGGTGCCTTGTTCCGGAGGAGCCAGAATGCAGGAAGGAATTTTTTCTCTCATGCAGATGCCAAGAACTGTCGTAGCCATCAATGGGATTAAGGAAGCGGAATTGCCGTACATCGTATTATTCACCAATCCCACCACAGGCGGGGTATCTGCCTCCTTTGCCATGCTTGGAGATATTCATATTGCAGAGCCTGGAGCGATTGTTGCTTTTACCGGATCGCGAGTGATAGAGGACACTATCCGGGAAAAACTGCCGGACGGGTTTCAAAAGTCTGAGTATCTCTTGGAACATGGCATGATCGATATGATCGTTCATAGAAAAGATCTAAAATCAACCATTGCCAGAATTCTGGGGATTTTGACTCATAAAAAATATTAATTTCTACAAAAAATGTTGTCGAACGGTTAACTTCTTCCTATATGAATGCTATAATATATAAAGAGGTTGAAGATGAAGCTTTTTCCAGGAATATTGATGGTGGTTTGCTTTAGCGTAAGCGCGTTGCAGGTAGCGCCACATACAACCGCAAATATTGGCGCAGTGCATGTGATGGGCAGCTCGGGGGAAATTTGCGAGCAAGAGAGCGTTACTTATAGCTTAAAGAACAATGGCTCGGCGCCAGTGAATAGTGTGCAAGCTCATGTCTTCATGGTGGCAAACGGAGATCGACATATTGCGGATGATTGGTTCGCTATCACAGGCATCGGAAGCTGTGTTAAAGCGGGAAGTACCTGCGAGCTATTGGTGCATCTTATTGATACTGATGGGTTGCGCGAGAATCAAGAGTTCATCGTAGCCATAACTATCGGTGGCGAGACTGTAGAACTTCCACTGCAATTATCAAGCAACGATAAAAGGTAATTACATAATCTGTGGTTTTGTGCTAGTTTCAAACGCAAGCAAGATTAAGTTGGATTGTGAAAAGCTTTCAAGATATAATTTTTTTGCTTCAAAAGTACTGGGGCGATTATGGATGCGCGATTGTGCAGCCCTATGATATGGAAGTAGGCGCAGGGACATTCAGTCCGCACACATTTTTACGAGCTTTGGGTGTCCGCGATTGGCGAGCGGCTTACGTGCAGCCGTCGCGGAGACCGGCGGATGGTCGCTATGGAGAAAATCCTAACCGCGTCCAGAAACACCATCAATTTCAGGTTGTCATAAAACCATCGCCAGACGATATTCAGGATACATACTTAAAAAGTCTGGAAATTGTTGGAATCGATCATAAATTGCACGATATTCGATTTGTGGAGGACGATTGGGAAAGCCCGACGCTGGGAGCCGCCGGACTTGGATGGGAAGTTTGGTGCGATGGAATGGAGATCACACAATTCACGTATTTTCAGCAGGTGGGCGGCATTTTGTGCAATCCGGTAACCGTAGAATTAACCTATGGTCTGGAGCGATTGGCCATGTATTTGCAGGGTGAAGATAACATTTATAACCTAAACTGGAATGGGAAATATGGTGCGGAAAAGATTTCATATGGTGAAGTTTGTTTACAACAAGAGATTGAATTTTCAAAATATTCATTTAAATGCGCTAATGTCGAGAAACTTCAACAACATTTTTCCGATGCTGAGCTGGAGTGTCGGCAATTGGCGGAAAAAGGACTTGTATTGCCAGCCTATGATCAATGCATGAAGGCTAGTCATCTGTTTAACTTGATGGACGCTCGCGGATGCCTAAGCGTTGCTGAAAGGGTTGATAGGATTGCTCAAGTACGCGCTTTGGCTAAGCTGTGCTGTGAAGCTCAGGTAAAAAAATATGAATAATTTTCTATTGGAACTAATGGTGGAGGAAATTCCATCCCGGATGCAGTCATCGGCAATTTATGAATTTGAAAGACTTATGATAGAAGAATTGGGAAAATTTCGCATTATGTATGATAGTGCTCGATCTTATATTTCTCCCAGAAGAATGGTTTTTTCTGCAAGACTGAAGGCAATGGTCGAAGAATTTATCGAGGAAAAAAGAGGACCTCAGATTGATTCTTCCCCAGAAGTAGTAGAGAAGTTTCTGAAAGCTTATAATGTCACCATCGGCGATTGTTGTGAAAAAGAATTGGATAAAAAGATATTTTTGTTTGTAAAAATAAGACATTCAGCACGCGATACTGCGGAGATTCTTGATGACGTAATTAAAAATGCCATAAGAAAAATATCATGGAAAAAATCAATGCGCTGGGGTGTTAATAGATTTTGTTTCGCACGTCCACTGCGAAATATTATGGCGATTTTTGATGATCATCCTCTAAATATATCATTTGATGAGATTGGGCTAAAGTCCTGCTACCATACATACGGTCATCGATTTCTCGCTCCTCAAAAAATTGAAGCACATAATGGAAACGAGTATCTGGAAAAGATGAAAAACTCTTTTGTGATCGTGGATTCCAATGAAAGAGAGCAAATTATTAGGAAGAAGTTCAAAGAGTTGGAGTCTAAACTAAACATATCCATCGAAGTTGATGAAAAATTGCTGGAAGAAGTGGTAGGTCTAGTGGAGTATCCGGTGGTCTTGTTGGGAAAAATTCCAGAAAAGTTTATGAAGCTTCCGGATGAAGCGATAACCGTGCCTCTACGGGTTCATCAGAGATATTTTCCAGTTAGAAATGAAGAAAAACTAGCTCCGTATTTTGTATTTGTTGCCAATAATGTCACTGCAGACGGCGGAAAAACCATAATTGCTGGAAATGAAAAGGTGTTGGCTGCAAGGCTCGCGGACGCTCTTTTTTTCTTCGAGACGGATCTGCAAAAACCACTAGAATCTCATCTGGAGGAACTCAAAAAAATTGCTTTTAACGAAGGACTCGGAACTATTTTTGATCGAGTTAGTCGCGTAACAAACGTTTGCGATTATTTGTGTGAATCATTGGGAACTGAGAATTCATTGTCTTTAAAGAGAGCGTCGATTCTGGCCAAATGCGATTTATCGACAAACATGGTTCGTGAGTTTCCGGAGCTTCAGGGAATTATGGGGGCACACTACGCAAGAATTCAAGAAGAACCTCCGGACGTGTGCGCCGCCATTCGGGATCAATATCGTCCAGCAGCCGAGATTTCAAACCGCGTTAGCGCATTATTTTCATTGGCCGATAAAATCGAACTCATCGCAACATTCTTCGCTATCGGAAAGGAACCGACCGGCTCTAAGGATCCGTTTGCACTTCGGCGCGCCGCTATCGGTATTTTAAAAATTGTGGAAAAATTTCAATTCGATTTCGATCTGAAAGAGGTTGTTGGAAGAACGATTTCGCAATTATCTAACCATTATCCAAAATTAAATATAATAGAAAGAGTTTATGATTTTGTTCTAGAGCGTTTAAAAACTGTTTTAAAGGAATCTGGAATACAACAAAATATTTTAAACGCTGTTATAAATCATGAAGATCGCATCCTGTATATTTTTCTCAAATCTAAGATTTTAAGCGGCGTCATACGAGACAGCTTTGAAGAAAAGCTATTATCGGCGCACAAACGTATAAAAAACCTAGTCTTATCAAATAGTTGCATATTTGTTGACGAGAGATTATTCCAAAAGGAGGAAGAGATCGTCCTTTGGAAAAAAATAAGCGAATTAGAGAAAACACTTCTGGAGATGGAGAATGATGGAGACGATTTTGGTGAAAGGTTTAGGAAACAATTATCTGCCTGTATGAAAATGGAACAAACTTTAACGGATTTTTTTGATAACGTCCTGGTTAACATAAATGATGGGCAGATAAAACAAAATAGACTAAATCTTTTGACCAAGTTATCCTTTATTTTTGACGGTATAATTCCGATAGGATTGCAATAGACATATGATTTTTGATATGGCCTCCGTTTCTGCCGATTAGATACAGCATGGCATCTGCGATTACTTTTTCGCGATGAAAAGCGAAATAGATCTGCTCATTCCAAGAAAGGGCAATCCCCCGATCGGAATAAAAAAACATGCAACTGTGGTAGTTGATATTGCTATAGATTGCAAATAGATGTACTGATATTATTTGGATTGGAAATTATGTCTGCTAAAGGAGTTTTCCTATGAATGCTAACAGATTGGTAAAATGGAGTGATGATGCTGTCAATTTCTTTGCACAGGCGGAGGATAACGGCATTGTTTTGGATATTGTTATATCTCACGGTTGCGTAAGTCAAACAGGCGATGGTTTTGAGGATCTTGTTAACTCAATTAACAGCGAAGAGGTAAAAAGGAAGGTAAAAAAAGTTAACATTTTGGATACATCTTATTTGTATAGGCATGTTATACCGGATTTTTCGCGTCACGCCGATACGAGCATACCGACGATATGGTTTTTAACAAATAAATGTTCCATAGAAAAACTGGCCCTTGACGTTGAAGTTCGCTCCTGGGCAGATGGTATTGACAGCGATATATTTAAACATTGGCATGAAAAGATTATTAGAGATTTTGCAGGCGATGAAAAGGGAAACGGAATCGTACGCGAATTCAGAGAAAATGTAATTGCTGACGCTGCGGTTGCCGTTTATAAAGGAAACGGCTCTCTTGAAGACTGTAAAAATTTCATATTGGAAGAATGCGCCTATGTGTGCGCTCATCTGAGGGATTCTGTTATCATTTATCCAATGCCGTTTTACAATTCGATAAAAAATGTTATAGAACGCTACAATCTTAACGTTTCCTACTATTCATACAAGCCTTCGAGTTATTCTCGAAAGCGCAATAATTCCTGCAATCATGCAAAGATAAATAAGGAAGTGATATTTTTTCTGACGGAAAATCTAAATGCAAATTTCTTTGTAATAGATAATACCGGCAACTATATATATAAAAACAGCAAACTTACTGAAATTGTCGGAGAAACGCCGGCGGATATCGTGGAACCGGAATCCTGGAAGGCCTCTTTACAGGTGATGAAAAATGGAAAACAAACCGCTGTTGAAGAAAGATATAAAGAGAAGCATTACTACTCCATAAAAGCCCCACTCATAATAGACGGCGAGATTGTCGGAATTATCGGTGCGGCCATTGATATTACGGATCGCAAAAAAGCTGAACAACTGGAGTTGCAGAATAAATTACAGGCCGCAAAATTAGTCGATCAAGAAGAATTCAGGCAATTTACATCGCAACTGGCTCACGATGTTGCTTCTCCTCTGGCAGTTTTAGAGTTGATAATGCATTCTTGGAAAAATCTTTCGGAAAAACAGCATATTATGCTGCGAAACGTAATAACTGATATCAAGAATATTTCCGAAGCTCTCCTGAGTAAGTATAAACAGCAGAGTCGCTTGAGAGGAAATTGTACGGAAAGAAAACAGCATGTTTTGGTACCGTTAACTTTAGAAGAGGCTATTTGGAATAAAAGATACGAATATAAAAATAAAGATATTGATATTCGTTACTCCTATAACCCTTCTTTTATTTTAACGTTTATTGAGGGGAATAAATGCGACTTTTGTCGTATGATTTCCAATTTGATAAACAATTCGGTAGAAGCGGTTGAAGGCCGCAGTGGAATTGTGGAAATAGCTTTGGAGATTGATGAACGGTTTGTCAAAGTACACATAAAGGACAACGGAAAAGGCATGCCGCATGAAATGGTTGATAAAATACTTGGAAACGTTCGCGTCGGTACAACAAAAGCTTCCGGGTATGGCATTGGATTAGAACAAGTAAAAAATACTTTAAAATTTTGCAATGGTAAAATGTCTATTGAGTCTACGGAAGGGGCCGGAACGACAATAATCCTTACATTTCCTCTTTCAAAAGCTCCTGATTGGATAGTCGACAAAATTATCCTATCAAAGGGAAATACTATTGTAATTTTAGATGATGATGAAAATGTGCATAACATTTGGAAAGAACGTTTAAGTATCCACTCTGAAGATTTGAATTTGAAATTCTTCACTACCGGGGAAGATGCGCTTGAATTTTTAAAATCAGCATCGCAATGTGAAAAAAATAAACTGTTTGTACTGTCGGACTATGGTTTAAGAGGAGAGAAATCGGGGCTACAAATTATACAGGAAACCGAAATGGAAGCTCGATCCGTAATAGTAACAAGCATCAATAATGACAAGACAGTCCAAGATTTTATTCAAAAATCAGGAATAAAAATATTACCCAAGCAGTTCCTGAAAAATATAGAAATAATTATGAAGTAAAAACTGATACATATTAATTGTTTTTTTATTTTTTTGCACAATTCTATAAAGAAATGCACGGGCATAAGATGCTTTGCTCAAAAGTAGTTACGAAGAGTGATTTAAAAGATAAAAAAGTCCTAGTTCGGGTGGATTTCAACGTTCCTTTGGATGATGGAATTGTGCGAGATAGTTCGCGCATAAAAAATGTTATTCCCACTATTGAATTTCTAAAGAATGCCAGAGCAAGAATAATATTGATCTCCCATCTGGGAAAAACAGCATGTTTTAACCAAGCTCAAAGTTTGAGGAACATCGTTGATGAAGTCGCACAGCAATGCAAATCAAATGTTGTCTTTATTGATGATTGCTTGGATGCGGACGCTTCTTTCATCATAGATAATGCGCCTGCTCAAGATATAATTCTAATGGAAAATTTAAGGTTTTATCCCGAAGAAGAAAAATGCGACGTGGAATTTGCGAAGCGCCTAGCGAATTTAGCTGATTTTTACATAAATGAGGCTTTTTCCGTATCTCATAGAAAGCATGCGTCTGTTTTTGCAATACCGCAATTTTTACCGCATGCTTTGGGATTATCGTTTATGAAAGAGATTAGAATAATAAATGATTTCTTCAGCGATGCGTTATCTCCCAAAATGTGCATCATTGGTGGAACAAAATTATCTACAAAAATCAATCTGTTGAAAAATCTCGCGAAAAAAGTTGACAAGTTAGCGCTAGGGGGCGGAATAGCGAACGTCTTTCAATCTTTTGAGAAAAATTCGTCGTTCGGCGGTGGTGATTCTAACATATATGCCGAAGAAGTTTCCAAAATTATAAAAAATTCTCAAAAATATAATTGCCAATTAATTATGCCAATTGACTTTTCCATGACGGCTGATTTTTCAATAGCGGATATTGGCCCTCGTTCAATAGAGTTATTCCAGCAGCACATAAGGGAAAGCAAGACCGTTTTATGGAACGGACCAGTGGGGTTGTTTGAGAAAGCTCCATTTGATCAAGGAACGAGATCTCTAGCTCTCGAAATTTCTCAATTATCTCGGGACGGCAAATTGATTTCCATAATTGGCGGAGGCGATACTGCCTTTGCTATGAATAAATTTAAGGTATCGCAGGATTTATCTTACGTATCTACGGCGGGAGGAGCGTTCCTGGCCTATCTGGAAGGTTCTGAACTTCCTGGCATTGCCGCTATGCATGATCCCTGCGTTTTGCAGCAATAGTGTCTGATCGTTAATTAAAAGATGTTTCTCGATTGAATTGCTTTTTGAATATTAAAGTCTTTTATAGTAGACTGCGTTTCGCGGATCTTTTATCAAGACTTAGGTTTTTATGTATAGAGTGGAAGAACGGATTATCTTTTGGATTACAGTGTTAGTTGGGAAAATTAGCGGCCGCAATCTTCTTATTTCGGTTCCATTTCTATGGATATTCCTATTTTTCATTTGTCCGTGTTTAATTTTGATAGGAATAAGTCTTTCCGAAGGCGTTATAGCATCGCCGCCCTATACTTCCATTGTCGAATGGATTTCGGGACACATGTTGCAAATTCGCATAAATCTCGGGAATTACATGCTTTTATTCACAGATGAAATGTATGTTCGTGGGTTTATAACATCGGTATTAGTAGCGGGAGTTTCCACAATATGCTGCCTGTTGGTAGGGTTTCCCATGGCCTACGCCATTGCACGAACTTCGGAAAAAATTCGAGGTATTCTATTGATGCTGGTGGTGCTTCCCTTTTGGACGTCGTTTCTGATAAGAGTTTATGCTTGGATTATGCTGTTGAGCCCGTGCGGTTTTATAAACAGCTTACTATTGAAGTTTCATCTGACAGATGCGCCTCTACAGCTAATGAATAATTCCTTCGCCGCCTGCGTTGGGATTGTGTATGCATATCTGCCGTTTATGATTTTTCCGCTATACAACGCTATCGAAAAGATCGATTATTCGTTGATCGAAGCCTCTTATGATTTGGGAAGCTCTCCAATGACCGCATTTTTTTCGATAGTAGTTCCGCTTTCAGCTCCGGGGATTTACGCTGGATCTGCGCTGGTATTTGTGCCGGCCATTGGAGAATTCGTCATACCAGAACTGCTGGGGGGAGTGCAAACTTTGACAATTGGCCGGCTGGTTTGGAATGAATTCTTTGAAAATATGTCCTGGCCAACGGCGGCCTCATTATCAATAGTTTTGCTGATATTCGTTGTTTTTCCCATAGTGTTCGCCCAGAGACGCCGTGAGATAGAATTGTTTTCGAAGGATTGATAGCTCTCTTGGAGGAATGATGCGTTTTAGATGGTCAAATTGCGTCTTATTTTTTGGATATCTGTTCCTATATTTCCCGTTGATTTGCATCGTCGTCTATTCCTTTAACGAATCAAGATTTGTGGCCCATTGGACTGGATTTTCGCTGAAATGGTATAAAGCTCTCGTTTCCAATTCAATAATTCTAAGAGCAACGTTTACCAGCGTCAAAATCGCCAGTTTATCGGCGACGATTTCGGTGATTTTGGGAACAATAACGGCGATAATTATTACCAGATTTGGGAGGTTTAACGGAAAAACAATATTCGTCGGAGCAATTACAGCGCCGTTGGTTATGCCAGAGGTGGTTATTGGGCTGTCTCTGCTGCTGATGTTTGTGGGAATGGAAAAGATCTTCGGTTGGCCGATCCGAAGCGGAATGACGACCGTAACCATAGCTCATATTACCTTGACACTATCGTATGTGACCATGTTAGTGCAGGCTAGGTTGCACGATATGGATAAGGCAATTGAAGAAGCGGCGCTGGACCTTGGGGCATCTCCTCTGAAGGTATTCTTTGTGATAACGTTACCGATAATCTCCCCCACCATTATTTTGGGATGGCTGCTGGCTTTCGCATTGTCGCTAGACGACGTTGTTATTGCCAGTTTCGTCGCTGGACCGGGAGCAACAACGTTACCGATGATCGTATTTTCCAGTCTACGCTTTGGTATCTCTCCGGAAATAAACGCGTTGGCAACAATCCTAATAACGGCGCTTTCGATAGGAGTTATAATATCAGCCATTTTAATCTATAAAAAGAAAATTTAGAAAAGGAGAATTAGGTGAAACCGCACATTATTGTTTTGGGAAATGAAAAGGGCGGGACTGGTAAGTCCACTGTGGCCATGCATTTGACAGTGCATTTACTTAATGAAGGGTTCAAGGTAGGCACTATTGACGTTGACGCTCGTCAGGGAACGTTTACCCAGTACTTTGAACATAGGAAAAAAGCTTCCGACGATATCAAACTACCGGAACATGTTGCAATTTTAAGCAATAATGATAATAATCGCGAAAAAGCTCGATCCTACGACACTGAATCGCTGAGTAATACGCTGGAACGATTGGCGGATCGGGATTTCATTGTGATTGATACGCCGGGAAACGATACGTATCTATCGCAAATGGCGCATTCCTACGCCGATACATTGATTACGCCTATGAATGATAGTTTTGTGGATCTGGACGTTCTGGTGAGGATATTGGATGAGGATATGAAGGCGTTGCGTCCCAGCATTTATGCGGAAATGGTATGGAATCAGAGGAAAGAACGCGCTAAAAGAGGAGAAAAACCCATCGATTGGATAGTAATAAGAAATCGGCTTACGACCCTATACACCAAAAATAAAAGAGATATTAGCGTCGTGCTGGAGGCACTGGCCAAAAGAGTGGGCTTTCGCTTAGGAACGGGATTTTGCGAGCGCGTTATTTTTAAAGAATTATTTCTATCGGGACTGACATTACTAGATCTGGATAAATCCGGCGTTCAGCTTAATATATCTCACGTCGCCGCCAGGCAGGAATTGAGAGAATTAATTAATTTCATGAAATTGCCAAATTTGCAATAATTGGAGATATATTTTTGGCCTGCATAGTTCAAAAATTTGGTGGAACTTCCGTCGCAACTTTGGAAAGAATAAAGAACGTTGCAGGTATTATTGCGCGCTCCTACAAAAAAGGACAAAGCATCGTTGTCGTCGTTTCAGCAATGGCCGGAGTAACCAATAAATTCATTGGCTATGTTCGTAATTTAAATTCCCATGAGGGAGATCCGGAATACGATCAGGCGGTATCATCGGGAGAACTTGTTACCGCAGGATTGCTGGCGATATCTTTGAAAAACTGCGGATTAAAAGCAAGATCGTACTCCTCTTGGCAAGTGCCGATTATTACCGATAGCAATTATAGTAACGCCGTCATTCAGGAAGTAGATCCTAGCAATCTGAAAAGGGATTTGGCTGCTGGAATAATTCCAGTAATTTGCGGATTTCAAGGAGTAAACCATGAACAGCGTGTTACTACATTGGGAAGAGGTGGGTCGGATCTTACGGCGGTAGCGGTGGCGGCGTCTATGAACGCAGATTTATGCGAAATATATTCGGATGTCGACGGCGTTTACACTGTAGATCCAAATTTATATACCGAAGCTAGAAAAATTAATGAAATTAGTTATCGTGAAATGCTGGAGATGGCGTCTCATGGCGCTAAAATTCTGCAGGAACAATCCGTTAATTACGCCATGAAAAAGGGAGTCACCATAAGGGTTGCTTCCAGCTTTGTTAACGGGAGCGGTACTATTATATCCGGCAAAACATCGTCGAAAGATTTTCGAGGACTTGCCGTTACTCCAAGTCTTTCCCAAATAAAAATTTCACACAATGGAAATTTAAACGGTGTTATTAATATCCTGGAAGAACGCTTCGTAAAAACGGAAATTATCGGTCAGGAAAGTTCTTCTCGAGCGGATATTCTATTGGATAAAAAGAAAACTGCGCTTGCCTTAAATATACTAAAAAATTGCGATTTTGTTAGAAGCGCGCGGCAAATGGTGGCACCAAAACCGTCGTCTCAAATTAGCGTCATTGGATTGTCCATTTCTCCGGAGACTGGAAAGTTTTTAGTGAAAATTCTAGGAAACAAAAAAATAGAGGTTTTTAAATTCTCCGTAGCGGACTATAAAGTGAATTTAATTGTTACAAGCAATAAACTAACGGAAGCGATTGAATCGTTACATAAGTATTGTGGATTGTGAAAATGAAAATTTTAAAATTGATGGATCGAGGGGCAAAAATTCTAGGCTCCAAATACTCAATATTGGGCGGCGCCATGACATGGATCTCAGAATCCAACTTGACCTCCGCCATGTCCAACGCTGGAATATTCGGCGTTCTGGCCTCTGGAGCGATGAACGGAGACCTCCTAAAGTCGGAAATTAAATCAACCAAAGAAAAAACCAAAAACAATTTTGGCGTAAATATTATTCTGGTAAATCCGAAGCTACATGATCTTATTGATATCTGTGGAGAAGAAAAGATATCGCACGTCATTTTGGCCGGTGGAATTCCGGACAAAACTCTAATAGATGAAATCCACGCTCTTGGCATGCAAGCGATAGCGTTTGCGCCAGCGTTGTCAATTGCCAAAAGATTGTTTAAGCATGGAATCGATTCCTTAATATTAGAGGGTAGCGAAGCTGGCGGTCACGTTGGCCCATTGTCTTCCATGATACTAATTCAGGATATTTTGCTAAACATGGTTGGGTATCCGATTTTCATCGCCGGCGGCATATTGCGGGGGGAAATTATCGCCTCGCTGCTGCAATTGGGTGCAGTGGGATGTCAATTAGGAACGGTTTTCGCCTGTTGTAAGGAGTCCATTGCTCACAAAAATTTTAAAATGGCTTTACTACGAGCCAGCGGCAGAAACGCCGTCACGCCGGTGCAGTTGGATAAGAAATTTCCCATCGCGCCGGTTCGAGCGTTAGAAAATATCGGAACGGAAGAATTTGTTGAAAAACAGCGCGAAGTTCTCGCAAAATTTGAAAAAGGGGAAATTGCGTTGGATAATGGGAGATTATCGCTGGAACATTTTTGGGCTGGCGCTCTTCGTAGAGCTGCGCAAGAGGGCGATATAGACCGCGGTTCCCTCATGTCCGGTCAAATAGTCGAAATAATAAAAGAAGAGAGAAGCCTCAGGGAAATTATAGATACTGTTCTCCGAGAGGCAGAAGAATTTTTGTCGAAATAAGCAAAGAATCGAGTTTTAGCTTTAACGACCTAATTTTTTCAAGCAACTCCAGAAATGCTCGATTGGATTTAATTCAGCGAATAGGGGGGGGGGGCTGATCAGATGACATCCGACTTTTGGTTTCCCGGGGTTCTTTTCTTTTGTGGAGCGAAGCATTATCCATAATTACCATCCGCCTCTTGTGCAGCCGCAGCACCAACAGCGTTTTTATCCATCAATAATTCAGCGTTGCATGTTCCGTCCAAACGGCGCTATTATTTCTTCCAAACCTCCTCCCTGAAATATCTTTGACGTTCTCCACGTTTGGCTCTGATATATTCCAGATATAAATACTCGTCAATCCTTCATTCATCAACAAAAACTAGACGACTTTGCAAACTGTCTTTATAAAATCTGTAAACCACTTTCGTTTCCAAATAACAACTTCCTTCGCTTCTTTATATGTAACCACAAGACGCTTAAGCGCTCGTGAACTGATACCGCAGATCGCCACCACAGAGCAGTATGGCATTTAGTGGATCTGCGAACTTTTTATTTTTTGCGCAGCAAGCTGCGGAGAATCTACCAAAAAAGAGATTGAAATGAAAAAACAAATCAATGACGACCGTCTAAAGGTCAGGGACGGTATAGTTTCGCCGGAATAATAAGCATGATAGTCGTCCATCATAAATTTCTCATTGCTGGCAACGAGTACAGAACTTATTTGGATTTCTTTCTAACAGCGTATGCACTGTCGTAGTAAGGCTTGAAGTTGTAATCATAATTCATACGAATCACTGCGTCAAACGCTTTCAGCGCGGTTTTCATGTTATCAGCGTCAGCATCAACGGTGGCATCAACGCCGGAATTAGCCTTGGAAGAAGATAGGTCGTCGAGTTCAGAACTGCCGGTATTGCTTTGGGTCGCCGCAACATCTGGTTCTTTCAGCGATCTACAGGCATTCAAAAATTCTTCGAATACCTTTTTGCATTGATTTTTTTCCTTCCCATTCATGTTGCGCATAATTTCATTGTATACGATCTGTAATTCAAATATGGCATTTGAATTCAATCGCTTAATGTTTCTAAATATCTTTCGTAGTTGCTCGAATTGAGTACTTTTTAGCGAGTCGTAGGCGGTGTTAAGTCCCGACTTGTTGTCCTCCAATCCTAGCATTAGAACATTGCTTTTAGCGATTATGTCGTGAAGTGTATCTGGTCCAGTTTTTTTAAGGATTTTCCCTACAGAGCTGGCAACCGCCCCACTTATAGGCAAACTTGCCGGCGCTCCGATTTCGGAATTGAGCAGATTTGACACAGTTGCGTAATCCATAACCCATCTTCCTTTTTCATTTTTTATGACTTCCAATCCCGGTAAAGGTATAATATCAATATTGTCTGTTATTGGGTCTACATACCTATACATCATCTCGAATTGGGATAATCCATAAATTTTGATCTTAACATCTGCGCCAGAAGCAAGCCCCTGTAGCGCCGCCTCGGCTCCTCTAGCAGCAGCGTCCTGAGTTATGGCCATTGCGATATCTTCGGAGGAATTTTTGACATCCGCAGCGGGTGCCGAGACGGGAGCAATTACGCTTTCTTCTCTTTTTGGATCGTGGGAAACGTCAGCAGAATCTATTGGGCCATAACTCTCTATGCCATCGGCTGCGGAAGGGCTCGTTTTCTGGATTAGGCGCTCATTTTTCTCTTCGTCTGTTTCTTTGATGGTAGCCACAGAGTTAGTCACCTGCATAAAATCATTAAGATCGACTCCAATGCCATGCCGTGCAGCCGCTCTTTGTAAAGTGCCGCCTAATTTATCCATCATGAATTTTGCCCCTACCGCTCCGATAGATGAAAGGGGTAGAGAGAATTTCAGCGATATATATTTACCATTTTCCCCTTTAAATGGACTACCGCTGATTTGCTTTCTTTCAAAAAATGCGGAAGATGTTCCTACCAATGGTAATGATACATCCACTCGAGCTTGTAAACTACTGGTTTGAGCTTTTACGGAAGATGTTTGAGAACTTTGTTCACCATAGCCGACGGCTTTTCTAGCGCCAGACTTGTTTTTGGAAAATTCTTCAAGTTTGGATAACCTGTCGATGGCGGCATAAAGTTGACGAAAAATTGGCATAAAAGCATCGCTAGGGTCGAGTTCCTTTAAAGCAACAGCCGTTACTAAACAGGTTTTTAAAACGCCAACTCGTCCGAAACTGCCTACAGTTTTCGAGGGAGAAAGTAAAGTTTCATAGCTGTGTTTTTTCTTGGTAAGATCATTCTTGTCTTTGTTGGTTTCTGCGTTTGCTAATTCTGTCAGGGTTCCTATGTATGAGTTTAGATGTCCTAATAACAATCCAGGATTTGGTATACTTTTTGAAAAGTTATACTTTTCTCCTATAATTTTTGTAATAGTGTCGGATCCAATGCCATTAACAGAGGAGCAATCTTCATTTATCAATGACATTAAGGAGGATTCTTTCGTATAACTTTTCGATCCGACAGCCGACTTTATGTTTATACCTAGACTGGCCAATGCGGAGACCTCTCCAGCAACTGCGACAAAACTTTTAAGTTCTTGAGATCGGTCAACAGTTTTTGATTTTGTTATGTTTATCCAGTCTATTTTTACTCCATTGGGAAGAACTTTAAGCGCCTGCAGCAATCCTTCAAGTTCTTCCATAAGAATTAGCAGCTCTTTTTCTTTCTGCTGTAGATTTTTTCTGTCTTTCTTAACGTTTTTCAGATTTTGAGAGTTACCTTTATCCATTTTAGCTAGCAATGAGCTGTTGTAATGGTCAATCACTTGTTCTAGAGAGAAAAAGATATCGGTGGATATTTCCTCGATTCCACCGACTGCAGACATTTTTCCCATCGGCAATGTTAATGTAACTCCGGCTTTTCCTGTTTTGCTTTTTGACGACGTAAAAAAAGCAAAACTAGACGCATCGGAGCCGGCAAAACTCTCGGCAGATGAACCGCCCAAGTTAACGTTTAGCGCTGGGATGGGGGTTGGAATGTTTACGGATACATCCACAGATTGCTCGCCGGTTGAACTGCTTAAATTACGCTCTATACTGGCTCGGAGCGTAGATAATACATCTTCTGTATGATGGCGCACCCATATTAACTCCAACGCCTTTTGGGAAGTATTTAAAAATCTTATAAAAAAGTGTTTGGTATTAAAGGATGGATCATTCATTGCTTTCGCCTGTACTTCTAGAAAGGTATAGGTTATATCGCCGTATAGAGCTGCAAATTTTTCATCTTTAAAGTCGGGTTTGTTTAACAGTGATATTTCTTTTAGCGACTTCCGTAGAGAAATTACCTTGCCGTATAATTCTTTGTTGCTGGATATTTTGGAAGGTAAAGTGAAGTTTTGGGTATTGTTCGCTGAATCGACCATATAGTTTAAAGCCGCTTCCAGCATAACAGCCCAGTTAAATTGATCGAATAAATTTACCTGCACCACAGCACTCTTGGAATCTCGGGCCAGTCCTTCGAGCGTGTCGGCTGTAACA
Organism: Holosporaceae bacterium; assembly: GCA_031282425.1. GTDB lineage: Bacteria > Pseudomonadota > Alphaproteobacteria > UBA3830 > UBA3830 > JAIRMQ01. Next base: position 3,045 of record JAITDT010000056.1, on the reverse strand, counting down.
ACGATGGATTTAGCTGTTAGTTCCTCAAGAATTGTCCTATTTCTAGTATTTTGCTGAATAGAAGTCAGTGTTTTCCTTTGAGCTGACAAAGTGTGGTTAGCTTCCGCTTCTGGTAATTGAAATCCGTTATCAGATTTGCGCGGAGGCTCATTCAAATTCGAATAATTATGCGTGCTCGTCGCTTGGCAATTCCAACAGGCTGTTATGAGGACAAAAACATTACTTATTTTCATTTTTTTCACCTAAAAATATCTTATGGAAATAATTATTTACTAAAATTATAAAAAAAGAGTAAAATTCTTCAAAAAATAATTGACAAAGTTTTTGGCACTTCGCTCTAGATTGAAAAAATTGTTGGCATAGAAGAGTTATCGGAAATATTGAACAGCTCCGTCATGGCCCATACCATTGCATCCATTCTATCCGGAGATCTACTCTTGGGCTCGTAAGTGGTCATTTGCATTTCTAGTTTATGAAATTGGCGTGCGTGAAATATCATTTTCTTTTGATACAAAATGACTACGGGTTCAGCTCTTATGGTTTTTGACGTATGGGCGTAGACTATCTTTAATTTAATAGAATTATCGATGGTATGCAGTAAATTGGAGAGTAGTTCTCCGCCAGCGTTGCCTTCCACCACAATAAGTTTAGCAAAATATTTATTGTATGCATCTACTGCCCGCGCAGCCCACATTTCTGGCGGAGCAGATATGCTTAGGTCATCTAGCACATAGCCTTTTCCGCAGCCGTCTTTACCGGCTACTATTATGCCGGTTTCGTTGCTACCTGCGCCGGAAGTTAGCGCCGGATCAACGCCAATTACTATATTTTCTATAAAATGTGGCGGAGATTTATAACAATTTTCTATATCCTCCCATGACCAGAGAGTATTAGGTCTATCTTCAATTATTTCCGCATAGATTTCCTGCGATTCCAAACGAGTACCTTTGAGGTATTCCAATTGTTTCAGAAAAGTCTGAGATAAATTATCGATATTTTCGAGAGAAGTACCGCGTACTGTAACAACATCGCTTCGAGCCATCAAATCTTTAATGAATTGTATCGGTCTTGGAGTGGTAGTAAGAATGGCGCGCGGATTCTTTCCCAATCGCAAAGAAAAAGATAATTGCTCAAAAGTTTCTCGCGGATGCTGAAATTTCGCAAATTCATCAATCCAAGCGGCGTCAAATTGTGGGCCGCGCAATTGTTCATATTTTTCGGCGCCATAGAGCGTGGCGATGGCGCCATTCGACCACCGCAAAAGACGACGAGATGGAAAAAATTCTAGTTTTTCTTTTTCGGTAGAAATGGAAAGCAAGCCGCTTTCTCCTTCCACCATAACTTGACGAGCTTCTTGAATGGTATTGGCAATGAGCGCTATTCTTCTGCATTGATTGGAGACTGCCCATTTTCTTATGGCTTCGGCAGCAGATCGCGTTTTTCCGAAACCACGTCCCGCCAGAATGAGCCAGACATTCCAGTCTCCAGGCGGCGGCAGCTGATTTGGACGAGCGATATTTTCCCACAATTTTTTTTTCATATCTTAATCGAAAATTATCTTTTTTTTGAAATCATCATGAATGTTGAAACGATAGCTGCAGAATAAAGTAGAGTTATTTTTGGAGATAAAATGACCAAGACAAATACAGAATTAGAAGAAGCGCTGGCGAAAAACAATGAAATATGGCAGAAAAGACTGCTCCTTCTTGCCCTCATAATGGTCATTGCTCTTCTGGGGCTTTAAATTGCGACAACATATTCGGTCGTCGGATTCCGGCGCTTCAACACGAGGATTTGTAATTTTAGTACGGTTTTCAATATATCAGGATATCAAGCAAGATTAATCTCGACACAGACTATTAATGATGGATCTGTTATTGCAAACGAAATAATCTAGAAATTTACTAGAATCCAACGAGAATTGGACACACGTTACTAACCACTCCAGATGATACAATTTGTTGTGGTATGAAACGATGGTTAATGGCTCTCGTATACATACAAAATCAAATATTATTGCTAATACAACTCTGGAACAGGTATCTCCCACTCAGGATGATATGCCTTGTATTTATAACATTTGAAATATGAGTCGAGAATATCGTTCTCGTAACGTCCACAATGCATATTTTCATATTCATCACTAGGAAAGGTGTAGCCATTATTGCGGATAGGACTATCATCCGGTTCTTCATCAATATCACGTATTACTGCTATAAGAGCTGCTACTTTATCAAAGGCAGTCTCGTTGCTTTGATATACGCTATTTAATCGTTCCATATATTCATTATATTTACCGCTGGGAGTGAATTCAGCTGGATACGCCAATAGAGTTGGCGCCTCACCATATTTTGCAAGAATGGCTCCTTGAAAACACCATACTTGATATTCCTTTTCTGAAAACTCCTGGTCAAGATCTATATTCATTTCTTCTAAACTTGCAACTAGGGGGCCAGCTAGTATCTCAAATTTGTTTTCCAGTAGAGTTTTCAACTCTTCTTGTGGAATATTTTCTATTCCGTCCCCCTCGTCTAAAATGTTTTGCAATCCTTCAAAGAACGTGTCCCATGCGTTTTTGATTTCTTGATCCTGATCTATGGTCTCATTTCCAGAACCTTCCGCTCCCGCGGCGCCACCTTCGGGAACTCTCGCCAATATGCCTAGCCGATCCCGTACGGTTAGACCGAGATATCCCAGCCCTCCGATAGCGGCGATGACCAGCAGCGCGACAATTAGCGCGCTTTCGATAAAGGTAGCTCCGGAAGATTTTTTCCGTAGCTGAAAATTTCCGCGCCAAAAGAGGAATTTTATGAAGCGAAAAAGAGGTTTTTTGAGACGATTGTCGGCTTTCTCAAAAGAAAAAATTTTACTGAGATTTCCGCGGCTGGTTTTTCTTTGGGAGGTAATTTTGTCATTATTTTTGCCACTATCTTGACAATCCAAACACCAAAAACGCCTCTGCCAGAGAGGATCCCCGCCCCCCCCCCCCCCCCCGGCGCCGGCCGGCAGATTGTGGAGAAAATAGGAGATAAGACGAAAGATGTG
>JAITDT010000022.1 GCA_031282425.1 Holosporaceae bacterium | reverse complement strand
TTGTTATGTTAAAACGTATCACGTCGCAGGTTGTATTGTCTTTGCATACGAAAAAGTAGGTAGATTCCTCCAACTGGAGGCTGATTTTTACATATTGAGAAGCTATACGCATGATTGGGGCTACAGAAAATGTGCCAGTCACGTACGTTACGTAATCATTATCCGGAAACTTCGTAACCTTAATTCCACCTTCTAGTACGTCTGGTAAGATTTTATCCCCCAATCGCTGGTATTAGGATTTGGTCGGGTCGTAGGTTTGGATGAAAGTTTCAGCGGCGGCTGCGATGTCTAAATCGTGCAGCGCGCAGTTGAGGACGGTAGACGAAGCCACGTGAGAAAAGCGCGCCCCAGCTTCGATCGCAGGTTGCTTTCTAGCGTCCATAGGTAAATACGTATACGAACGTACCGCTTTCTTTCGGGGAGGGGAATAGAGGCGAAAGTTGCCTGTATGTTAATAATCATATTTTTGAGCTTCATAGTTTTTCCGTCCACAAAACCGTATCCGCTTTCTGAACCGTTAAGTTTATGTCGTCTACTGTCGGCGCTGTCGGAACTTTCTCGAGCGTAATAAGCGCGTTAAAGTCTTCCGAAAAAACGTGTTTTTTTGCAACACATTAGTGAAAACTCGTCCATAAGAATTGCCACCATGCATGATGCCGAGTACTATGGCACCATGAATATGGGGGTTTATTAATGAAGAATATAATGTTAGCTGGACTTTTGAGCGTCGTAGCTTTTTCTACAAAGGCGGTGGACGCGGGTACGGAAGTGAGCGGGGAGAGCGCTGGAAGTCATGCCTCGACTTCTAGTGGCGTACGCATAATAGTTGGAGGTGGTCAGCGTTTCCCAAATAACAGCGCCAGTATTGATGGTAGCTCGCTAGGCAAAAGGAAAGTGAATGGTCTTTTTGGAGAGGTCGGCGTGGGTTATACGTTGCCTGCTCATGAGCATATACATCCAGGACTTGTTTTTGGTGTTGATTTTGCGAAATCGAAAGAGACCTTCTGGTGGCTTAATAATGCAAAGGCGCTGAGCGTAAAAAATCGTGGTGTTACTCCTTTTGTGAACTTGGCCGCTCTATTTCCTGTGCGTTATGGGTTTGCTCCTTTTGTGCAGTTTGGTTGGAAATTTCAGCAAGGAAGAGTGCTAAGTGGAGATGGAACGGAGATTGGGAAAATGAACGGCGCACCTGCGCTCGGTCTAGGTCTTCAGAAGCAGTTTACGCCGCTGTGTGCCATCCAGGGTGGTATCGATTGGGTTTTCTCGTCAGGGAAGACATTCGATTATTCTGGTCGCAAAGTAACAGCAAAGGCAGGACGTGGCCTTACCGCGCATGTATGTGCGGTTTTGACGCCTAGAGGACACAGTTTTAACTGAGCTGCTCAAAAAGAAAAGCCGCGTAATAGAACGCGGCTTTTTTATTATAATTAAAATACATCTTCTAGTGGGTCTTGGTTGGAACTTTTGTCGATCTCTTTAAGTTGTTCAAAATTGATTTTTACATCATATTTTCGCGATAAGTAATTTACCAATTGCTGGTACATATCATCTACGATCTCGTTCTGCAGTTCAAGCCTACATGCATTTTCATCCTTCAAATCTATTTTAGTGGACGATATAATATCTTTTACCTGGAAAATCACAATATCTTCCCCAATTTCTTTATAGCTTGCTTCTGTTTTCTCTAACTCAAAAGCATTCTCATAAACTGCCGTAATGATATCCGCATATTGGGGAGCTTTCTCTTTCGGCAACTGCCAGAATCTATCGAATGCGATGGTAACATACGCGGAAAGGCCGCTGGCGACCGCTAATTTATCCAGCGAGTTTCCTTCTTTTGCTTTTGCAATTAAATCTGTGGCAATTCCCATCACTTTCTCGTGTTGCTGCCATGTTTGCCATTCCGAAAGAACTTTTGCAGTCGATTCTTCATAAGCAACGATATGCTTAGGAGTTATTTTATCCACGTGCAACAACCAATATACTTTATTTTTCTGAACATCCTCTGCTTCTGAGAAAGAGCTATCGCTGCCTTCATCGACAGAAAAAGCGACGGCTTTAACATCGTCTTTATAGGATAATTTAGCTACGACAGATTTCTCATCTTTCCCACTGGAGTTCATGTCCTCGATGGATATAACATTTAAGTTATGCTTCTTTACAACGTCGTTTACATCGTCTCCAGCCATTAACGTATCCTCTATTTGGCGCGTAACTTCGTTGATGGCACTTTGTATTTTTTCTTGCTTTAGAGCTGATTCCAGCTCCGCTTTCATCTCATCATATGGGCGTTCGCCATTTTCTCTAGAGTGGTTGTAGGCTTCTTTTATTTCATCCTCAGAAATTCGAATGCTTTTTTCCAAAAAAGATTCTCTTAGCTCTAAAATTCTAAAAGAACGGGTTTCTTCGGCTATGAATAAATCTGGATTATTTTTATAAAACTCTTCCAACGTTTTTTGAGTAGGTTTTTCCGTAATGTCAAAAGAAGATGGCTTCAACCTGACAAAAATCAGACTTCTTTTCTCTCGTCTGACCCGCATATATAAATTAAACTCTGGAGTTATCGAGATATATGCGAATGGAAATTTAATTAACACATTTTTAATATCCTTTTTAGACGACTCTAAAAACATAGCTTCTGGAATGTGAATCCTCTGGAGAAACCCGCGCAGCAAATGGGCGTTAAAGCTTCCGTCTTTGTTGCGAAACATATTCATTCCACTGATATAATTTTTAATGATTTCATCAGAAACGAGTATTCCATACTCGTCGGCAGTCTGATTGATGATATTTTCCCAAATCAATTGATGCAAAATATCAGCGGTTAAATCTTTGTCATTCGCATCCTGTATATGCTCCCGCATCATACCAATGCGTCTAGCCCTTTCTATCTTCAATTCTAACGGACTTATTTTTACATTTCCGACTTTTACCATATAGTCTTTTCCGATGAATCTTCGAATAACATCCGTAATTCCAAAAAACAAAACAAACGTCAATGCTAAAATTATTAAAAGCGCCTTGGCGACAACTGACCGCGAATGTCTTCTGATAAATTCCAGCATTGCTTTTTCCCTACAAATAACGTATCGCTATATTATTAGTACTTGTTTTTATGAGCAACCCAACACAAGGATTTTTATGAAAATTATCGTGGCCAATTGGAAGATGAACGGAAATTTTGAGTTCGCAGATAAATTTGTGGAAGAAATAAATGCCGTTGATTCAAAAAATACCATTGTGGTTTGTCCTCCAACTGCTCTTCTTTGCCGGTTTCACAGCTTTCGGTATTATATCGGAGCTCAGAACTGTTATTGCGAAGAATATGGCGCTTACACGGGGGAGAATAGTCCAAAACTGCTAAAAGAGGCCGGATGTGAGTATATTCTTATCGGACACTCGGAGAGGCGGCATATTTTTCAGGAGACCGACGACTTAATTTTCAAAAAATGGCAAGCTGCCATTGCGCAAAACCTAACTCCGATAGTATGCATCGGAGAAAAATCCTGCGATCGTCACAACTGGAAGCAGGCGATATCTACACAGCTGAATTCTTTCCTAAAAAAAGATCTGCATAGCTCTATTTTTGCTTACGAACCAGTTTGGAGTATCGGTACCGATTTAGTTCCGAGATTTGATGAGATAGAGACAATTTTTGAATTTATCAGAGATCTGTTGAGAGCTACAGTTCCTCTACTATATGGCGGCTCCGTGAGCTCCCAGAACGCTTCCCAACTTTTGAACTACGCTCGTATGGATGGATTATTAGTGGGCAGAGCAAGTTTGAAAATCAACGAGTTCAAAAGAATTTTAATCCAGTAATTCATTTGCGGTTTTTTCTTTTTTTACTTTTGCTGTAGAAAAAGTACAGCAATGCTATACTTAAAATCGCAAGCGCCCCGATTTGAATATATTTTATACCTTCCTTTGTAGATTCTAGAATGTCGGCAAACAAATATCCGGCGCCAGCCACCAGCACAGACCAAATGAAAGCTGCCGGCATGTTTAGCGTGGAAAATCGCAACGGTGGAATCTCGGCCATGCCAATAACCAGTGGACTTATGTTTCTTATGCCATATACAAATCTGGACCCAAATATAAAAGCGGAATTATACTTTTTCAAAAATTCTATTACGTTGTGAGTTTTTTTTGATAGTTTGGGATATTTTTTTAGTAGTTTTACTCCGTAATTTCTACCGACAAAAAACATACATTGCTCCGTAATTAACGTCCCCAAAAATGCGAAAAGCATCACGAACCGCAGTGACATCATGCCATGTCGACATAAAAAGCCGGCCGTCAGAAGGGCGACCTCGCCCTCGATGCAGGCGAATACAAAAACAGCACAGTAGCCGTAGGTTTGTATAAAATTCTCAAACAAAAGAGCTTTCTCACAATCAAAACATGGTGCGCCCGGTAGGAGTTGAACCCACAGCCTTCAGATCCGTAGTCTGACGCTCTATCCAATTGAGCTACGAGCGCATTGGTGGGTGATGACAGATTCGAACTGCCGACCACCTCGGTGTAAACGAGATGCTCTACCACTGAGCTAATCACCCAAAACAAGGCGAAGATACACGAATTGGCGTTGAAGCGCAATTCGCAATTATACGCTACATCCTTCACACCATAAGCTATATTTTTATATATAACATGCTTTGAAAAATTTGGGGGAATATAACAGTTTTTTGTCTGAACTGATCGATAATTAGCAGAATATAAAAAACTACGATATTTTCAAGATTCCTCGTTTATCATCAATTCGACCAACTCTTCAAAATTCAAACTCTGCTTCCACTCTAAAACATGCATTGCTTTTGAATTATCTCCCAACAATTGACTACGGATCTTTCGACCAATAATGCTCTCATCTACATCAATATGTTTTCTCCAGTCTGGAATATTTAGTACCTTAGAACATATTTTTATTATATCTTCTAGCGAATGTAATTTGAACGATGAAAAAAATAAAATCATCTGCAAAATTTTGTTGTGCCATTAAATACATACCGTAGGCATAGTCCTTGGCATATCCCCAATCTTTTAGGGTATTAATATTCGTATTCGTTCTCCTGAAACTCTCATGATTATATAAAATAGCCATAGAACAAAATAATCCTCTGTTTCTGTAATATCTTATATCATTTTCACTTAGAATTCACCGCAGCCATAACGGCAAGTTCTAGTGTTTCATATAAATGGGCAGTATATCTGACTTTATTTTTCATCCAATCCCAAAAATGTTCTATTGGATT